>JAHKKQ010000218.1 GCA_020027805.1 Candidatus Dadabacteria bacterium
GAGCTCTATTTCGACGCGCTCAGGACTATAGCCGAGACCGGTCAGGCCTCGATATCCATGCTCCAGAGGAAGCTCAAAATAGGTTATAATAGGGCTGCCCGGATAGTGGAAATAATGGAAAAAGAGGGCGTGGTCGGTCCCCAGGAAGTCGCCGGGAAGCCTAGGGAAGTGTTTATAGATTTAAGTCAGATAAACGAGAGGCGCACGAGTTGAAAAAGATCATTTTAGTCATTTTGGGGTTATTATTTACATCGACTGCCGGATATTCCGTGCAGAACGAAAGCATTGACATAGTAGTCGACAAGATTCAGAAGAAGTACGAAGACATAGAGGATTTCCATGCGGATTTTACTCAGGAGGCCACGGTCAAAGCCTTGAACACTGTGCAGAAATCGGACGGCGAGGTCTGGTTTAAAAAGCCGGGAAAGATGAGATGGAATTACAATGAGCCGTATAAGGACCAGATAGTGTCGGACGGGCGTACCCTCTGGTTCTATAATGAAGAGGAAAAGCAGGTGATAGAATCCCCATTGAATCAGGTCTCAGAGACCGAGAGTACGTCCACACTGCTCTCGGGGTTAGGCAAAATAAAGGACCTCTACAAAACCAGCTTCTCTGAATCCGGGGAATTCGAGGCCGACGGGAGCTACCTTATCGAACTCAGGCCGAAGGAGGAAGGGGAAGATTACAACAAGGTGACCCTGGCCATAAACAAGAGTACGATGATGGTGAACACGCTCTATCTCTACGACCCTTTCGGGAATTTGACCAAGGTTTTATTGAAGAACGTAGAAGTCGATAAAGGGGTTTCGGATTCTTTGTTTGATTTCAAGGCGCCGAGCGGTGTCGAGATAATAAAACCTCCGACGTCAGCCGCCGGGCAATAAGAAACCGGAATGGAGGATTTGTCCATGAGAGGATTACTGACTTCATGTTCGATTGCGGCGGTGGTTGTTTTGATTAGCGCACTAGCTTATTCCCAGGACCAGGGTTTCAGCCCCACTATGGCACAGCAAAATTTCGCCGTGCAAGTAAAGTCGCTCCCGGACGTCATTCAGGCGTCATGGCAGTCGCCGCTCGATTTATGGGTTTACGCCGACGGCGTGAACCAGGCAAACGCGCAGGCGGTGGCGGACAAGGTCATACTCCTCGCGCAGACGGACCTGGGACAGAGCCTCTGCGTCCACGTACACAACGGCGACTTCAATCCGCTCGCGACCAAATGCTGGTCGTCTCTCTGATATCTCGACCCATAATATCCTGAAATTAGATAACAGGGCACTCATCCGGTTTAGGTGAGCGCTCAATTGTTTTTTTCCGGTGAGACCGGAGAGGTGGGATGATACGGTTATAGCTACCTGTCTATCTCGCCGAGCACGATGTCGAGGCTGCCGATGGCGGCGATGACGTCGGCCAGGAGTCTGCCTTTGACCATGTTCGGAAGGGCCTGCATATTGACGAAGGACGGCCCCCTCACGCGCATCCTGTAGGGTTTTCCGGTGCCGTCGCTCACGAGATAATAGGAGAGCTCGCCCTTCGGGTTCTCTACAGCGTGCTGGACCTCGCCCGCCGGGGGCTTGAACCCTTCGTATACGAGGACGAAGTGCCTTATAAGGGACTCCATTCTCGTGTATGTGAGCTCCTTTTCGGGGAGGACCACGTCCGGCAAGTCTGCAGCGTAAGGGCCGTCGGGCAGGTTGTTTATCCCCTGCTCGATGATCCTGAGGCTCTGGCGCATCTCTTCCATCCTGCAGAGGAACCTCGAGTACGCGTCTCCTTCATTGGCGACCGGGACCTCGAAATCATAGTTCTCATATCCGAGATAAGGCATGGCCTTCCTCACATCGTAGGGTACGCCGCTCCCCCTGAGGGCAGGGCCTGTGAGCCCGAGGTCTATCGCGTCCTCCGCGCTGATTGTAGCGACGCCTTTCGTCCTGTCGATCCATATCCGGTTCCTGGTGAGGAGACTGTCCACTTCGGCAAGCGTGGCCGGAAATACCTTGAGGAAATTCCTGACCTTCTCTTCGAAATCGTCGGGGAGGTCGAGCGGCAGTCCGCCGACCCTCGGATAGGAAGTCGTGAGTCTCGCTCCGCATACGGTCTCGAGTATATCGTATATCCGCTCCCTTTCCTTAAAGCAGTAGAGGAATGCGCTCATGGCGCCCAGGTCGAGCGCGTTTGTCCCGATTCCGACGAGGTGCGACTCGATCCTGCCGAGCTCGAAGAGTATTACCTCGGCGGTCTTCGCCCTCTCGGGGATCGCGTCCTGTATGCCGAGCAATTTTTCGACTGTCAGTATATAACCTATGTTATTGCAGATGGAGGCCAGATAATCCATCCTGTCCGTGTACGGCAGGCACTGCTGGTAAGTAATATGCTCGCAGAGCTTTTCGATACCCCTGTGGAGGTAGCCGATATAAGGGACCGCTTTCACCACGGTCTCGCCGTCGAGATACAGGACTACGCGCAGGACCCCGTGAGTAGCCGGATGCTGTGGCCCCATGTTCAGCATCATGGTCTCGGTTCTTATGCCGGTATCTGCGTTAAAATTCGCTTCCTGACTGATGAATTCCACTCTTTCCACTAGTTAGTCGCCCCCCTCCCTGAGCGCCCTTTCGAACGAACGCTTGGAGGCCTCGCGGTCCCTGACGTCGAAGTCCTTCCTGAGGGGGAAGGGCTCGTAGTCCTCGGGCATGAGAATCCGCCTGAGATCGGGGTGGCCGGTGAACACGATGCCGAACATATCGTAAACCTCTCTTTCGAGCCAGTCGGCTCCGCTCCAGATATGTGTTACGGAATCTATTTTGGGATTGTCCCCATGGACCTCGGCTTTCAGCCTTAACCTGACGTTCTCATCGATTTCAGGTCCGAACCTGTGGACGTGATAGACGACCTCGTAGCGGGGCGTCCTGATTTCGAGATAGTCCACGGCCGTAAGGTCGGCCAGGAACGTGAACCCGAACGATGCTTTAAGGCGTCCGCAGACGTTGGAAATCCTGTCTTTATCTATGAAGAGGGTCGTTTCCCCTCTGTATTCGATCCTTTCTTTTACTGCCCCGGGGTATGCGGAATTTATGGCTTCTATAAGGTAATCGAAATCGAAACTCATAATATCGGAGCCCCTTCGAGATCGATCTTTTTCTGTATCTTCATGACTGCGTCG
>JAHKKQ010000065.1 GCA_020027805.1 Candidatus Dadabacteria bacterium
CATCTTTACATAAAGCCATTGTCTGCCTCTTTTGCGCCTGCAGAAAGAAAGTGTCGCAAACATTTCCGCAAACATTTCATAGTATCGGTTGCAAAAGACTTCGATGTTGCAGATCATTCTGAATCGCAAGTTGTACCAAGATAGATGCATGCTTTTCAATAAAGTTCCAACAATCCGGAATTCCGGGGTTATGTGGGTATTAGACCGAATTAGCTGCATTTTATACAACTAATTCAAGTTTTAATTAAAATCAGTCACTAAACTAATCCTCCACAATTAAAGAAACAAATTATGAAACCTTCTCAATCTTTTTGCTTCTTATTCAAAACCACATAATTACAAAGGAGATTTTCATGGCAAAAATTCCATATGTACAAAAGGAGAATGCGTCACCCGAGATAAGAGCCTTATACGAACAAGTCGAGGGCAAACTCGGCTTGGTGCCTAATGTCGTGAAAGCCATGGCTAACAGCCCAGCGTTGCTTCAAGGTTTCATGCCGTTTCTGAAGAAGTCACGAAAGACGTTTCCGCGAGTGACGAATCGATCGGGCAGCTGCGAAATTACTTCGACGATTCACAAATTGCAGAGCTTACCATGGTCATAGGGGTATTTAATGTTCTGACCAGGTTTGCCGATACCTTTAAAGTCGAATTAGAATTTTAAAGCTCATATGGTTCAGTACACGCGATTTTGCTTACTATAAAAGCTGATTTATCCTAATTGATGATTATCCCCTGGCTGTTATATCAGCATGAGGTGAAGGCTCATGGAGGAAAAATTGCGTGTTTTTTTCAGTAATTTCTTTAGACCCGAAACCAGGGCAAGAGCATTCAGAGTGGCTATAATAGTGGCTCCGATACTTATTATCATTAATCATCACGATACAATCTTAGCTCACAAATTTACGACCCTTCTTATTTTTAAAGCCCTCCTCACTTTTCTCGTGCCGTACTGTGTGTCCGCGTATTCGTCCGCGCGGGCTTATTCGGAGAAGGAGATGCAATAATGAATTTGTTTAAAGAAGAATTGGATTTCCACGATCCAGCGCCTGCTGATTGTTGTTGCTACGAGACCAATTAATTCCGGGCGTTTACCTGTTTTGCTTCCTTGTTCACGAAGCGGGCCTCCGGTTTCAATCCACTGCTCAATATAGCATAGCGCCTTTTTTCCCACCGGCTTGCTTCATACTCTCAAGGCTATTCTCGTTATCTTCCATTACGGCGATTTCACGCCCTGAAATGATCGATATCCTCAGTAGTAAATCTCATGCTCTTGAGTTTTCTCAGAAAATTCTTCGCGGGATGGCAATGCGGCTCTTTATTGTGTTGTTTTGATTTATTAACTCCTATGTCTGGTGTATCTTTATTCTTCGAAATAGGGGCTTAATCATGTTAAAAGCGGTGATCTTTGATTTCGACGGGGTTATAGCCGATACGGAGCCGATACATCTGGGCGCCTTCCAGAGGACCCTGGACGGCCTCGGTATCCGTCTTACTGAAGAGGATTATTACGCCAGGTACCTTGCCTACGACGATAAGACGTTCTTCAGGAGGTTTCTCGGAGACAGGGGTTATGAGCACGAAGATTCTTTGATTGAAGAGTTGATTCAGAGGAAATCCGGCCATTACGATAACTTGATAAGGGGTAATATCGAGATCCTGCCGGGGGTCAGGAGCTTTATCGAAAAAATTGCCGGGAAATACCGCATCGCTATAGGCTCGGGAGCGATGAAGGGCGAGATTACGGATATACTCGAGTTCGCCGGCATCAGGGGACTTTTCGAGATAATTGTCGGCGCCGAGGATATAGAGAACTGCAAGCCCGCCCCCGATGTATACCTGGAGGTTTTAAGAAGATTGAACGAGTCGTCTTCCGCTTCGGAGAACATATCGGCGGATGAATGCCTCGTAGTAGAGGATTCCGTTTCCGGTATCAAAGCCGCCCTCGCCGCTGGTATGAAATGTCTGGCCGTAACAAACTCATATTCGGCTGACGAGCTTTCAAGCGCCCATATGGTGAGAGAGAGCCTGAGCAGTGTCCGGACCGAGGACCTGGGCGCATTGTTCTGATAACTCCTCGGATAACTATGGCCGCTCCTCCTTCACTTATTCACTTTGCGAGCTCCCTATTCCTCCGTAGAAATTGAGAAATGCCTTAACTCCAATTACTATTACTCTATGGAAATGTACGCTCTTGTAATGGCGGGCGGAGAGGGGAGGAGGTTCTGGCCCCTGAGCAGCCGGAATAAGCCCAAGCAGTTCTTGTGCCTCACCGGCGAGAAATCCCTGATAAGGCAGACCGTGGACAGGGTCCTGCCGCTCCTCCCGATACAGAAAGTGTTCGTGGTCACCGTTGCCCGATATGCCGAAGAGACCCTGAAGCATATTCCGGAACTCCCGGAGGAGAACCTCATACTCGAGCCCGAGGGGAAGAACACTGCCCCGTGCATCGCCTACGGCACGCTCAGAATGACGGGTTCCGCCAGGGACCCGGTTATAGTCGTCCTGCCTGCGGACCATGCGGTAGGGGATGACGAGGGGTTCAGGAGCGTGCTGCGTTTCGCTTGCGAAACCTCTGGCGTAGTGCTCGAGAACGGCCAATACCCGCTCATTACGCTCGGCGTAACCCCGACCGCGCCCGAAACCGGTTACGGATACATAAAATCGACCCGGAAAGTCGTGTCCTCCTCCGGCGCCTACAGCGCGCTGGTGGTGGAGAGGTTTACTGAAAAGCCCGATTTGAATACCGCGCTCGGTTTCCTTAAAGAAGGCGGGTATTACTGGAACACCGGGGTGTTCGTATGGAAGGCCTCGTCGATCATTTCCGATTTCTCCAGGATTATTCCGGGCTGGTACAGGCACTTCGGTAAGATATCCGAGAGCATCGGAAAGGCATCTGAAGAAAAGGCGGTTTCTTCCTTTTATAAAGCGATCGAGCCGGGCTCGATAGACAAGCTGATACTCGAGCATTCCGATAATACCGTCGTCATACCGGTGAGCTATCCCTGGAGCGATGTAGGGAGCTGGAAGACGCTCGACGAGTTTCTGCGTACGGGCGGGGATGAGAATATCTTTCGCGGGAGCGGGGTTTCGGTCGATTCATCCGGGTGTCTCGTCTTCGGCGACAAAAGGGTGATAGCGCTCGTGGGGGTAAAGGATCTTGTGGTGGTTGACTCTGAGAACGGCATATTGATACTCGGCAAGGAAAAATCCCAGGATGTAAAGAAGGTAGCCGAGGAACTTAGTAAAAAGATTAAAGATTAGATACCAACCCGCCATAATTAATTGATATTTATCGTTTATTGCCCTAAAATTGTATATAAGCTAAGGAGTTATCAAATAAACGGGACTTAAAATCATGCGAGAAGGGAATATCTTCATAGTATCGGGTCCATCAGGGGGCGGGAAGACCACGCTTGTGGAAAGGGTGCTCCAGGATCTGAATAATCTCAGGTTTTCGGTTTCCTGTACGACACGTAATCCGAGAGCCGGCGAAGTGAACGGAAAAGATTATATTTTTGTAACCCAAAACGAGTTCAAAAAGATGATCGACGAGGGTAAATTCGCCGAATATGCAAATGTACACGGACACATGTACGGGACGCCGTTGGCCGAGCTGGAAAGCGCGGCAAAATCGGGAGTCGACCTGCTGCTGGACATAGATGTCCAGGGGGCGAGACAGATAAGGCAAAGGTTCAGCAGTGGGGTTTATTGCTTTGTCCTGCCTTCGTCGTTTGAGCTTTTGAGGGCCAGGCTTTTAGAGAGGGGGAGTGAAAACAGGGGTGAGATCGAAAAGCGTCTCTCCGAAGCCGGGAAGGAGATAGAAGACATAGATAACTATGATTATATAATTATTAACGACGAGCTCGACCGGGCCCTTGAATCCCTTCTATCGGTAATAATCTCGGCCAGGTGCAGGAAGGAAAAGTCGATCGGGATTATAAAAAAAGGATATTCCTCCAAATAATACAATGATCAGGCTTAACGACATAACGGACCGTGTTAACTCCTACTTATATCTGACCGACACGGACGTCGAGCTTCTGAAGAAGGCTTACGTCTATTCGGCGAAGGTCCATGCCGGACAGACCCGGAGCTCGGGGGAGCCTTATCTGAGCCACCCGCTTGAGGTATGCGGAATACTGGCCGAAATGAAGCTCGATATGTCTTCGATCGTCACGGGGCTCCTTCACGATACCGTCGAGGATACCCTCGCCACGACGGAGGAGATCGACACCCTTTTCGGAAGCGAGATCGCGTTCCTCGTGGAGGGGGTCACCAAAATAAGCCAGCTCCCCTATACGACGAAGATCGAGCGGCAGGCGGAGGGCTTCAGAAAGCTCATACTGGCGACGGCAAAGGACATCAGGGTGGTCCTTATAAAGCTCGCCGACAGGCTCCATAACATGCGCACCCTCGAGCACCTGCCCGAGTCCAGGCGGAAGAGCATCGCCAAGGAGACGTTCGATATATACGCCCCGCTTGCCCAGAGGCTCGGTATAAACTGGGTGGCGAACGAGCTCGAGGACCTGTCGTTCCGGTTCCTCAATCCCGAGGAATACGATAGACTCGCGAACCTGATCGAGGAGAGGAAGAAGGAATGGGGGGCCCACGTCGACGAGATAAAGAATATAATCAACGGCAAGCTTGAAGAGTTCGATATAAACGCCGAGGTTACGGGAAGGTTTAAGCACGTTTACGGGATTTATAGAAAGATGCAGTCCCAGAATCTGGAGTTCGAGAGTGTGTACGACGTCATAGCGTTCAGGATCATCACGAACTCCCTCAGGGAATGTTATGAAGCCCTGGGCGCGGTGCATTCGGCATGGAAGCCCGTGCCGGGACGCTTCAAGGATTACATCGCGCTTCCCAAGGGGAACGGTTACCAGTCCCTGCACACGACGGTGATCGGGCCTTTCGGCGAAAGGATGGAGATCCAGATAAGGGCCCGCGCGATGCACGAAGTGGCCGAGTACGGTGTCGCTTCACATTGGAAATACAAAGAAGGCAAACTCGATAGTCACGGTACATACGAGATCTACTCCACACTGAGGCAGCTCCTCGAATGGAAGGATATTAAAGACCCGACCGAGTACATGGAAGCGATAAAGGGCGAGCTTATTTCAGACGTTGTGTACGTCTTCACGCCCCAGGGAGACCTCGTGGAGCTCCCGAGCGGTGCGACGCCGGTCGATTTCGCCTACGCCGTGCATACCGAGGTCGGCAACAAGTGCACGAGGGCGAACGTCAACGGCAAGCTCGTCCCGCTAAGCCACCAGCTGAGGACGGGCGATACCGTGGAGATAGTCACCTCGGGCGACAAGCACCCCAACCGGGACTGGCTCAAGTTCGTCGTCACCTCGCGCGCTAAGACGAAGATACGCTCGTGGTTGAGGAATGAGGAAAGGACTCAATCCGAGATCGTAGGGAAATCTATTTGCGAGCGGAAATTCAAGCAGCACGGGCTCGACTTCCAGGCGATGCTTAAGGGTGGAGAGCTCGATAGCGCTCTCTCTGAACTGAAATTCAAGGACGAAAAAGAGCTCTATCTCGCGGTCGGGTTCGGCAAGACTTCGGCGACCGACCTCCTTAAACGAGTGCTCCCGACGGACAAGATGCGTCCGGGGCCTGAGAAAGAATCCAGGATCGAGAAAATCATACAGACTATTACGGGCTCGAGCGAAGGCGGCGTGCTCATAAGCGGTTATAACGACGTCATGATCAGGTTCGCCAACTGCTGCTCCCCGCTTCCCGGAGAGCAGATCACGGGCTACATAACGAGAGGCAAGGGTATCACTATACACAAGAACGACTGCCCGCGTCTTCTCGACATCGACGATGCGAGACGCATAGACGTCGAGTGGGACAGTAATTTCAAACCGCAGAGGCCGGCGAGAATAGTGGTTTTGTGCGCTGACCGGCCGGGCATGCTCTCGAATATCACGAGCTCTTTCTCATCGTCCGACATAAACATATCGAAGGCCGAAATACACTCGACCGACGTGGATACGGCGATCGGGACCTTCGACGTTGTGGTCAGCGACCTCGAGCAGCTCGAGAACGTCATGAAGTCCATAAAACAGGTGGACGGAGTCAGGTCGGTCGAAAGGATGCTTGAATGGGAACGGGTCTAGCATCATGACCTTGTCCCGGCTACGTACCCGTTTATACCCCCCGATTGAAAATATTGAAACGGGCCGATTCACCATATATACTCAAACCTCAATTATGTTAGGTTTATGGTCTAAAGAGGCAAAAGCCAGGAACAGAGCCAAGCAGTTAATCTCCCAGACACAGGTCCTATTAAGCAAGAATAGCGCGAAGATCAACCCGGAATCCGCTGCCGTAGTAAATAAAAAGATAGCGGGGACGGAGATGGCTCTGGCCGGGGGTAATACGGAAGAAATAATCAGGAGGACGAGTGACCTGGAAGGGGCTTCGAGAGACTACCTGTCCAGGTTTGCGAAATCGAAGCTGAGACAAAACGTCGAGGCGCTCGTTTTTGCGGTGGCACTTGCGCTCCTCATCAGGACGTTCGTGTTCCAGCCCTTCAAGATCCCGTCGGGGTCGATGATACCCACTCTCCTCGTCGGGGACCACCTGCTCGTAAGCAAATTCATTTACGGCACCAAGATCCCCTTTACCGACAAGATCGTCTTCCCGATCGAGCAGATCAAGAGGGGAGACGTAATAGTCTTCACTTACCCCAACACCGAGCACGACCCCTCGAAGAATAATATTTATTACATCAAGCGGGTCGTGGGCATACCCGGGGACAGGATAGAGCTCGACGGCAGGCAGCTCGTAATGAACGGACAGAAGGTGCCCATCGATTTTACGGGTACTTATATGGACGAGAGGAACGGGGAGCAGTTCGACGAGTACAAGGAAGACCTTTTCGGCGACGAGCACACGGTGATTTACAGAAAAGGCAGGGACTCAACCAACAAGGGGAGTTTCATTCCGGTAAGCGTGGTCCCCGAAGGGCACGTATTCGTAATGGGCGATAACAGGGACAACAGCCAGGACTCGAGGTTCTGGGGTTTCGTGCCGTTCGGCAATATCGCCGGGAAGGCGTTCCTGATACACTGGTCGTGGGACTTCGAGAGCCCTGACATTGCGAACAAGGTGAGATGGGACAGAATTCTTTCGGGTATAGATTAATTCGCTATTTGGATTTATGATGGGGTTGACGGAGGTAGGGCAAGATGAAGAGCATATCTTCCGTTTTCTGGATTTTGCTGCTGGCCCTGATTTTCTATGTCGGGTTCAAAGTGGTGCCTCTCTATTATCGCGGTATATTCGGAATAAGGGGCATATGTCAGGAAAACGCCGATGTTTATCACAAGTACGGCCGCGGCTATGTGCAGTCCGGCATATCCGAGATGCTGCGGAACATAGGGATCCCCAAAGAGAACAGTGAATTCAGTATCACGCCTGAAGGCGATATGATAGTCATACGTATCAGGTACGAGGACCAGGCGAGCTTCTTCGACAGGTATACGAAGGATTTCGAGTTCGAGTACGAATGCGAAGGCGTGCTTAAGAGCGTATATTGAAAGAGGGCCCATATGCCGACTAAAACTGTAATGGATTCTGACGCGGTCAACAGGACCATCTCGAGGATAGTCAACCAGATACTCGAAAGGAATAACGGTGCGCGGGACCTGGCTATTATCGGCATCAGGACCAGGGGCGTATACATCGCCGGGAGAATCGCCGGGGAGATCGAGAGGATCGAGGGTATAAAGCCTCCGCTCGGGACCCTCGATATAACCCTCTACAGAGACGACCTCAGGCACAAGGCCGAATGGCCGAAGGTTAAAAAAACAGAGATACCGTTCCCGGTGGAAGACAAGAAGGTAATACTCGTCGACGACGTCATATACACGGGGCGCACGATAAGGGCGGCCATAGACGAGATCATGGATTACGGCAGGCCCTCCTCCATCCAACTCGTGGCGCTCATAGACAGGGGGCTCCGAGAGCTCCCGATACAGCCCGACTACGTGGGGAGCAAGCTCGATACGCTCAGCTCGGAAGAGGTCAGGGTCCGGTTAAGGGAAGCCGACGGCACGGACGAAGTGAATTTAGTCACAGGGTAAAACATGGCTTTCGAGCGAAAACACATACTGGGGCTTCAGGAATTGACTGCCGAGGAAATTACACTCATCCTCGATACGGCGGAGTCCATGAAAGAGGTCTCCGAGAGGGACGTGAAGAAGGTCCCCGCATTGAGGGGCGTCACCGTGTGCAACCTCTTTTTCGAGCCGAGCACGCGGACGAGGTCCTCTTTCGAGATAGCCGAAAAGAGGCTGAGCGCGGACGTATTGAACTTCACCACATCCCAGAGCAGCGTCGTCAAGGGCGAGAGTCTCCTCGATACGGCCAGGAACCTCGAAGCCATGGGCGCGAGCATGATTGTAATAAGGCACCCGATGTCGGGCGCGCCGTGGCTTCTGGCGAAAAAGCTCGACTCATCGATAATAAACGCCGGGGACGGCTCTCACGAGCATCCGAGCCAGGGTCTGCTCGACCTGTTCACGATAAGGCAGCTCAAGGGAAAGATAGAAGGGCTCAGGGTAGTGATAGTAGGCGATATACTCCACAGCCGTGTGGCGAGGTCGAGTATCTGGGGCTTTATGAAGCTCGGAGCCGAGGTAAGGGTGGTCGGGCCTCCGACGCTCGTGCCGAAATATATAGAGAATTTCGGCGTGAAATCTTACTTCAGCCTGGAGAAGGCGGTAGAAGGCGCGGACGTCGTGATCATGCTCCGGATCCAGAAGGAAAGGCAGGACTCCGAGTACTTTCCCTCGCTCAGGGAATACTCGAGGTTTTACGGGCTCACCAGGGACAAGTTAAGATCCGCTGCCGGGGACGTGACCGTGATGCACCCGGGACCGATCAACAGGGGCGTCGAATTGTCTTCCGATATAGCGGACGGGCCCGGCTCGGTAATTCTCGAGCAGGTGTCAAACGGTATAGCCGTGAGGATGGCGATGTTTTATCTGGTCGCCTCCGCGAGGAGCAGCGGATGAGCATCTTGGTAAAGGGGGGCAGGATAATAGACCCTTCAAGGAACCTCGATAAGGTCGGAAATATTCTCATAGAAAAAGGGACTATCAAGTCGTACCCGGAGGATATAAAAAAGCTCGAAAAGGATTCCGCAATAAAGGTAATCGACGCCGGCGGCAAGATAGTCGCTCCCGGACTCGTCGATCTGCACGTCCATCTGAGAGAGCCGGGATATGAGCATAAAGAGACCATACGCACAGGGTGCGAATCAGCGGCGGCGGGCGGCTTCACCTCCATCGTCTGCATGCCCAATACAAACCCCATAAACGACAACGCGTCCGTAACCGAATATATAATGCTCAAGGCGCGGACGGAGGGCGTGGTGAACGTATACCCGCTCGGCGCCATAACCAAGGGAGAGAACGGAGAGACCCTCGCCCAGATCGGCGAGATGTATGAGGCCGGCTGCGTGGGGGTAACGGACGACGGCATGCCCGTGATGAATTCCAAGGTCATGCGCCATGCGATGGAATATGTAAAGGCCTTCGGGATTCCCGTGATATCGCACTGCGAGGACCTTAACCTCTCGGGTAACGGAGTGATGAACGAAGGCGATACGTCGACGCTCCTCGGGTTAAGCGGCATCCCGTCAGCATCGGAGGACGTGATGGTTTCCCGCGATATAACACTCGCCGAGCTCACGGGGACCCATCTCCACATCTGCCACGTATCGACCGAGGGGTCTGTGAGGCTCATCAGGGCCGCCAAGGAGAGGGGGGTGAGGGTGACCGCCGAGGCGGCGCCCCATCATTTCACCCTTACCGACAAGACCGTCGCGGAGTACGATACGAACGCGAAAATGAAGCCGCCCTTGAGAAGCGAAACCGACATGGATGCGGTCAGGGAAGGGCTCAGGGACGGCACGATAGATGTGATAGCTACGGACCACGCCCCTCACAGCGAGGATGAAAAAATGGTGGAGTTCGATCTGGCCCCCTTCGGCATAGTGGGACTCGAGACGGCGCTTCCGCTTTCGTTAAAACTGGTCGAGGACGGCGTACTCACGCTT
>JAHKKQ010000219.1 GCA_020027805.1 Candidatus Dadabacteria bacterium
TGCCGCCCCCGTAAGTCATTATAACTATTAAATCAGCTTTTTTCTCGAATGCAAAGTCGACGATCCCCCGCCACCCGTTGGGGGCGATAACGGTGTTGATGACGAGATCCTCCGTGAGTCTCGTCGCGCCCACGGTCTCCCTGAGCTCCCTCAGGGCGAAACCCCGGAGCTGCTCGGCGAGCTCGGGCGGGTATTTCTGGTACCCCGTCTCCACGACGTTTAACACGTGCACGGTCGAGCCGAACGCGGCTGAGAGTTCGACCGCGTAATCGAAGCTCTTTCCGAGTCCGTGCGAGAGGTCGACCGGGACAACGATTCTTTTAAATCCCCCCTTGATCTTGTCCCCCCCGGCCGTCAGCACCGGGATCCTCGAAGACCGGAGCACCTTGAGGGCCGTGCCCCCGAGTATCGTCTTCTCCACGGACCTTCCCCTTCCAAGGGCAAGGAGGTCGGCGCCGTGCTTGACGGCGAAATTCGTTATCGCCTTCGCGGGTATGCCCCTCATTATTTCGTATTCGAATTTCGTCCCTTTTTTAGAGAGGCCGCGCCCGGCCTTTTCCATCGCGTCCTTCCTCGCGGTAATCAGGTTGAGATCGACCCAGTCGCGGAACTTCGTTTTCTCGGCGGGAGGGAAGAGGTTTACCACGTTGTAGTAATCGGGGATAACGGAAATGCCGACTATGCGGGATTTAAATTTAAGGGACAGCGCTTCCGCGATTTTAAGAGCCTCCGCGGAATCTCCCATCCCGTCAGCTCCCCAGACGATTTTATTTATTTTCAATTGCGGCCTCCTCAGACACTCTGACCGGGCGGGGACCTCGCCAGTGCGGCTCCCGCATTCATTCACGGCTTTTACTTTATATCGACCTTGATCTCTTTAGGCTTCGATTCGGCTACTTTAGGAAGGTGGACTTCGAGTATGCCGTCCTTGAATTCAGCCGATATCTTGCCCTCTGCGACCTTTGCGGGGAGTGTCAGGGACCTGGAAAAGCTGCCGTAGGACCTTTCAGAATAGTAATAGTCCTCTTCCTTGACCTCTTCTTCCTTTTTCATTTCCCCCTTGATCGTCAGCACGTTGTCGGATACCGAGATCTTGATGTTCTTCTTGTCAATCCCCGGCACCTCCGCCTTGACGACTATTTCGTCCGCCTTGTCGAACATATCGACAGCCGGCGATACCGTCTCGACCTCAGCCATCCACTTAAACCTCGGGAATCTCCTCAAAAACCTCGACGGCAAATTTTCCTCGAACATTTCCTCGAAGAACTTCTCCATACTTTTTGTCGGTTCCCATCTTTTTATCGCCATAATGCCTGCCCTCCTGAAGTTTATTTGATATTATTAGAGGTGCAATAATTGTGCCGTATAAGAACTTTTGAATGTTTTGGGTACAATAGCGAATATATCTAAAATTACAGCTATAATTATCAATGTCCGCTGTAAGATATTATGACATTAACGACGGAGTTGATTTTACATGAATAATACCGAGCCGGCTGCGAATCCGGCGGGCGGTTTATTTTCGTCCCTACATATGGACCTTTCGATGCTCAGACGAATACCAGATACCCGGGTGACTAAATGAACAGAAGGTACATTTTTATCCTGGCTTTAATCGCAGCCGCAGCCCTGCTCGCGTACCTGTTCTTCTTTCCGAAGGGCGACGGAACGAGCGAGACCGCAAAGGTCGAGAAAAAGAGGTACGTCAAGTCCGTCTACGCATCCGGATACGTGGACAGCGTAAACAAGGTCCAGATAAAACCCGAGGTCTCCGGATACATCCAGACAATTAAAGTGAAAGAAGGGGACAGGGTCAAAAAGGGTGAAGTGATCGCCACGATAAAGAACGATAAATTGCGGGAACAGCTCCGGGAGATATCCGCCAAACGGGAGCTCGTAGAAAACAGGATGAAAGCGGACTCCCCGTTCCTGACGGCGCTTAAGGACGAGATAGCGATATGGAAGATGAATGCCGAGATAGAGAAAAGGAACTTCGAGCGGAGGGAGTCTCTGTTTCAAAAAGGAATTGTATCGAAGGAAGACTTCGACAAGGCGAAGCAGGGTCTCGAGGTGACGGAGAAGACCTACGCAAAGTCTATCGAAAGCCTGAACGACCAGCTCGCATCGCTCCGCTCCGAGCTTGACTCCCTTACGGCGTCCGAGCAGGCGGTCGTGCGCGAAATGGAGAAGCACGAGATCAAGTCCCCCGTGGACGGAGAGGTGCTGAGAAAGTTCGCCGAGGAAGGGGACTACGTCAACAGCGTGCTCAAGGACGACATACTCTTCTCGATAGGCAACCCTGGAACGCTCGAGACCGTGCTGTCGGTGGACGAGGAATTCATCCCGCTCATCAAGCCCGGCGAGAAGGTGCTCCTTACCACGGACGCCTATCCCGGCAAGGTGTTCGAGGGCAGGATCAGGGTCATAGAGAGGGAGTCGGACAGGGTGTCCCGGACCGTGAAGGTCAAGGCCGATACCGATTATCCGCCGGACATACCCGTAGGGATCACCGTGGAGGCCAATATCGTAATCACAGACAGGGAAGGGCTCTTCATATCGAAAGAGGCCTACAAAGACGGATTCATCGAGGTAGTAAAGGACGGCAAGAAAATCAGGGTCCCTGTGGAGCCCGGGATAGAGGAAGACAGCTTTATCGAAATCAAGGAAGGGACCGGCGAAACCGGGGAGACCCTGACCCGTTGAGATCCATTCTGTTCATCGCGTTCAAGCTCCTGACGGAGAGAAAGAGGCAGGCGCTGGTCTCGACCTTGGGTGTTGCGATAGGCGTCGCGGCGTTCATTGCCATGAGCTCCGTAATGAACGGGTTCCAGATCTACTTCATAAAGCAGGCAGTGGATATAAACGCCCATATAACCCTCAAGATAGAGGAAACGGACGACCCCGACAGGATACTCAAAGCGGTCTACGGCGAAGATATCGTCGCCCAGGTGCTGGGCTCGAAGCCGAAGGACCTGAAGGACAAGATAATCGGCTACAAGCATTACCTGGATAAATACGAAAATGACGACAGGTTCATCGGCATAGCCCCCCACCTTACGGGGCAGGCCATCCTCAACTACGGCACGAAGGAAAAGAGCGCGACGCTCATAGGCATCG
>JAHKKQ010000066.1 GCA_020027805.1 Candidatus Dadabacteria bacterium
CAATTCGAAAAATTTTGTCTTACCCTCCCTACGGACAGCGTAAAGTTCATCGATATCAGGAATGGGGAACCGCTTACCTTGACGGGCAGGCTGAGCAATGACGGATTCATAATCGAGACATACTCAATATTCCCGCAGCTGAGGTCTCCTTATAATTTTAAGGACCGCGCGAGATACGAATCGATGAGGAGCAAGGCATTGAAGCTGGTCCTGGCGCGTGGGATCATTAGCTACCGCGTACCGGCCGATGAAACATTCCGAGTCGATGGAGCTAATAAGGAAGTTGGGGACTGGGATGAGAAAAGCGAGTATGGTAGATTCAATGATTTGAGAGGATTGTCCGAGACGCTAAAGAATAGCTTGTCGGAATTCCTATCTTCGGATCATTAGATTTAGGTAAACATACCGGGGCTATGTACTGATAATGAGGAAAGCGACTTTCATAATACCGGTCCTAAACGCGTCCGGCAGATTGAATGAAACCCTGAACAGCATTATCGCTCAATGTGGAGAGGAGGCCCAGATAATTTGCCTCGTGGACAGTGCTGTCTATAGCTTTACAAGAGAATCCGCAGCGCGAGATTGTGCCTCGGTGATGTTTTTAAAATCAGACTTCAAATCGGAGGGCGTTGCCCGGATCCTCAACCGGGGAATATCTCTCTCCGAAGGTGATGTTATTTTCTTTATTACTCAGCCGGTAATTCTCCTTCCAGGTCTAGTAGACACCTATATTAAAAATTTGCTTTCTCACGAATCGATAGGCTACGTATACGGGAATTTTATTGAAGAAACGGGACCCGACAAGGAGGTGGTCAGAGAAGTCAAAACCGATAATTTCGACTATTCCGAAGCGTCACAGATCGGACCAGTCCGCGCTATAAAGAGAGAGGTCTTGGATGCGGTTGGTTATTACGACAGCGGCTTGAAACATTCTTTCGACTACGACCTGAGGTTAAGGATTTTCGAAAGATTTGAGATAACCCGCGTCGAGGAGCTTCTGTACAAGGTTACAAATAATGTCTCAGAGGCCCGGTCGAACGACCCTGTGAAACCGTTATATTGTTATATTCCGTCGAACGATAATCCACAAAATTATTCGTATTTACAGTACAATCATGAAGAGGAAAAAGAGTACCGCGAATCATGCTTCGGCTCCCTCAAGAGGCGGGGAGCATTTTTAACTCATAGCTCCATTCCCGTTGAGTGCAATCATGGAGACACAAACGGCCCGCAGGTTAGCGTGATCATCCCGTTATATAACCGGGCGGAGTACATAGGCGGGGCAATCGAGAGTGTGCTGAACGGAGCGTGGAAGGACTTTGAAATCATAATTGTCGATAACGGCTCATCGGACGGCAGCGTCGGCGCAGTCGAAAAATATCTCAATGAAGGGAACATCACGCTCCTTAAAATCAAGGCCACCAACACGGCCGGGGCATTGAATCTGGGTATAAGACATGCGAGGGGCAAATACATATGTCAGCTTGACTCGGACGACCTCTATACGCCCAAGACCCTGGGAACACTTTATTCATACATGGAATCGAACCCCGGATCTGCCCTCGGCGTTTCGTATTATGACTGCATCGGGCCCGATGACCAGGCGCTAGCAGAATACGGAGTGGTCAGACATCCGGAATACGACAGGAACAACCTTATCAGGACAGACGGCCTCGGTGCCGCCAGGATATGGCACCGCTGCGTATTGGAGGAACTGGGCGGGTTCGATGAAGAGAACCTAGGCAGCTACGGTGAGGACTACGACCTTGCCTTAAAGATATCTGAAAAATACGATATCCTCCGCATACCTTATGTATTATATCACTACAGGATGAATCATAAGCGGGCGGAAGAGAAAACCGATTACTTAATGAGGCACGCTAAAAAAACATTTGCGAGAAGATCGGTCATCATGCGAAGGCGGCTGATAAACGGCGCCTCAGGGGAAGACGGAACACCGTAATGATAATTCATAAGCCGGAAATAAATTCGGACGCCGGGGAAGTAATCGTATCGTCCAGGGTCGAATTCAAGACTCCTCTGTCGGGTATGTCCGAAAGGCTCTGGCTCGCGTTTCCCAAAGATTACGAAGACCTAGTTACGGACAGGGCAGACGCCTTCCTCTCCGCAATGGTGCTTTTAGCCATGCAGCACGGCGAGGACATAGAGGTCAGGGGAGAAGTCTCCCCGCGTTTACTTATCGGGATTAACGAATATCAATTGCCCTTCTGCATGTGGTTCCCATGGAGATTCAAACCGGTACGCATAGAGTGCGAATCCCTGACTGTCCCGAGCACCGAAAGCGGCCGGGACCTCGTGGTTTCGGCGTTTTCAGGCGGCGTGGATTCATTCTTCACTTTAAAGTCGTATCTATCACGAAACGAGCTTCCGGAATCCGCGCGTATCTCTCACCTTCTATTCGTACACGGTTTCGACATAAAGCTCGACCACCTGAAATCCTACCCGCTTCTGAGAGACGACTACAGAGGGATGTGCGACAGGCTCGGGATAAAGCTGATAAGCTGCAGAATGAACTGCCAGCAATTCGGCACGCGGATCAACTGGGGGGTGTTCCACGGCTCGGCGCTGATCGGCGCCGCGCACGCCGCAGGAAAACGGACCACCATGTTCTACGTGCCCTCGTCTCACACTTATACAAGCCTCATGCCCTGGGGCTCCGACCCGGGAATCGACTACCTCCTTTCGACAGAAACAACTCAGGTGATACATCACGGTACCGGCTTCAGGAGAACGGAAAAGACGGAGGCGATAGCCCGCTGGGAAGAGACTCACGACAAGCTGAGGGTCTGCGCGTTCGACGACAGTACCCTTAACTGTTCCAAATGCGAGAAATGCATCCGCACGATGATGACGCTCGATATGCTCGGGGTGCTGGAACGGTACTCCACCTTCCAACAACCGCTGACCGGCAGTCTCATACGAAGCTGCAGATACCGGAACAGGAGCGATTTTTCGTTTGCAAATGAAATTATAAGCTATGCCTACCGGAAGAAGAGATGGGACATCGTTACCAATCTCTCGTACGCTTACTTAAAGAGCTTTATACTTCGGTCGTTCAGGTTTCTGAGAACAAAACTGAGGGACGCAATAAAAAGAGCACCGGTCAGCTAGCTACATTTTATCCGGCCGGCAATTCGGCAAGCCTGTAAAAAATCCGCTATCGGCTATATTATTTCAGGTATTATTGGTGCATAAGCGCTTAATAAATACAGGCGCAATCCTTACCCATATACATAAGGAGAATATATGAGACGTAAACCAGAGGTCACGTTCACCTATTTATCGGCAGTTATCCTGTTCGCAATTCTTGTACAGGCGGGTTTTGTATTCGCCGACGAGTCAAATAAGTGCTCGGATATCGAAAAGGACATAGCTGAGGCATCGACCCAGGGGACGGCTTCCCTCTTCGCGAACGAAGGCAATAAACCGGGCTCCGTCAGATATGAATCGGGCGCTATATTGCAGAAAGCGGATGCCGGCATGCCCCACGCCGTAAAACCGACGGACCTCTGCCCCGCCGGCTGTGAGCTGAGGCCTAACCCCGTTATCGTTTTTAAAGCCGTGCCTCAGAAGTTCCTGACCAATTACTCAGGTTATGATCAGTGTCAGAAGCTGTTGGAAGAGACACAGAAGAACCCGTTTGAATATAATGAGCAGTTTGATTCCATGTCACAGGTGCAGGACTGGTTTTCAAGCTTTTCGAGAGGTAAGGGGTCAGACGGTCAGGACCTTTACAAGAGGTGCAGCGGCCAGTGCAGCCCTCAGTATGAATTCTTTATAACCAGCGACGGCGGGAAGCTCGCGCTCGATGCCGATGTCGTTTGCGGTCATGCTAGGGACAAGAGCAACAACATGTACGATATTTCATACAGCTACAAGTGGATTTGCCAAAGTAACTAACCGCAGACAAATGATTTATCCATATTGATATTCCGGCCTCCCCGGGGCATCGGACTCGAGCCGGAGTCACCATATATACGCCGTGCAATAAGCAGGACTAACGATATATGGATAACCCTATATTATGGGGCTGATGCCGCAATTGTGTCTGAACTTCGGCCTCATGCTCAGGTTCCTACGGATCGTTACACCCGTAAAAGTGAGAATAACAATTTTATCAACAGTATAGACAAGTTATTCCCGCAGTTGTAGTCTGAAATATAAATCTGTTATGAATGAAGATAAATATCTAATAGTAAAAGGGATAGCGGGGTTAGGTAACCGGATTCTCGCAGCTCTGACGGGAATCCTGTACGCGCGACTGGCCGGCCGGAGGCTGATTATCGACTGGAGCGATCCGGCTTATTCAAATAGCGGAACCAACGTTTTTCACGATCTATTTCTGTGCACGCTATATGACCCTGCAGACAAGATACCGGCAACAGGTTCGGTGAGTCCCGCAATCTGGCAAGGCAATCTCTACAATTCAGCGACTTCCATGAGAAAACCTTACAAGAATAATACGGAATTCCTGAAAAATACTTCAATCGATCTTACGAGATTGAAGTATGGGGAAGAAATTGCGGTCATGTGGGCATACCACGGTGAAGTTGATCAGCTGAGAGGCCATTTTAAAGGTACATACGAAGAATACGCGGAAATGAGTAAGGAAGCTATATTGAGCGGGTTGCTCCGGGAAGACCTTATACTTCACCCGCGGATTCAAAGCAAGGTTAATGAATTCAGACAAAAAGAATTCAGCAGGAAAACCGTCGGCGTACATATTCGCTACACTGACCACCGGGCCGGTCTTCTGGCTATCCTCGACAAACTCAACACACTTTTAAGGCTAGAGCCCGGACTGCAGGTCTTTCTGGCAACTGATAATATACAAATCAAAAAAATGTTAGAAGAGAATTACCCGGGCGTAATTACAACACCCCATTGGTATCCGAAACCGGGATCACGGATACACAACAACTTAGCTTGCCCGGATCGGTTAGAGAGCGGCATCGAATCTCTCGTAGATCTATATCTGCTCGCAGAATGTGACTATTTGATCATAGATACGAGTTCCACCTTTTCTTACGTAGCGATGTTGCTTGCCAAGGCTCCAAACTCGGATGTATACGACCTGGCCGCAGGAGGGAAATTAACTCCCAGGATCAGGCACTGGTCCTGGAGACTCATGCTAAAACTGGGGCTTTATTCCTGGGGTTTGAACTCTCTCAGCAGATTTCTGAGAGTATTAAAATACGCAAAACCGAAAAAAGATTTCAATACTGATTGACGAATATTTTTTTACGCGCCGGTATTCAAATGTCGAATAGGAGCAAAGATAAATATTTGTTGGTCAAAGGTAAAGCAGGGTTTGGAAACCGTATAGAGTCTTTACTAACTTCCATCCTGTACGCGAAGCTGAGCGGGAGGAGATTGTACGTCGATTGGAGCGATCCCACTTACTCCGACGGCGGGGTTAACTCTTTCCACACGTTCTTTGAGTGCCCTCTCGTCGATCCGAACGATCAATTCCCTGAAACGGATTCAGTAAAGCCTGAAATATGGAAAGGACATCTCCATAAGTCCATTAAAGATATGCAGAGGATCCTCGGGAATATCACCGGTCCGGATGACAGCCGACTGAGATTATCGGCCGATCCCTCGAAACCGGACTACAGCGAGGACCTGCTGATCATGTGGATGCATCTCGAGAGAGTCGACGATCTCAGAGGACATTTGAAGGGACAATATAAACAAATTGCTTATTCGAGCACCGAAGATATATTGAAAGGACTCCTGAAGGAAAACCTCATACTCCGAAGCGAGATACGCGAGCGGGTCGATCATTTCAGACGTGAGCGTTTTAATTCCGAGATGATCGGCCTCCACATCCGTTACACCGATATGAAAATCGACCTCCCGAATATCCTTCAAAAACTCGAAGCGGTTTTAAAGCACAGACCTGCCTGCCAAATCTTCCTCGCGACGGACAATGAAGAAATCAAGGAACAACTGGAGAAGAGCCATCCGAATGTAGTTACGGCGCCTCATTGGTATGCGGTTCCCGGATCACATATACATCAGAACAGCGATTGCGCGGACCGTATGGAAAACGGTATCGAAGCGCTGGTCGATTTGTATCTGCTCGCGGAATGCGATTATCTCATTATCGACTCGAGATCGAGATTTGCTTATCTGGCCAAACTGCTCTCGAAGTCCCCGAGCTCGCGTATATTCGACGTCAATGTAACAAAAAAACGGCGCCTACAAATGAGGAGCCTGATTTTGCGGCTATCAGCAAAACTAGGGTGGTACTCATTGGGTTTAAGAGTAATAAATACCGGCGGATGGATACTAAACCGGCTGCATCTCTGAGTCGTATCATCGAATATTAGTTTTGATACCGCCGATATTACATCTACAATGAATAAGATACTAAATCACTATATCATCGTTTTATACAGCAAACTTAAATCATTTTACAACCGGAGGAGAAGCTGCCCCGCTATTATAATCGTTAACTCTATAGACGAATCAGAATATACCAAACTTGCCCCGCCTATTTACATCGCCAGGGCATTTCTGCTAATACAGCAATTCTGCCCGGGTCTCGGCCTCATACCCAGGTTCAAACGGATCGTAACACCCGTCAAATTGAGCATAACAATTTTATCAACCGTATAGACAACTTATTCCCACAGTTGTAGTCTGAAATATAAATCTGTTATGAATGAAGATAAATATCTAATAGTAAAAGGGATAGCGGGGTTAGGTAACCGGATCCTCTCGGCTTTGACGGGGATACTGTATGCGCGGCTTGCCGGCCGGAGACTCATTATCGACTGGAGCGACCCCGTTTATTCCAGTGACGGATCTAATGTCTTTCATAATTTCTTTCAATCCCCACTAGTCAGCCTCAAAAATGAAATTCCGGTAACAGACTCCGTAAGCCCAGAAATATGGCGCGGTCATTTGCGCGAGTCTGCCTGGGATATGACTGACCGTTACGGAAATTTTTATAACCGGGATAATTGGAAGAAATTCTCTATCGATTTAAGCAAGTTGGATTATCAGGAAGACGTTTTAGTTATGTGGACCTATGTGGATAGAGTGGATTATTTGAGACACCATTTTAGGGGAGAATTCAAAGAATTCAGTCAAAAAAGCAGAAAGGAAATATTGAAGAAGCTGCTCCGGGAAGACCTTAATCTTCATCCGCAAATTCGAGAGCGAGTAGATAATTTCAAAAGCAATTTCCTCTCCAGGAAAACAGTCGGAGTACACGTCCGTTACACCGACCATCGGGCCGGGCTCTGGTCCATACTCAAGAGGCTTAACAAGCTGCTTAAGCAAGAACCGGAACTACAAATCTTCCTGGCCACAGACAACATACAGATAAAAAAATTATTTGATGAGAAATACCAACGCGTGATAACCACGCAGCACTGGTATCCGGCACCGGGATTAACAATACATCAAAACCCAAGCTGTCCGGACCTCTTAGAAAACGGTATAGAGGCGCTGATAGATCTATACCTTCTTGCAGAATGCGATTACCTTATCATTGACACGAGCTCGATATTTTCTTATGTAGCCGCCCTGCTCACGAATGCCCCGGACTCTAATATATTCAACGTCAATCACATAGAAAGGGGTGGGAAGAGATACACCATGACGAAACGCATCATCTGGCGAGTTATGCTCAGACTGGGGCTATTTTCCTGGGGTTTCAGTCTGTTAAGCAAGCTTGAAAGAACGCGAAAGCCATCCGAACGGTGACCGGACCTTTTCAATTAGTATTTGTTGCCAAAATGAATATAAAAGTGCACGAAGTGGTAAAACATCTCCTCATTCGGCTGTACAACAAACTCAAAATCACTATAAAACCTACAAGATATCCCGTTATCCTTAACGCTAACGGCGTTGATGAGTCTAATTATACCAAGCACGCACTTCTAATTTACATCGTCATGCCTTTCCTCCTTAAAGATGATGACCCCTTTTTACTCAGACACCAACATTCGAAACAATGTAAGCAAATTGCAGCCATACTGGGCGAATTGGGCCTAGTCGTTGATGTAGTGGACATAAGGGACAGGAAATTCAGGCCTTCGAGAGATTACGACCTCGTTATTTGTAACAGAGTAACCGATACCCCGCTTAACAAGGACATATTAAGTATATATCTTGCAACTACGTTGCATCATAAGGTACATAACGAGAACTTAAGAAGGCGTCACAAGCTTCTTTATGAGAGACGGGGGTACCGGGTACGATTGAGGCGAGTTTACGCAGAAGCGATGCCTTATGTTGAAAGATCAGATGCAATCGTAGGTTTTGGAAACGAGTTCATAATGAGTTCGTGGAGAGAGGGCTTTAATGTTCCGGTTTATCCATTTGATAACTATGGGTTTAAGGAAACGGAATTCATGCTCGACTCAAAGGATTTCTCTACAGCCCGTATGAATTTCCTCTTCTTTACAAGCAGTAGCCAGATGCAGAAGGGGTTGGACCTGCTTCTGGAAATATTCCCGAAGCATCCTGACCTACACCTTTACATTTGCAGTGACTATGAAAAGGAGGGAGATTTCTGCGCGTGCTATCACCAAGAGCTGTACGAGACCCCAAACATACACCCGATGGGATGGGTAACGGTCAATGGCTCCGAATACAACGAGCTGGTAAGGAAATGTGCCTTTGTCATACTCCCTTCCTGCTCAGAAGGCCAGTCAGGTTCCGTGGTTCAGTGCATGCACTCGGGTCTAATCCCACTGGTCACGAAAGAGACCGGGATAGATACGGAGGATTTTGGTATAACCTTTTCCGATGACACAGTCGAGGAGATAGAGAGGGCAATGCTGGAGGTATCAGAGCTGCCCGAGAGCTGGCACAGGGAGCACAGCCTCAGAACTCGAATGGTATCAGAAAAGAAGTATAGCGAGGGCGCGTTTATGGACAGGTGGAGATATATGCTTGCCGAGATATTAAGCGGTGCCGGCAAAAGCCGGCTATTCAGCAACGGAGAACCCCAGTGAAATTCTTACCGGACGAGCGGCTCTATTCCCGCACCGAATACTGCTTGCAATTCCTGCGTGAGCTCGATGCCGAAACCACGAAAGCCGGGTTGCAAACAGTCGAACGATATCACATGTACTGGCACGGGACGTTTTCATCGAAACAGGCTTTCGCGGTCAAGTCCTTCCTGGCAACGCAGAACCTCAACAACTCAGAACTGTGGCTGTGGCTCGACTCTGAGAACAGCTATGCCGGCTATGAAAACAATGCCCACCTCAAACCTTTCCTGAGCTTCATTAGCGTGAAGCATTTCGATCCGGATGCCGAGGCACGGGACACTCCATTGGCGGAAAAAACCGAGCTCTTCACAAGAGTAGCGCCAACTCAACGATCTGACTTCTTTCGCCACGTTGCGCTCTACAGGCACGGCGGCACCTATGTCGATATTGATACGATGTTTCTCCGAGATATGAGTGCACTGCTCCGCAGCGAGCATCTCAATGATGAATTTTGCTATCGCTGGTCTGCTCACTTGCCGTATGGCAACAGCGCCGTCCTCAGACTCAGTCAGTATAGTGAAACAGCCCGCGCTCTGCTGTTTAAATGCGGCGAAGTCAATAGTTGCTGCCCGATGAACGTGCTTCGATTTGAAGATAACGTCAACCTCGACCTCCTCAACCGGGAGTTTGATATAATACTCCGGGAGAAACTGGGTATCGACCTTCCGGCCCAGCCAGCACAGGATATGGAAGACGGAGCGGCAAAATAATGACCGACGGCTCTGAATTTGGATTGGGGAAGAGGAGGGAGTTCCTGGTATATGCAGTCATATTTATTATTATCGGCGGCTCACTCTTTAATATAATCACCCAACGGGAACACTGGCCATTTTCCCCATATTCAATGTTTTCTACAGTCAGACGGGATTATTCCTTAACCAGGCTGAGGTTGTTCGGTCTAACAGATATCGACTCGTCCCGCGAAATACCTCTCAATGAACCTCGATATATTCGGCCCTCAGGTGATAAACACATACAAAGGGCTCTGTCAATTAAGAAAAAGCCCGATAACGTAAGTTATGAGCAGTATCTGGAAGATGCATTGCGCCATAT
This sequence comes from Candidatus Dadabacteria bacterium, assembly GCA_020027805.1. Classification (GTDB taxonomy): domain Bacteria; phylum Desulfobacterota_D; class UBA1144; order Nemesobacterales; family UBA2774; genus 2-12-FULL-53-21. The sequence continues at coordinate 10,089 of JAHKKQ010000066.1, forward strand.
TCTAACCCGGTATGAGGCGTTGCGCATTGCGGGTGAACACGATGGGCCGGAACTCCATGGAATCAGGCTCTACAGATACCAATGGAAGCTCGACCCGTGGATACGCAACGTAGAACGACCAGACCAAAGGGAGCTAATCATTGAGGTCAGGGAGCCCTGGAAAGAATTAGTCGCTGGCTAATATTACTGCAAAATTATTGGAAATACTTCTGGTTCGAGCCTGCGACGCCTTTCAACCTCGGCTTCTGTAGAGTGCTGTTCTTCGGCTCGATGTTATTGTTTTACCTGCAGATAGATTTCAGTGACTGGGCTGATGTTGATAAATTTTTCTGGAAACCCATCTGGCTTTTTAAACACTTTCGTCTGCCTGTGTTTTCCAAAGACCAACTAGTAATCATTCAATTTATATGGAAGGCGGCTCTCGGTTTGAGCTGTATCGGCCTATTTACACGAATGAGTACCATAACCTCATTTGTTCTAGGGATTTATCTGATTGGATTACCCCATAACTTCGGCAAGGTTGATCACTCCGACGCGATTTTGGTCTTTATTATGGGAGTTATGGTTTTATCCCGATGTGGTGACAGTTTGTCCGTTGACCGGCTGCTGCTGAGGCTTCTCAGCAAAAAGAATCAGTCACCGTCCATACCGGCCGCGTCTGGTGAATATACATGGCCCATAATGGTAGCTTGGCTTATAATGGCGCTCGTCTTTTTCGCGGCGGGTGTATCGAAAATCGGGCGTTCCGGTCTAGAGTGGGTTATGTCCGACAATATGGCGATATTGCTAATTGGGAGCAATTACGGGGATTCACCATTGACGACGTGGGGTCTCCGCATTGCACAATTCGGCTGGCTTTGTCAAATGCTTGCTGCGGGTACTATCATATTCGAGATCGGCTTTCCGCTGGCACTGATAAGCCGAACAGCCCGCTCGATAATAGTACCGGTCATGGCATCAATACAGGCCGGCATACTAATACCAATGGGAATAAGCTTCGCGCAGTTTATGATCGTGTATCTCTTTTGGGTATCGTGGGACCGCGTAAGTCCTGTCGTACGAGCGGTTGGAGCCCTTGGGTTAATCATGATATTGAGACCGGACTGGGTTAATGAGGCGGCCCGTATAACCGGCTTCGAACGTGACATGGAGCTTCTGATTTACCTTGGTTTAGGCGGTTTCGCTTTCCTTTGTCTTATATACTACGCAGCATTCGGCGCATTGAAGCCAAATAACCGGACTTAGGTCGATATAATTACTTTGAAACACATAATGCGCCCGCAAACGAGAAACAGATTCAACTAGACACAGGTTATTATTATCCTATACGGCTAAGTAATTATGAAGAGCGAATAATATATCACCAGGACCGGTTCATGGATGGGTCTCGCATCGTTATTCGGCGGGTTCTCAAGGGCGGTGACGGAGTCGATTTATATGTTATCGGCGACAGTGGATAGGATTCATATATCATGATATAATCCCGTTTCTGAAGAAATAAACATATAATTGTTCCTATTCGAACTTGCCTATAAGCCGACGTAGCTCAGTGGTAGAGCAGCTCACTCGTAATGAGCAGGTCCCCAGTTCAAGTCTGGGCGTCGGCTCTCCAACTTCGCTTGACTATGCGACGGTACTCGGACTGTTTGGAAAATAATCCCATTCAGCTGAGGAAGTTAAGGAGTCTAAAGGCGGATTTCTTTCAACTCACTAGTGAATCATATGAAAAATCTAGCTTAAAATATGGGCCGCTTTCCGGAGGCTTGACACTGCCAAGCATCACCGAACTCGTAGAATAAGTTAATAGAATACCGAGTTCGATGTATGTTACTCTTCTATTTATT
>JAHKKQ010000067.1 GCA_020027805.1 Candidatus Dadabacteria bacterium
GTATAGGGACGAGATAACGAAGTCTCATATCGATCATGCTGCCAAGACTAAGGGGTTGATGCTGGAGGTAGGTGCGGGATACGGTCATATCGTTTTAGAGGTTTTAAAAACAGGGGCGCGCGTTATTGCGGTCGAGATTTCTAAGGAGCAGCTCGAAATTATAAAACGCCGGGTTGCTGAGAGCCGGCTTTCCGGACTGGAAACCATAAATGCGGAATTCCCCGAGAAGCTCGACTTGCCTGAGGAAACAGTCGATGGAGTTTTAGTTTCGCGCCTTTTTCATTTTTTCACCGGAAGCAGGATAAGGGAGAGCCTTCGAAAGATTCAAAGCTGGCTGAGGCCCGGGGGGAAGGTTTTTATAGTCACGGACTCTGTCTACAGGACGGTTTTCAATGAGCTTATTCCGCAATACGAGAAAAACGTCGCCGGCGGGGTTGAGTGGCCCGGCTGGGTGGAGGACGTGCGCAGACTCGTGCCGAAAGGGAGGATCGACCCCGAAACCCGGCCTTTGGCTGTGAACCTGACGGATCCCGCGATAATACGGTGGGAGCTGGTCTTGGCTGGATTCGAAGTGGAAGTGTCTTCCTTTTTTAAATACGCAGCTGAACCCGATTATGCGAGACTCGACGGTCGGGAGATCACGGGCGCAATAGGAATAAAGGTCTAAGCATTTTTAATTCCATCCGAATTCAACCCGATCGGGCCGCTGATTAAAACCTCTTCATCTAAATCTACTTCAAATCCCCGCCGAATTTTGTTAGTATAAAGTATCTTACTGCTGATGTAATTCTCCTAAGGGGGTCAATATGGCTGACGTCGAAAAAACTATCGAGGACTTGCTTACCGAAGGCCGCACCTTTACACCCGGCAAAAAACTGAGAAAGAACGCCAACATAAAGAACGAGTCTGTTTATAAAAAAGCAGCCCGGGACAGGGAAAAATTCTGGGCGAATTTCGCGAAAGAGCTCGACTGGTTCAAGAAGTGGAGAAAGGTGCTCAAGTGGAAGGTCCCTCATTCCAAGTGGTTTATCGACGGGAAGCTGAACGTCTCATACAACTGTCTCGACAGGCACATAAATACGGCGAGGAAGAATAAGGCTGCGATAATCTGGGAGGCGGAATCGGGGGAGAGCGTCACTCTTACATACTGGGAGCTCTACAGGGAGGTAAATAAGTTCGCTAACGTGCTCAAGGCGCTCGGCGTAAACAGGGGTGACAGGATTACGATATACCTCCCGATGATCCCCGAGCTCGCAATAGCCATGCTCGCGTGCGCGAGGATAGGCGCCCCCCACAGCATCGTATTCGGAGGGTTCAGCGCGGAGAGCCTGAGGGGCAGGATAAACGATTCCAAGGCGAGGGTGCTCATCACGTCTGACGGCGGTTATAGAAGGGGAGGGATAGTGCCCCTCAAAAAGAATTCGGACGACGCGCTTACGGATACGCCGAGCATCGAAAAGGTCGTCGTCGTGAAAAGGGTCGGCGACAAAGCAGAAATCAAGATGAAGAAAGGAAGGGACCTCTGGTGGCACGAGCTTATGGAGAAGGCGCACTCTTACTGCGAGCCCGAGAAGATGGACAGCGAGGACATGCTCTTCATGCTCTATACGAGCGGGACTACCGGAAAGCCCAAGGGCATAGTCCATACCACTGGAGGCTATCTGGTAGGCGTTTATGCGACTACCAAGTGGGTGTTCGACTTGAAGGAGGAGGACACGTACTGGTGCACCGCGGACATCGGGTGGGTGACCGGCCACAGCTATGTTATCTACGGCCCTCTGGCTAACGGCGCCACTTCGCTAATGTACGAAGGCACGCCCGACTATCCGGATATCGGCAGGTTCTGGGCTATAGTGGAAAAATACCGTGTGAATATCTTTTACACCGCCCCTACGGCGATAAGGACGTTCATGAGATGGGGCGAGGAGTATCCGAAGAAATACGACCTCAGCTCGCTCCGCATCCTGGGTTCCGTCGGGGAGCCTATAAATCCGGAGGCATGGATGTGGTACCACACCCATATCGGAGGAGGCAGGTGTCCCGTAGTCGATACATGGTGGCAGACCGAGACGGGTTCGATACTCATCACCCCCCTGCCCGGCATCACCAAATTAAAACCGGGCTCGGCCACAAAGCCCTTTCCCGGCATTGTAGCGGACATAGTCGACGAGAGCGGCAAGTCGATAAAGGAGGGTGCGGGATACCTCGTGCTGAGGAACCCTTGGCCCTCCATGCTGAGGACGATATACGGCGATCCGAACCGTTATGTCGATGAGTACTGGAGCAGGTTCCCCGGCGTCTATTTCACGGGGGATGGGGCAAAGAGGGACAAGGGCGGGTACTTCTGGCTCCTCGGGCGCGTGGACGACGTAATGAACGTGGCGGGGCACAGGATAAGCACGATGGAAGTGGAGAGCGCCCTCGTCGATCACCATTCGGTCGCAGAAGCCGCCGTAATCGGCAGGCAGGACGAGATCAAGGGGCAGGCCATAGTCGCGTTCACTACGCTTAAGAAGAGCGCACGGCACGACGACGGCATGATAGAAGAGCTGAGGAACCATGTGGCCAAAAAAATAGGCGCGATTGCGAAGCCGGACGAGATAATCTTTACGGCTGAGCTCCCGAAGACGAGGAGCGGGAAGATTATGAGGAGGCTCCTCAGGAACATCGCCGAAGGGTCGGTCCTGGGGGATACGACGACACTCGCCGACTCTACAGTCGTTCAGAGCCTCAAAGACCAGTACGAGCACCTTGAGGGCTAAATAATCGCCGTAAATGATTACACAGGGATTAATCCGGGGTGTCCGGACGTGCTGTGCCGGTCTTACGACACCTGAATTACGCAATATCGTTTTTCGCCGACGCCAATACGAAACCTATCACGCTTGCGTCATCGAGAAGCCCCGCCGCGGGCAATATGTCGGGTATCGCGTCGAACGGGTTTACGAAGTAAATGACGGCCCCTGTCCCGAGGAGTAAAGTACTCCATGGTACTTCCCTGTACTCGCCGCTTATCCAGGCTTTGAGAATCTCTACAAGCGTTGCTGCATCGTTCTTTATTGACGCAATCCTGTTGCTGACTGAATCTATTTTGGCGGATGCCGAGCCTATCAGGCCGATTAAGGCCCTTCTGTCGTTTAACAGGGTCCCGGCCTTCGTAACCGCTTCGAGAATATAGCGGTCCAGCCTGATTTGTGAATTAATCCGCATAGAGATTAAATATAATCAGAACCAGTGTGGATTCCAGTATTGATTGATATGGATTTAAAGCAGGTCCTTTATGGTGAGCCCGTTGTCCTTGAGGAATGCGGAAAGTCCCTTCTTGTTGATCGTCCGGAGGGCGCGCGTCGAAACCCTGATTCTGACATTCCGGTCGAGCTCGGGCACATAGACGTGCTTCCACTGGAGGTTCGGGTTCTGGCGGCGTTTCACCTTGTTGTTGGCGTGCGAAACGTTGTTCCCCACGAGAGGGCTTTTTCCGGTTATCATGCATTTCTGAGACATCGCTATCACCTCATCTTTTCTTTCAGAAGAACATTAATTATTCCACAGCAATAAATTTTGTAAACCCATGCCTGCTTTATATGTGCGGCTTCTGGTTCGACCCGGAATTCTATATTTTGAATGATAAAGAGTGGTTACGCGCATAAATGCCCTCAATCCGGCATCCAGCTGCGTGCCGATTTTCTTCCTCCGGAATGTGGATAATTATAGGACAGCCCGAAACATCTCATCATCTGACGACGCTGATATCCCGCTCCGTATTGTTGAACGCGCCTTCGACGACGTTCCCGTCTTTATCCAGGAGCTCGAGCTTTACTGCGTAATCCCCCGTCGTAAGCCCTGTCACGTAAGCGGGTGTCCAGTCGGTAAGGATGATCGACGTGACTTCACCCGTCGAATCCTTCTTCCTGATCGTGTATTTCGCTTTATAGCCGTCCGGGCCGAGCTCGACGTTGTTTAAATAAAAGTCGAGCATTATCCTATCGGCGCCGGGTCCGTCATATTTACCCTTGGGCCTGCTGTAGATAATAGTCGGCTTCGATTTGTCGAGCATGAACTCCCCTTCTTTCTTTTCGACATAGAAATTGACGATGTCCGCGGCCTCGGAGGATTTCACGCTCTCGTGATAGGAGCGGCTCGGAAAGACCACGAGCGTATGGGGACCTTCGCTGAGCGTCCCTATTTCGAACGGTTTCCCCGATTCGTAATCGGCTAAATAAGGATCGTTATCCAGTATTATATGGGCATGCTGTCCCTGGGCGGAATTCATTATCTCCTTCGCCCTTTCGGTATCGGTCTGGACCCCGAGCTCGAAGTTCTCCACATCTACGACGACCGAGACATTGGGGTCTTTGAGCACGTCTCCGTCTTTGAGTGAAGCGAACCGTGCTCTTGCCCCGGGGAAAGCCGTGGAGTTCGCGACGGCTTCGATCTTTACTTCGTCACCGCCCGCTCCGGACGCTGCGGTTGTTTTGACTGCGGAGCCGATCAGAATAGCTGCAAAAAACAGTAAAATCAGGAGAATTTTATTCATGTATTGATGCTCCTTTTGCATTTGATCTCTATATATGTATTCTAATGAATCGGACGCTCGATACTAGTAAAATTTTCTTTTAACCGCATCCGACTGTCCGGAGTGACTATGATCGATAAGGAGTTGCTTGACATAATCGCCTGTCCCGAAACGAAGCAGGACCTGGTCCTTGCGGAGCCCGGGCTGATTGAAAGAATTAATCTGCTCATCGAGAAGGGAGAGGTGATGAACAGGTCGAAGCAGAAGGTTTCCGAAAAGATCGACGGCGGGTTAATACAAAAAGTAGACCGTAAATACCTTTATCCGATAAGGGATCATATCCCGATACTCTTGATCGACGAGTCTATTCCTCTCGAAGCCCTCAATAACTCTTAACTACCTCGACCCCGTCGGCCGTCATCGAGTATATTCCGCCCACGAGGTTTTCATTGACTACCTCAAGCCTGCCTGTGACCCTGAGCGGGATGTCGGTCAGGTATTTCGTGCTTTTCCCTTCCGGCATCTCCACGTATATGAATTCGTTTACCCTCGGCAATACCCCGAAGCAGCACCCCATCTGGTTATTGAGGAGCATGAAGCTCTTGACTACGCCCGAATCGAAATCGATTGGGAGCATGAATCCTGTAATATTGACGGTTTTCCCGTTGAGCTCCTTTACCTTTTCGGGGATCCTCTCGTCCCTTTCGTAGTCGAAGCCTCCGAGAAAATCGAAGTCGACCTTTGTCGCGCCGTTTTCGGTCTCCAGAGCATTTACGGCGGAATAATCGAAGCTGGGCTTGGGTCTGTAATGGATACCGAGTATGGGCACGAACAAAATACAACAGACGACGAGGGCTTTGGTTATAATCCTGTTCCAGTTGATTTTTTTCCTGTCGTTCAATCGATCGCTCCCCTATAAGAATACATATCGTTTTCGGTCTCAACAAGAATAATCTCGACTACTCATTCCCTTCCGGGAACCGGAAACCGACATTCCTGAAAGTCTGTCCTTTAATATTTACGGCTGAAATAACCGCGTCGAATTTCCGCACACCCTTTAATTTATCGGATTGAACCGCGAATTCGGAAGTGTCCCCCGCCGTCTCGCCCGTGAGAACGTTCGATACGGCCTTTAATGTTAATGCATATTCGGATCTCTCCGCTCCCCTCCCCGGTGGGACACTCTCATCAATTATGATTTCTATATACTCCTGTCCGATGCGCACAGCGTTCTCGGCTTCTCCGTCGAGAATATATCCGGTCAGTGATCCCGCTCCGGGATCGAGAACTAGCTCCAGGTGTGCGAATTCCTCTCCAAGCACGACAAGCGTCCCACCGTGAGGCGCCGTATGTTCGTGCTGATGCCCGTGGTCATGCGCGTCCCGAGCTTGATCCGCCGCGCGAAGAGCGGAAACTGAGAGAACCAGCGCTAAGAATGCGGCAATGATTATTTTCATATTAACTTCCCCCGATCAGCCGTTACATTTGATGATCTTGTTTCTCTTCATGACATGGGCGCTAGGTTAGTCGCCACATCTGTGGAGTAGGCCTTCAGGGCGGGGATTACCCCCGCGAGCGCCCCGAGAAGAATCATGACGACGGGTGTAATGACGAGCACCCACTGAAACCTGAGCACTTCGAGGACTACGCCCGTCTCCGCCCTTACGATCACGGCCGTTACGCTCATGATAGCGGCATAGACAAGGTAACCCGAGATCGTCCCGATTGCGGCTATCCCCGCCGACTCGAGTACTATCGCCGTGAATACCGTGCTCCTCCTCGCTCCGAGCGCCCTCAGTATGGCGAATTCCCGTCTCCGTTCGTTCATGGTGTTGTAAATGCTCGCCAGTATCGACCCCGCGGCGACCACTACGACCAGGTATGCGACGAGGGTGAGGATATTGTTCACCCATCCGATCTTTCCGAATAGCTCCGCCATGACCCTTCCAATGGGCCATGCGAGCGTGGCGACCTTGCCCTGCCTGTTGATCGTCTGATCGAGCATGAATCCCGATTGCGGATTTTTCAGCTTCAGCATAACGGCGCTCACTTCCTTGTGCTTATCGGGGATTTCCTCCCCTGCGGCGGGCTCGTACGTTTCTCCCGTTCCCCGGAGCACGTGACCCGACATGCGGTAGAACTCCTCTATGGGTATCCATATGACCCTGTCCGAAGGCGTATTCGTGGGTTCGAGGACCCCGACCACGGTGTATTCCTCTGCGTGCCTCATCCTTTCGTCGAATACGAGGCCGTGGAACGGGTTGAATTTCGAGCCCGCCTTCAGGCCCGTCTTATCGGCGGCGAAGCTTCCGACGACCGCCTCCCGTTTAAGCGGGTCGAAGAACCGCCCGCCGGGAAGGACTTTGAATTTCTCCCCTTTCCTGTACTCGAGGTCCGTGAATAATTGCCCGTCCGTCCCCACTATTCTAAAGCCCCGGTAGTTGTCCCCGACAGCGTACGGGACGGCGAGCGCTACGTTCGGGTTTCGCTTTACGGACTGGTACATATCCCACGGGATATTCCCAGGGGAGGTCTCGAGGTGAAACACCGTGTTCAAAACGAGCTGCAGCTGACTCCCTCGCGCTCCGAGAACTGCGTCGAATCCCACCGGGCCGCCCGTGAATGCGTCGTATGTCTCGTTCCTTATGGAGAATACGGACATGACAAGACCGGCCGCGAGGGCTAACGATACGACAGTCACCACCGTCGATAATTTGTGCTGAGCCAGGCTCTTCCTCACGATGAGAAATATTCCGCTTACGTTTTTGGTGTTCATTTCTGTTTATGCCTCAATTGTTAAGTGTCCGGTTAATAACGCTCAAATTCTCGGCCCTCTCGAATTTGTCGAGCACATTCCGGTCGTGGCTCACGAGTAAAAGCGCCGCGCCGCTCTCGCCGCATATCTGGCGTATAAGGTCCACCGCGACTCCCGCGTTCCTTATGTCGAGATTGCCCGTTGGCTCGTCCGCGAGCACCAATTTGGGGCGGTTCGCAAGCGCCCTCGCGAGAGCGACCCTCTGCTGCTGCCCGACCGATAGCTGAGCCGGCTTGTGGTCTATCCGGTCCTCGAGACCCACGCGCCCGAGTATCGAGAGGGCGAAGTCCTTATCCGCGCCGGCGCCGAACATCATCCCGAGCATTACGTTCTCGAGCGCGGTATAGCCCTGGAGCAAATTAAAGGTTTGAAAAATGTATCCGATGTTCCCGGCCCTGAGCCTGTCCCTACCCGACTCCGGAAGGGAACACATATCCTTCCCATCGATGAGTACATGCCCGCTGTCGGCTTTCAGAATGCCCGCGATGAGGTTAAGGAGCGTGGTCTTTCCGGAGCCGCTCTCTCCGCGGAGGGCCAGCTGCGCCCCTCTTTGCAGGGAGAAATGAGGCATGTCTATCATTAACGAGCTTCCCCCTCCGGGGGATACATAACTTTTTTTGAGATCGTGAATTTCAAGTATCGGCATGTGCGCTTCGTTACCTCAGCCAGGGCTGTTTCTTTTCTTCGATGACTTCGATTTCTTCGGGCGTTTCCTTTTTCTCCGCTCCGGCGAATAGACTCATATATTTTTCATTGATCTCCTTTTTTACGGGCTCGGCGTATCCCTTCTCCAGAAGGAGGACATTCAGCATCTTCCCGCCGGGTACGAACACGTAGGCCGGTATATCCGCGATGTCATTTTTCTCCACTTTGCCGGGCTCGATCTTCACGAGCGTCCCTCTCCTCAGTATCGATTCGCAGTACTTTTTCGCTTCCTTTTCGCTCTCCGCCGGTATGCTGATCCCTATCAGCCTGATTTTTTCCATGTCCAGATCGGGCGGCTGACAAAAAAAGCTTTCTCCGTCCGCGACCCTCACGACGCCGCACGTAAAATATTCGTATTTGAGGAACTCTAGGTTATCCGCGACCTTTTCATACTTGCTGCATGCCGAAAGAAAAAGGACAGCGGATATCAGGAGTGTCTTTTTGATTGAGAGATATGCTTCTCTGCTCTGTGTAAATTTCTTCATGTTTTTATTCCGCTTCACTTTTTTTATTTTTTTCCTTTACCTCACGCCATAAGAGTCCCAGCATAAAAAATACGGAAGCGGAGACCGCCATGGACGCGCCAGTAGGGATCGATAATACGAATGAAAAGAAATACCCGAGCGACGCCGATAGAGCTCCTATTATTACCGAAAGGGCGAAAACCAGCTTGAGCCTTTCCGTCAAAAAGAGGGACGTGAGCGGCGGGAGGGCCAGAAACGCAAAGACGGGAAGAGCGCCCAAAGCCCTTGTCGCCACTGCGACCACGACTGCGATAGTAACCAGTATAGCGGTGTTAAGCGACCTTACCGGATACTTGAATAACCGCGCCGTTTCTTCGTCGAATGAAACGAAAACGAAGTCTTTAAAGAATATGATATGGATGACGACAGCCGCAAGCGCGACAGCCGGAATGATGTACACGTCTTTCGGATCGACGACGACTGCGCTCCCGAAAAGTATATTGGCAATATCATGAGCGCCCTTGGTAATCCGGTCTCCCAGGATTATTACCGCCCCCGAAGCGATTAAAAATCCGAACCCGATCACCCCTTCCTGGCTGATGCGGGAAAAGTCCCTCTTCATGGCAAAAAAGACGGCGGCCAGCGACGTAAGGACGGTCGAGAGGATAAAGGGGTGTACGAATGACGACATCGCGCCCATGCTGAACCCTTCCAGATAGAAGGAAAGGGCCACTCCGAAGCTCGAAATTTGAGTGAGCGCTGCGCTTACGAATATTATTCTCCTGAGCACGACGTATACGCCCAGGAATCCGCAAACCGCTCCCGATACGGCCCCTACGATCATCGGGTCGCGCCATAGAAAATAACTGCTTATAAATTCTGACAAGATCCCCATTTACGCTCCTTACATGAATAACCGGCAACTAAAATTTCATATAATCACTGACCCCGTGCCGAGGCCGAAAAACTTGCTCAAATTCTGGTCTGTCAGTATCTCGGACTTGCCCCCGGCCTCGAAATATCCGCTGTCCTTGTCGATCAGGATTATCCTGTCGGCATATCTGGTGACCGTATTTAAGAAGTGGCTCACCATAAGCACCGTCAGACCGTCATCGGATTTGATCCCCCCCACA
>JAHKKQ010000006.1 GCA_020027805.1 Candidatus Dadabacteria bacterium
AAACTGGACGAAGACAAGAACCCTGCGTTCGTTTCCGGAGTTCCGCCCGATTATTTCAGCAAGACAGGGCAGCTCTGGGGAAACCCGGTTTACGATTGGGAGGCTTTAAAAGCGACGGGGTTCGAGTGGTGGATAAAGCGTACAGGCCATAACTTGAAGCTGTTCGATTACCTGCGGCTTGACCACTTCAGGGGATTCGTCTCGTACTGGGAGGTCAAAGCCTCGGAAAAGACGGCGCTCAAAGGCAGGTGGGTGGACCTCGACGCAGTAAGTTTTTTCGATACCTTATTTTCACACTTCGACAAATCCAGGTTCATAGCCGAGGACCTCGGCTATATAACTCCCGACGTAAACAAGATCATTAAAAAATACGCCCTCCCCGGAATGAAGATACTGCTCTTCGCCTTCGGGGACGATTTTCCTTACGGCAGTTACCTCCCTGAAAATTTCAGCAATAATAATTGTGTCATATACACAGGCACTCACGATAACAATACGGTTTTGGGGTGGTGGACAGAAGACGCGGGGAAAAACGAAAAAAAAAGGTTTTTCAAGTATATCGGCGGAGAGATAGACAGCCGGGGTCTGAATTGGGAATTTGTAAAGTTGGCAATGTCGTCGATCGCCGATACCGCGATAATTCCGATGCAGGACGTTCTGGGGCTCGGCGCAGATGCTAAAATGAACAGACCTTCGACCAAATCGGGGAACTGGGAATGGAGGTTAACACCTGGATACTATCAAGAGGACCTGGTAGCGAAGCTGAAGGAAATTACCGAAGCCAACAGCAGGGGAGAATTTTCAGATTAGTTTTATCCGGCTAAATACATTCTTAAAAATTATATTTATACTTATTGGAATCTTAACCGGGTCGGAAGAATCACAGAGGGATAACTCAATTGATAAAGGTTCTATTCATAGCCTCAGAGATGGAGCCCCTGGCTAAAACAGGCGGGCTTGCGGACGTCATAGGCGTGCTTCCCAAGAAACTGAACGATATTGGATGCGATGTCAGGATAATTCTCCCTTATTACAGGGAGGTTAGGGAGAACCTGCGGCGCCTGAAACTCAAGGTCAAGAATTTATCCAGGGAAGTGCTGGTCAGCATCGACTGGCTCGCGTATAAAGGCACGATAAAGGAGACGACAGTAGACGGAGTGACTGTCTATCTGTTGTGCAATGACGAGCTCTATGACCGTGACTCCCTCTACACCGTGCCTAACGGCGATTATAAGGATAACGACCTGAGGTTCGGGTTCTTTTCTCTGGGAGCGCTTGAAATCGCAAAGGCGCTCAATTTCAAACCCGATATAATCCACTGCAACGACTGGCAGTCCGCCATGGCCCCGATAGCACTCAAGTGGAAGAAACATTACAACAACGATCCGTTTTTCTACGATTCGAAAATAGTTTTCACGATCCATAATATCGCGTACCAGGGTATTTACAGCCGGGACATTCTGGACAAGTTCGGGCTCAGCCAATCGCTCTTCAATACGGAGCACCTTGAATTCTACGGGAGAGCGAACCTGTTGAAAGGCGGGATTATCGCTTCCGATCTGGTTAATACCGTAAGCCCGACCTACGCAAAGGAGATAAGGACGAGGGAATACGGGTATGGTCTCGACGGAGTGCTCCGCGTAATCTCGAACGAAGGAAAACTGGCCGGCATCTTAAACGGTATCGATTACGACGATTGGGATCCCGAAAGAGACAAGGACCTTTACTTTAATTTCAGCTTCGATGATCTCCGGGGAAAATTTCAGAATAAATCAAAGTTAAAGAGCGTCCTGGGATTCGACGCCAACGGACACAAGCCCCTTATCGGCCTGATCTCGCGTCTCGCCCTCCAGAAAGGGGTGGACCTCGTGGTAAGGTCGCTCAACAGCATACTCGATCTCGATGTCGACCTCGTGATTCTCGGAAGGGGCGACAAGAGGTACGAAAAACTGCTTAAAGACGTTTCCGCCGATTACACGGGAAATTTCAAAGCGATCATAGGCTACGACGAGTCTAAGGCGAGGCGTATATACGCCGGCTGCGACATGTTCCTCATGCCGTCGAGGTTCGAGCCCTGCGGCTTGGGACAACTGATTTCACTCAGGTACGGAACGATACCCATTGTAAGGGGGACAGGCGGGCTTCTCGACACGATTACCGATTACACGGGAAACAGGGAGTCGGGAAACGGCTTCATTTTTAAGCGTTTTAATGAAGACGATATGATAGATTCGATAGAGAGGGCGTTAAGCGTTTACAGAAATCACGAAGAATGGCTTAATTTGATCAGGACCGGAATGCGCATGGACTTTTCGTGGAATAAATCGAGCAAAGTCTATCTCAAGCATTATAAGATGCTTCTCGGAAAGAATTAAAGCACCTCTAACAAATCGAATTACGATTCGTTCTTTTCAGTACGAGCTTATTCAGCCGCCTTCATCGACAATTCACATTAATACATAGTCTTCGTAGCCCTGATTCGCATTTAAAATATTTGATTGCGAAATCCGATGACATCGGAGATTCACGACCTTCGGGGATGACGGATCCGGGCGATCTCCCGGGGGGGCGCAGTCTCTCTTTATAGCGGGGAGACGTGTTGACTAATACCCGATCCGTGTCATAGTTCGAAAAGTCGTGACGAGATGTTCAGATTCGGAGATACTAACCACACTTTTTGGGTACCGTACCGATGAGTGACGCCGTTGATATAGGCACAGAGCGGAGCATAGGAATTTTAGGCGCGGTCGGGATAGGTGTAGGCGCGATCGTCGGCGGGGGCATACTCGCCCTTGCGGGCGTTGCGTTTTCGGTTACCGGCCCGAGCGCGATCCTCGCTTTTGCCCTGAACGGCGTGATCGCGCTGATTACCGCCCTAAGCTTTGCCGAGCTCTCGGCCGCGTTCCCGGAATCCGGCGGGACGTACGTATTCTCGAAAAAGGTCTTATCGATCAGGGCCGCTTTCGCCGTGGGGTGGGTCGTGTGGTTCGCTTCCATAGTAGCGGCGGTACTCTATGCCGTCGGCGCGGGGTATTTCATAGGCGTTCTCTTCGACGGACTGTTGTCCGGGATTCCGGGTTTCCAACACGAATGGCCAGGCGCTTACCGGACCGCCTTCGGGATCGCGTTAATCGTCATAGTCTATTTCACGCTAAGCCTGATATTCAAAAAGGGCGGCGGAAGCGGCATAGCGAATATAGGAAAGGTTGCCGCTTTCTCGATACTCATCATAGCCGGGCTGGCGGCGCTCCCCAGGGAGACAACCGCCGAAATCAGAAGGGATTTCACACCATTCTTAACATTCGGGGCGCTGGGCCTGATCCAGGCGATGGGATATACGTTCATAACGCTTCAGGGGTTCGACCTCATAGCCGCCGTAGCCGGCGAGATAAAAAATCCCGGAAAAACTATCCCCAGGGCGATGATAATTTCTCTCGTCGTAGCCCTTGCCATATATATCCCTTTGATCTTTGTGATTACCGTCGCCGGAACGAGGGCGGGGGAATCGATCACCGCTCTCAGCCGCGCGAACCCGGAATCGATAATCGCAATAACAGCAGAAACGTATCTGGGAAGGGCCGGTTACTGGATCGTCATAGCCGCCGCCATACTCTCGATGCTCTCGGCCCTCTACGCGAATATGTTGGCGGCATCCCGCGTTGCCCAGAGCATGGCACGGGATCGGACGCTTCCGAGAACCCTCGGAAGCGTCGACAAGAAACACGGGACCCCCGTTAATGCAATCCTGCTACCGCGGCAATAATCGTGACGACCGTTTTCGTCGTTCCGGACATCGGCTCTGCCGGGGCCGCGGCGAGTCTGATCTTCCTCGTCACATTCGCCCTTGCCCAATGGATCGGAATCCTCGCGCGCCGGAGGGGGACTTATTCTGAGGGATCATTCCTTACGCCCCTCTATCCCTATATCTCGATCTTCGGAATCGCCGCATGCCTCGGACTCGCGGTATTCCAGGGTATCACAGTCCCCGCGGCTGGTCTGATCGCCCTGGTGTGGCTTGCCTTCGGGGGGTGCCTCTACGTCATACTCTTCGGAAGAAGCGCACGGATTTTCGACGCCTCGTCCGAGGGATTCGATCCGGAGCTCGTCAAGCTGAGAGGCAGAAGCCCTCTCGTGCTGGTGCCGATGGCGAACCCTGTGAACGCAGCCCCGATGATAAGGGTCGCAAGCTCTCTCGCCCCCCCGGATAGCGGAAGGGTGCTCCTCCTTTCAGTGGTGCTTTCTAAAGGCGTCAATGACGGAGGCCGGGAGGAAGATTTGATTATCAATTCGCAGAAAGTCTTGAAAGAGGCGATCTCGGCCTCGCTCGACATCGGGCTCTCTCCCGAAGCCTTGATCACCATTGCCGAGAGACCCTGGCCCGAAATAATACGGGTATCCGAGGCCCACGGATGCGAAAGCCTCCTTCTCGGTTTAACACAATTCACCGACAGCGACACCGAGAAGAACCTCGAAACGCTCCTCAACAGCGTCGACAGCGATGTGGTCATACTCAGGGCCCCCGGTGACTGGCAGATGCTCGAGGTAAAGCGGATCCTCGTCCCCGTCGGAGGGAGGGGCGGTCACGGGGAGCTTCTGGCCAGGATACTGGGCAGCGTCTGCCGCTCAGGCAATCCCGAGATCACTTTTCTCAGGGTGCTGCCGGAAAGCGCCGACTGGAAAACATGCGACAGGGCGAGAAAAGAGCTTTTCCTTTATGCGGCCGACCAAGCCGTCAAGGGGGAGATTAAAGTACAGGTGGAACAATCAGAGGATATTGCGTCTCACATTATAAGGCGCGTGACCGAAAGCGATCTCGCGATTCTCGGCATCCAGAGACTCGGGCGAAGGCAGAAATTTCTCGGGGAGCTGACCTTGAGGATCGCAGGCGAGACGAACCGGCCGTTACTGATTATAAGCAGGAGAAATTAACGGAATCAGGCGAATCGGACGATTATCGAGAGAAAGATGCGGGGCAGAAGAATGTTATCACTTAACTGGCTGAAACAATTGATTTATATGCCGGCTTACGTCGATAACGGAAAGAAGGTTACGTTAGCGCTCGAAACCCTCCGGACCGAGCTCGATTTGCCTGACAAATCCTCCATGAATGAATGACCGAATATTGGCAAAAAAACTGAAATTACTGTGTATTGTGTAAATGCGCACAGCCGTGGAGTGTATAATTACACAATTGTGTACAAAACATTCCTGCAATTGTGCGTATCTTGCTGTAATCACTCATTATTGAGATTACCTTGAAATGGCATATTACTTGCATTAATATTAAGAGCAAATGCAAATAAAAGTGCAGAAATTCGAGGTTGCTTCATCCAAATTAGAGGCTTCAGCGGTTAAGAAGCACTGGTTATCATCCCTCCCATGATAAACGGTGTAATAGTGTCTGCGTTTCTGCATTAAGTTAAGTTCCGATTTAACTCTAAAAAATAGGCAGATTGGTTGAGACCGGATGGATCAAATGATGGGAAGATTGTACGCAAATCAAATTAATATACAGGTTCTGAAAGGAGGATCACACTCAGATGTTTAATTTCGGTGAGTTAATTACAGCGGGCTATATATACTCGGCCGTGAGTTTCGCTCTTTCGGTTTTGCTTATAACCGTAAAGAATCTCATAGGTAAGGACAAGCACTACTATAGTCTGATCGAGTATGTGAACGTCAATATAGTAGCGGCGTTGAGCATATGGGTAATGGGGTATTCCTTGCCCGAGATTCTTATCCTCTCGGCGCTGGGCGTTACGACAATGGTTATAGCCCACAAGGTCCTTAAAAATTTCACTATAGCGGGACGGCTTCTCCTCGTAACATACGCCCTCTTTACACTCTTCGGAATGATCTGGGGATTCTGGTTCATAACGTCGATAGACGTAAGCACCGTTACGCGAGTGCTGATGTATATCGGGTATCCGATCCTGTTCATGACCCTGTTCGGCGGGATCATCACGGCATTCGAGCAGTGGGAAGTGCTGGGAAAGGTAAAGTGGGAAAGGCCCAACGCCCCGCTTCCCGCAGGGGAGCTGAAAAATTTCCCGAGAGTGTGTCTCCAGGTGCCGGCTTATTCCGAGCCGCCTGATGTTGTCATAGGCACGCTCGACAGCATAGCGAAGCTCGACTATCCCAATTTCGAAGTAATGGTCATCGATAATAACACCAAGGACCCGAACCTCTGGAAACCCGTCGAGGCGCACTGCGCCAAACTGGGGGAGCGGTTCAGGTTCTTCCATGTGGACCCGATAAAGGGCGCAAAAGCGGGCGCGCTGAACTTCGCACTCAGACATACACATTCCGACGTGGAGATCATAGGCGTTGTCGACAGCGACTACCAGGTCGAGCCCGATTTCCTCGACCGGCTCGTCGGCTACTTTGAAGACCCCAAGATAGGTTTCGTCCAGTCCCCTCATGATTACAGGGAGTGGGAGCAGAACTTGTATCTGAAGATGTGCTACTGGGAATATAAATACTTCTTCGAGACGATCATGCCGAGTCTCAACGAGCGGGATGCGACCCTCACGGTCGGAACGATGTGTCTCATCAGGAAAAGAGCGCTCGAAGATGCGGGCGGTTGGTCGGAATGGTGCCAGACGGAGGACTCGGAGCTGTCGATACGTATCCACGCGGCAGGCTATTCCTCGGTGTACACGAACGAAACGTTCGGCCGGGGACTGATACCCGAAACATTCCTCGGTTACAAAAAGCAGCGCTTCAGATGGACATTCGGCCCTGTTCAGGAATTAAAGCACCATTTCAGGCTCTATCTTCCGAAGTTCATGGCGAAGCCGTCGGCCATGACCAGGCTCCAGAAGGTCCATCATCTGAACCACGGGTTCGGATACCTGAACCTCGGTATCGGTTCCCTGTTCATACCCTTCGGACTCGCGGCCCTGGTATCGATAGTGCTTCACCATGAAGTCATAGCGGTCCCGAAGGCCATGTGGATAACCTCCCTCGTCGTACTCGTTTGCGGATTCACGCTCAGATGGCTCACGTACCATGTATACCTCAAGTGCTCGCTCAAGGATACGGTAGGCGCATTTATCGCTAACAGCGCTCTCACACATACGTATATCGTCGCGAGCATAGTGTGCATGTTTAAAAACGAGATAGCCTGGCAGAGGACGAACAAATTCAAATCCCTTCCCCTGGGATTGGGGGCCATTAGCTCGGTGCAGACCGAAACGATCATCGGCATATTGATTCTCGCGCTGGGGGGCGTTTCATTCCTCCTGCTGCCCGGCTTAGGCTTGCACTTCATGCTCGGCTCCGTGATGGTGCTTAAGGGGTTCGAGTATCTCGCAGCGCCGGCCATGGCGCTACTCGCCGAACACGAATTGCAGAAATCCAGGGAATCGGAGAGCTTTGTTACGAAGCCTGTCCCGAGCAGAAGCCCAAATCAGTATCAGCCTATAAAGAGGAACATAACGAAATAAGGCTGCGTATATTAATCGGTATCCGAAAATAACATTCTGATTTAGAGAAGGGGGGCCGTCGGTCCCCCTTTTTGTTTTTCTCTTCTCTCCGGCCGCGGCACGGATAGGAGCAATGCCCTTCCGGTGTGTGCAGACTCCCCTCAGTTATTATTGCAACCCCATTGAGTTTCCCTTATCATCTCACTAAAGAACGAGAACACAGATAAAGATGGCAAAGGGTCCCTTATTCAATAACGAAGAGATCGCGGACGCTCTCGACCGTATATCCTCGCTGCTCGATGTACAGGGTGCGGACACGTACAGGGTGAGGGCGTATATGAACGCCGCACGCACCCTCAGGGAATGCGAGGCTCCGGTTTCGAAAATACTCGGGAGCGAGGGCGTAAAGGGACTCGAAGCGCTTCCCGGGGTTGGAAAGAGCATCGCGGCAGTCATAACTGAGCTCCTCTCCACGGGGCGTATCGGTCTTCTGGAAAGGCTCGAAGGCCAGGCCTCGCCAGAAGAGCTTTTCGAGACAGTGCCCGGGATTGGAGTGAAAACAGCGCACCGGATACACGAGACGCTGGGTATAGAGACGCTGGAGGAGCTCGAAATAGCGGCGCACGACGGCAGTCTCAATAAAGTCCCCGGCCTCGGCCGTAGGAAGGTTCAGGGAATCAAGGACGCCCTGTCCGGGATTCTGTCTCGGTCTTCGAGGCGCCGGGCGCGAAGGCTCCGCTGGCTCGAGCACGAGATGAGGGAACTCGAAGTCGAAAAACCCGATGTAAATCTCCTCCTCGAGGCCGACAGGGAGTATAGAGAGAAAGCGGCGCTCGGAGAGCTCAAACAAATCGCGCCAAAGCGTTTCAACCCCGCCGGCGAAAAATGGCTCCCCATCTACCATAAAGAGAAGGACGGCTGGTCATTCACGGTGCTCTTCTCGAACTCGCCCCTCGCTCACAAACTGGGAAAGATGAGGGACTGGGTCATAGTCTATTACGAGAGGGACGGCGAGGAAGACCAGTGTACGGTCGTCACCGAATGGCAGGGGCGATTGTCGGGCAGAAGGGTTATACGCGGACGGGAAAGAGAGTGTATCGAGTATTACAGCAGCCGCGGCAGAGAGGTGGTCTATTCCAAGAACTGATGATTAAAATCAATCGAAGATAATCCCGCATGTCCCGGGGACACGTCACAGACCCCGATCCACCAGGAATATCCCCGTCTGCGCAAACAAATTGGGAAGGAGCCGGATACGCTTGTCTTCGCTGATATACATTCTCCTCTCCATCCTGACGTTCTTCAGCCGGCAATATTCTATAAAATCGGTAATGCTCAGGAAATGGAGGTTCGGAGTTTCATACCACTGATAAGGCAGCGCGCCCGTTACGGGGGTCCTTCCCCCGAAGAATATCTGCAGCCGGGATTTGTAATAGGCGAAATTTGAAAAACTTATAATGACCTTTCTGCCCACTCTCAAAGCGTCCGTCAGCACCGAGTCCGGGTGCTTTATCTGCTGGAGGCTCTGGTTCAGAATAACGTAATCGAAGGATTTATCCTCGTATTCGGCCAATCCACTGTCAATGTCCCCGTGTATGACGTTAAGACCCTTGGCCACGCATGCATATATCGCCTGCTCGTCTATCTCCAGGCCCTGACCGCGCACGCTTCTTTCTTTAATCAGAAGGGAAAGAAGGTCTCCGGCGCCGCACCCGAGCTCGAGCACGGCAGACTGCCGCTTAACTAGCTTTAATATGGCTTTGTGGTCAAAGCGGACGTTCACATATGTCATAATCTCAGGCTGTTTCGTATTCGTGGAATACCGTCTTTAAGAAATGTGAGATGAGATGAGTCTCCTCCTCGATCTCCAGAAGAAACGCGTCGTGTCCGTATGTCGAATCCACTTCGCAGTAAGTCGTCTCGATCCCCGAGCGCTTGCAGGCCTTGACTATCTCCTTCGACTGGTAGGCCGGATAGAGCCAGTCCGATTTGAACGCGATGACCAGCACCTTCGTCTTCAATCCCTGGAGCGAGTCCTGTAGCGGTCTCCACTGCGTTGCGTCAAAATTATCCATGGCTTTGGTTATATAAAGGTAAGAATTGGCATCGAATCGTTTTACGAAGCTGTCTCCTCGGTAACGCAGATATCCTTCGACTTCATAATCGGCGGTAAATTTGAAGGGCTCGGTCCCGTTCTTCCTCTGCCTTCCGAATTTCTCTTCCATGGACATATCGCTCATGTAGGTTATGTGCCCTATCATCCTGGCGACGGCCAGGCCCTTCGCAGGGAGCGGCCCGCCGTAATAGTTCCCTGAATTCCAGTGCGGGTCGGCCATTATCGCCTGCCTCCCCACTTCGTTGAATGCTATCTGCTGAGGGCTGTGCTTTATGGCTGTTGCGATGGGAATGGCGCTTCTTATCCTGTCCGGATACCTCACGAGCCAGGAGAGCGCCAGCATGCCGCCCATAGATCCCCCTACTGCTGTTAGCAGCTTATTTATGCCTAAGTGATCGATGAGGCGCTTCTGGGCGTCCGCCATATCGTTAATGGTGACAATCGGGAAATCGAGGGCATAATGCCGGCCGGTAGCGGGATTTATGCTCGACGGCCCGGTCGAACCCTTGCAGCCCCCTATGACATTCGAACTAATAACGAAATACTTGTTCGTATCGAATGCCCGGCCCGGGCCGATCATGGAATCCCACCATCCGGGATTTTTCTGCTCTATGTCGAGCCCGGCAGCGTGCGCATCGCCGGAGAGGGCGTGGAGTATCATAACTGCGTTGGTTTTATTTTCGTTGAGAGTGCCGTAGGTCTCGTAGGCGAGCGTTACGTGCTTAAGCTTCTCCCCGCTCTCGAGTGTAAGACTATCAATAGTAAAGTACTGCGCCTCGACTACACCGACGCCCTCCTCGCGTTTATCAATTTTCTTTGTCTTCACCCATTAACCTCTTTAACGGCAGTGGAGGGGGATACCCCGCTGCGCTCACCCGCAATGCTTATCCCGCCTTTCCGAGCGCCTGATCGATATCGGCGATAATATCGTCAATGTGCTCGATACCCACTGAGAGCCGGACGAAGTCGGGAGTCACGCCGGTCGATAACTGTTCGTCCGGGGAGAGCTGCTGATGCGTGGTCGTCGCGGGGTGAATAGCCAGGGTCTTTGTATCCCCGACATTCGCCAGGTGCGAGATCAGCTGCAGCGAATCGATGAACTTCCGCCCCGCTTCGAGCCCGCCCTTGATACCGAAGCCCAGTATCGCCCCTGCCCCCTTCGGCAGATACTTCGCCACCCTCTCCTTCTCGGGGCTGTCGTCGAGCCCCGGATAATTGACCCAGCTCACTTTCGGATGCTTCTTCAGATGCTTTGCTACGGCCAACGCATTCTCCGAATGGCGCGGCATACGGAGATGCAGCGTTTCGAGGCCCTGTAAAAACAGGAATGCGTTAAACGGGGACACGGCCATGCCGAGGTCTCTCAGCAGAGTGACGCGGGCTTTAATGATATATGCGATATTTCCCATGGGCTTCAAAGCCTCTACGAAATTGAGCCCGTGATAGCTCGGCTCGGGCTCTGAAATGAGCGGGAATTTTCCGCTGTCCCATTCGAATTTGCCTGAATCGACTATCACTCCTCCGATGCTGGTCCCATGGCCGCCTATAAATTTTGTCGCCGAATAAACCGTAATATCAACGCCGAAATCAAACGGCCTCAGCAAGTAGGGCGATACCGTATTATCCAGTATGAACGGTATTCCGTTTTTGTGAGCCACGCCCGATATCCCTTCGAGGTCGGCGACATCGAGCTTGGGATTGCCTATGGATTCGGCATAGACGGCTTTCGTTTTCGGGGTTACAGCCTTCTGAAAAGCCTTTAAGTCGTTCGACTTGAAGAACTTTACGGTTATTCCAAGACGCGGGAAGGTGTAATGGAACAGGTTATAAGTTCCGCCGTAAAGGTTATCCGCGGATACTATCTCATCGCCCGCCTGGGCAATGTTGAGGAGCGATATTGTCGTTGCCGATTGCCCGCTCGAAAGAGCGAGGGCCCCGACGCCGCCGTCCATTGCGGCTATTCGTTTCTCGAAAGCGTCCTGCGTCGGGTTCATGATCCTGGTGTAGATATTCCCGAACTCGCGGAGTCCGAAGAGATTGGCGGCGTGCTCGGTGCTTTTGAATTGAAACGAAGTAGTCTGATAAATAGGGAGCGCCCTTGCGCCGGTCGTGGGGTCGGGCTCCCACCCCCCGTGCAATGCGAGTGATTCCACTTTAAGCTGGCTATCGATTTTACTCATCTCCAAACTCCTTTGGTCCGTTTTCTTTTTTTATCTTAATCGGGTTTGATAAAAATGTCGAGATAGTTTTACCGAGATAGTCTTAAAGCAATCTCTGTGCCATTCTTTATAAAGTGACATGATTTCAGGGAGTTGCGCTTCGCAGAGGGGATGGATTACAGCCTCATCATATCCGCAGCAGGTTGTTTTAATACCATCTGTATAATATTTATACTCGGCAATTCAGGTATCGGCCACCGGATAAATATATTAGTATTCCTGCTTTCCTCTCAGGTATTGATAAATAGACTCCGCTATGATCCTGTATCCGTTTTTATTACTATGGCCATTGTAATTATTAGGATATATCTGCTCGTAGGGCACCGCCATCCTTAGGGGTTCCAAAACGTCCAGATAAGAAATATTGTGTTCCTCAAAATACGATTTTGCGATTTCGTTCGCCCGCCGTTCATTATCGATCAGGCGGTCTATTTTCGGAGAACCCGGCAAACTGTCGTTCCCCTCTATAAAGTCCGCAAATACGGTCTCTTTCGTCGGAATCATAACCACTAAAAAACGTATGCCGTTTTTCCCGGCGACCTCATTCATTCGATTAAAGAAACCCAGAGCCAGTCTGAGCCCTTCCTGCAAATGAGGCCTCGTCAGATCGAGCCCCTGCAGCCTCGTTTCAGGGGTGAATCCGGTGTCGATCCCGTGCTCGTTATCCCTGAACATGACAATCTCTTCCCCCCTGTCCATCATTCTCCTCTGCCTGATCATGTCTCCGAGATATGTTTCCGTAACGATTCTGTAGAGCACGCTATGCCCCGCGAACCAGTCGGTTATTACATATGTCATATACTTCAATCTTGTTTGGAGAGACCTTGAAGGCGGACTCTTTTTCTTTTCCGGTTTTTCACGATTATCCGTTTCCGCGACGTTGCCGATAGAAAAATCAGGGTCCCGCAGGTGTTCCCAATAGGGGACGGTGTACACGGCCTCGTACGTATCCGCGAGGTCGTTCCCTAGATAGAACCCCACGATTATGAGGGCGGGCTTCAGCCGAAGGGCTTTCTGCTCCAACAGGTACGAATACTCGGCGGGGCCATAGCCCCCGAGCGCAAGATTGTAGACTTCTTTGCCGGTTAGCCTTTGTAGGGTTTCAGGCCAGGTGTATCTTGCGAGCGCGCTTATTCCGTATGTCTGCGAATCGCCGATTGCTATTATATCGGCACGCTCGGGAACAGACTTGTTTCTAAAACCCCATGAATCATGCGCCCTAGAGCCGGGATTTATTCTGAATCTGAGTATTTCGTCCGGTGTCTGCCTGGGCCATAAATAATCTACAGGATCGTAAAAAACTCGCGTGACGCCTTCAGCAAGAAACAAGGAAAGAATGATGGCGGCGAGGACTATCAGAGACTTCTTCATAAAATCATTCAACTGGCAAAACCTCCGCTGCCCGACTATCTATCGAGAGAATGAGTATATATAAAGCCTTAATGGAAATTAATAGGAACTACCTCCAGGCACTGTTAGGAACAGCGCCCCTGATGGAGACTGAAATCCCGTTCTGCCGGGCTTGATTGCGCGTGGTTTATGCAAATCAGCGATGAAACCGCTTAAACCGCCGATTCTAACCCGAATTCCGGTAAAGCCGGGCACTAATGAAAAACGGCAACATCATGCAGGCCGCTGGAATTGCTGGTGGAGCCGAAGGGATTCGAACCCTCGACTCCTTGAGCGCTATACAGATGTCGATAGTTCGCGCGATCCGTTCTGTTCCAGCCATTCGAGCATTCCGCTGACACTCCCCGTGGCCAGGGCGATGCTCGTGTCCGCCGCGCCGTAATACATGCGGATGATGTCGCCGCCGGGTTCGATGATATAACCGCACGGGAATACCACGTTGCCTACATCCCCCGCACGCTCGTAAAGCTCTTCCGGGGCGAAGAACCATTCGTTGCTGCGTTTCAGGCAGAGCTCGGGGTCATCCAGATCAAACAGGGCCAGCCCAAGGCGGTATATGCTTCCGCTCGCCGTCTGACGCACGCCGTGGTAAATCACCAGCCAGCCCTGCGGGGTTTGTATCGGCGGGGGGGAGAGGCCTATTTTATTCGCGTCCCACCACGCGCCTCTACGGGCAACCAGCATGAGCTTGTGGTCGCCCCAATGTTTAAGGTCCGGCGAGTAGGATATCCACATGTGCGCGCGGGGAGCACTGACGGGGCGATTGATCAGGGCCCAGAGGCCGTTAATACGGTGAGGCAGCAGGGCCGCATCTTTATTCTCCGGCGTCATAATCACTCCGTAGCGCTCGAAGCCAACGAAATCTTCCGTAAACGCCAGGGCCACGCCCGGGCCGTCGCGTGTGTAGGCGGTATACGCAATCGCATACTTCCTTAATTCGGGAACGTACGTAATTCGCGGGTCTTCTATACCCCAGAGCTCCTCAGGATAGTTCTCGGGATCGGGCATAAGCGAAGGCCTGGGTTCGATCCGCCAGTTGTCGACGCCGTTTGCGGATCGGGCCACGCAAAAGTGGGAATGCCCGCGCCTGTCCTCCACGCGGCACAAGAGCAGGGTTGTCCCGTCGGGCAGTAATGTGACGCCGGGATTAAAGACGCTATGGACCGGATACGGCCAATCGGCCGCGGTCAAGATCGGATTTCGTTCGTGACGGTGAAAGAGTTTAAAGTATTTATTGCTCATTTAGATCGTGCCTCCGTTGTTAGTATCGTACCTTCGGCCAGGCGCAGCTCAAGCAGGGCCTGGAGAAAGGCCAGCGTAGACTCAGCACCCTGATTCTCGTTCGGACGGTCCGGATGCAAACCGTCCCGGCAGCCGCCCGTCGTCGGGTCGTAAACGGAGAGGTTTAAATCGTTCCGCCCCAGGAACCACTCGAAAGCGCGCCGGGCCTCCCTGCGCCAGCGCTTGTCTCCGGTGCTCCGGTAAGCTTCGAGGCAGGCCGAGACCATTGTTTGCGCTTCCACCGGCTGTTGATCGAAGCGGGCGCGCTCAGAGCCCCGCTTATAGAAGCCGTTTGAGCCGATGGGGACGAAATGACCCCCCGGCACCGCAGCGCGCTGCAAGTCCGCAAGCCAGCCGAGCGACTCCAGGCCTATTTCAGTCATATCGTTATTCGGTATCCATTGACCGCACATGAGCATGGCCTGGGGCAGCACTGCATTGCAATAGGACATCTCATCTTCATACCAGCGCCATTCGTCCGAGCGGCAGTTTTGATATAAGGCCAGTAACCGCCCGGCCAGTTCATCCCGGACCTGGCTAGCCCTGCTGTCACCGGAATAACGCCTCAGATACTCATGGATGCCTATGAGAGTGAATGCCCAGGCCCGTGGGCTGGTCGTGTCGAGAATAGCTGAAAGCGCCTGCTCAAACACCATGCCCGCTATGCTCCGGTAGGCCGCCATGCTGGACCTGCCCAATACGGTGGACAACGCTAATAACGCGCGGCCCTGACTGTCTTCAGAACCGATCACCTCCAGCCAATGGCGCTGATAATCCAGAAAGTTGCGAAATCGTCCGGTCTCCGCGCTGAACGCATACAAAATAAAGGCGAGATACCGGGGAGCCAGCTCCAGGGCCTCTTCGTTGCCCAGCTCATCCAGGAGCGTGCTTACTATCAGAGCGCGGGCGTTGTCGTCAGTTGTGTAGCCCTCGTTATAATTAGGCACCGTGAAAAGGGCGTGCTGCAGCATGCCGGTCTCATCCGTCATGTGACGCAGGTGATCGAGTTTGAATGGAGGCAATTCACCCTCGTGGAGCTTCACTCTAAACCCGGGAGGGACGTAGTGCCGGCGTTCCGCCCGGGCCCGTTCAAAACTCTCCATGTACCTCTGCGCCACCTGCGGCCATATCATCTCCCTTCCGTAGAGATACGCCCGTTTCCGCATAGCGTGGCGTTCGGATTCGTTGTCGAGCAGGTAGATCACTTCCCGGGCCAGCGCCGCCGGATCCTTGAACGGCACAAGCGTGCCGCGGCCGTCTGCCAGCATCTCTTCCGCATACCAGTATGGGGTCGAAATCACCGCCTTGCCCGCCCCGAGCGTGTAGGCCAGTGTGCCGGATACGATCTGCGCTTCGTTGAGATAAGGCGTGATGTATATGTCCGCAGCGCTGATGAACTCGACAAGCTCCTCCAGACTTACAAAGCGGTTGTAGAAGATCACGTTATCTTCCACGCCTTTTTCCTGAGCCATTCTTTGGAGTGCCAACCTGTAGGTCTCGCCCTCATGCTGAATCACATGGGGATGTGTCGCACCCAGAATCATGTACACCACGTTCGGGTAGCGCTCCACGATGGCAGGCAGGGCGGCAATGACGTTTTCTATCCCTTTGTTGGATGAAAGCAATCCGAAACTGAGCAAAACGAGCTTGCCCTCCACGCCGAAAAGGTCTTTGTGGTAACTCGGGTCCACAAACGGCAAATCGGGAATTCCGTGAGGGATAATATCGATCTTCTCCGGCAGCACGCCATATATCTCCCGCAGAAACTCCGCGCCGCGTTCGCTCATGACGACCAATCGATCGGACAGGGCGGCAACTTCTTCCAGTACCCGCCGCTGATCGGGACCCGGCTCTTTTAATATGGTATGCAGTGTCGTGACTATGGGCATTCGCAATTCGCGTAAGAAGGCCAGTATATAGCTGCCTGCCTTCCCGCCGAAGATTCCGTATTCGAACTGCAGGCACACCAAGTCGACATTATTGATATTCAGGAAGTCGGCGGCGCGGCGGTAAGAGTCGATGTTCTTCTCTGTAAGTTCAAACCGGACGCGGGGCGGATAGGAATATCCGCCTTCGATGTCGTTGACGGGCAGGGCAATGCATGCTGTATCCGCATATCCGGCAGCGATAGCCTCACATAAATCGGTCGTGAACGTGGCGATGCCGCACTGTCTCGGCACATAGTTGCCGATGAACGCAACTCGACTGATGGTTAAATGTTCTTCCATAACGTGTATCTCCTTCCTATTACCCCATATAACAATGTGCAATATAACAAAGTGCTATTTCCGGGCCAATTGGTACTAAATGGCAGTCCGCCACCCCTGTGAGATCCGAAAAATTGGGATAGAGTGTTCTATATCTGGGAAACCGAAGTACAGAGAATTATAACATATTTATATAATATGACCGCCCGAAATATCGGACCGAGCAATTCACAATAGAGCAACCGGCCTTATTCGTTAAGAATTCCGGCCTATCTCGACGAAAAATGCAGGCCTGATTATCAGCGACCGCAACGAGCCTCAAGCGATTCCATTTATTGTTCTGCCGGTTAGGACTGCGGCTCGGGGATTGGATATATAAACGCCGCCGGGAATAAACATTACGAAAATGTCCCGAAGCTTGATGATTCCGATGGTGGAGCCGAAGGGGATCGAACCCTCGACCTCATGAATGCCATTCATGCGCTCTCCCAGCTGAGCTACGGCCCCACGAACCGGTATTAATTTAAGTGCTCGTTCGTTTAAAGTCAAATAAAATAATGTATAATTCCTAGCTTATACTCGCTTTTGCCTCGATTATAAAGGAGAAATTTCATGAAGGTCGTTAACGTCGGTCTCATCGGCGCCGGTACAGTCGGATGCGGGGTCATCGAGGTCCTGCGCAAGAACAGGGACATAATCGAAAAGCGTACCGGTATCAGGCTCAACCTTAAAAGAATAGCCGATATAGACCCCGACAGGAAAAGGCCGGTAAAGATACCCGGGGGCAAGCTGACCAGGGACGCAAGGGAGCTCCTCGAGGACGGCTCCATTCAGATTATAATCGAGCTCGTGGGAGGAACGGGGATCGCTAAGGACTTCGTGTTGGGGGCCATCAGGAACGGGAAACACGTAGTTACGGCCAATAAAGCCCTGCTCGCGCACCACGGCAGGGAGATTTTCGGAGCGGCCGCGGAAAAAGGGGTCGATATCGGGTTCGAGGCGAGCGTGGGAGGAGGAATTCCCATTATCAAGGCGACACAGGAGAGTTTCGCCGCAAACAACATCCTCTCCATCCACGGGATAATCAACGGTACGTCCAATTATATACTTTCGAGAATGACCGAAGAGGGATCGGAGTTCGCCGAGGTATTAAAAGAAGCCCAGAATGAGGGCTATGCCGAGGCCGACCCATCGTTCGACGTGGACGGGATCGATGCCGCGCACAAGCTCTCGATTCTTATCATGCTCTCCTTCGGCATATTCATCAGCTTTGGAAAAATTCACGCGGAAGGCATAAGAGGGATTACCCCGCTCGATATCGCATATGCGGACGAGCTCGGGCACAAGATAAAGCTCCTTGCGGTCGCGAAGTCGAAGGAAAACGGACTCGAAGCCGGGGTCTACCCGGCGCTCGTAAGGAAAGAAACACAGCTGGCCGACGTATCGGGCGCTTTCAATGCGATCTACCTGGTCGGAGACGCGGTGGGGCCTGCGATGCTTTACGGCAAAGGGGCGGGAATGATGCCCACGGCGAGCGCCGTCGTGAGCGACGTGCTGCAGATAGCGAAGGACCTGTCCCTCGGGAACACGCACTCTTCGCCCCCCAGGTTTTACGGCGGCGAGGGTTCAACACAGCTGATTAAAATGAGCGATACGACGAATAAATATTACTTGCGGTTCCAGGCCGAAGACAGGCCCGGAGTGCTCGGCAAGATCACGGGGAGCCTGGGGAAGCACGGGATCAGCATCGAGTCCGTCATACAGAAGGGCAGACACCTAGGCGGCGGCGACGTCCCCGTGGTAATAATGACCCACGAGGCCCTGGAGAAGAATCTCCTCTCCTCACTGAGGGAGATAGACAGGTTCTCCACCATCAGAGCGAAGACGACATTCATAAGGATCGAAGACATTTGACGGAGAGAGCCGGAGTCACTGTCTCGTTATTATTAACGCTTCATATTCGGGAACCGGGGGAAGTGAATCCTGCAATACATCCGGTATTAACCGGGCGCGAATCCCATGACGAAAAAGATTGATTTCGAAGAGATATTCGATTCGTTACCGGAATCCATCATTATCATAGACAAGGACCTCCGCGTGCTCGACATGAACGACAATGCCGAGAGCACTTTCAGGATTTCGAGGAAGAAGGCCAGGGGACAGAATTCGAGCGCTTTCATGCCCGAAGAAATCGATCGCGTCGCGCTCATGGCGATGGGAGAGGGAAGGACGATAATAGGGGACGAGATAAAACCTACACTCAGGAGCGGCGAGAGGATATCCATTCAGGCCGTCGCCTCGCCGCTCTTCACGAACAAGGGCAATCTAAAAGGGGCGGTAATTCAAATAAAAGACATGTCGGGCACCATGTTCCTCAACAGCAAGAGCACCCAGGAGATATCCGCTTCCAAGTTCGAGAACCTCGTCCTCGGGCTCGCTCACGAGCTAAAAAACCCGCTCAGCGGTATAAGAGGCGCAGCACAGCTCCTGGCCGAAGACGCCCCGAATAAAGAAGCGCTGAAATGCGCCGAGATTATAACGAAGGAAGTAGACAGGCTCAGGACCCTGCTCGACACACTTAAACAGCTCGAGCCCTTCGCCAAAGAGGTATTCGAGCTTATAGACATTCACGAGCTGATGATGGAAATCATATACCTCGAATCGATGTCGAAAGCGGGAAAGCGGATACAATACAAGCAGAACTACGACGTCACCATACCGCCCATACACGGCGACAGGAACGCTCTGAAGCAGGTATTTCTGAACCTCATAAAGAACGCGGTCGAGTCCTGCGCCGACAAAGGCCAGGTCGAGGTATCGAGCAGGTGGATAACGGAGCACAAGCTCAAGGGCCAGAACTCGATGTCCATAGAAATCAGGGATAACGGGAGCGGGGTTCCCGCTGATTCATTGGAGAAAATATTCAACCCCTTTTACACTACCAAGAAGGGGGGCTCGGGCCTGGGACTTTTCCTGGCGTATCAGATTATCGCCAAGCACGGGGGGGCGATTTTCGTAGACAGCGAAGTTGGAGTCGGTACGACCGTCAAGGTTTTCCTGCCTATTTCGGGCGTATAATAACGGTACTTAGATCCGAATTGAAACTAAAATCCGGCATGACGCAAAGGGCGGTCGTAGGTATAATATGAAAAAAAAGGTGCTGGTCGTAGACGACGAAGAAAGCATAAGATGGGTGCTCGGGAAATGCCTCGAAAAGGCAGGCTACATGGTCCGCTATGCCGAGAACGGGGCCCAGGCGATAGAGAGCGCATCGTCGGAGGGTTTCTCCTCGATAATCCTCGATATCACCATGCCCGATATGAGCGGGTTCGACGTGCTGAAGGAATTCAGATCGAGAGGAATAAACCCTCCCGTAATCATTATCACCGCGCAGAATACCGTAAAGAACGCAATAGACGCCATGAAGCAGGGGGCATACGATTATATAGCCAAGCCGTTTGACCTCGACGAGGTAAAAATCACCGTTCATAGAGCGATAGACAGCTACGAGAACTCGAAGAAGCTAGAGATGCTCAGGGCAGAGTCCGGGGATGCGGATTCCCTTCAGGACATTGTCGGCAAATCACAGGTGATGCTCAACATATACAAGATGATAGGCCGGGTGGCAGAACGGGACATTACAGTCCTCGTCATGGGTGAGAGCGGGACAGGCAAGGAGCTCGTAGCGCGTGCCATCCATCAAAACAGCATGAGGAGGTACGGAAAGATGGTCGCGGTGAACATAGCGGCCATTCCCAAG
The DNA here is from genome assembly GCA_020027805.1 of Candidatus Dadabacteria bacterium. GTDB lineage: Bacteria > Desulfobacterota_D > UBA1144 > Nemesobacterales > UBA2774 > 2-12-FULL-53-21. The sequence goes on from JAHKKQ010000006.1 coordinate 20,421, forward strand.
GATCTCCTGGAAAGCGAGCTGTTCGGCTATGAAAAGGGCGCGTTCACGGGGGCTTCTCTCTCGAAGCAGGGGAGGTTCGAAGAAGCCCATAAAGGCACGCTCCATCTCGACGAGATCGGGGACATGCCGCCCGAGCTCCAGACCAAGCTGCTCAGAATACTCGAAGAGAGGAAATTCTACAGGCTCGGAAGCGAAAAGCCCACCCCTGTCGACGTGAGAATAATAACGTCGACCAACAAGAACCTCGAGAAAGAGGTAGCCGAAGGCCGGTTCAGAGAAGACCTTTACTATAGACTGAACGCAATCACTATAGAGATACCGCCGATCAGAAAAAGGATAGAAGACGTAGTGCCGCTTATCGAGCACTTCCTCAATAAATACTCGAAAGAGCTCGGCATAGCCAAAAGGACTATCTCCGACGAAGCCAAAGAGCTCGCTCTCGGTTACGGGTGGCCCGGAAACGTCAGGGAGCTCGAAAACATCATAAAACGAGTCCTCGTGCTCACCTCAGACAGCGTAATCACGAGGGAGACCCTGATCGAAGCCGCTCCGCATCTCGAAGGAAGGGGCAGGAAGGAGCAGGAATCGTTCGACCAGATAATAACGGACGAACTCAACTTTCTGATCGAGGCCGGCGGCGCCGATTCCCAGGGGCATATCCACGATAAAATCATCAGGAAGGTCGAGAAACCCCTCATCGAAGCCGTACTGAGGATTACGGGCGGGAATAAGAAAAAGGCTGCCCAGATACTAGGCATTAACAGGAATACGCTTTCAAAAAAGATGGAAGAGCTGGGACTCGAGGAAAAAGATAGCGATTAGTTTTTACCGATCTCAGGCAAGCTTATTCAGGCCTTCTATATGCTCAAGCCCCTCTTTCGCGGCGGCCTGCTCGGCCTGTTTTTTGTTCCTGCCGACCCCCTTGCCCATGCACTTTCTGCCGAGCTTAACCTCTACATGGAAACATTTGTCGTGAGGGGGCCCTTCCTCGAGCACTACTTTATACTTCGGCACCTTCTTGAACTGCCGCTGAGCGACTTCCTGAAGCCTGGTCTTATAATCCTTGAATATCTCCTCGTCGCCGTTAAGACAGTTCTTCAGGAGTTTGGTAACTATCCTGTAGACCTTCTTGTATCCCCCGTCGATGAATACCGCACCTATTACCGCCTCGAACGCCCCGGCGAGATTCGACTGCCTCTTTCTACCGCCGGTATTCTCCTCGCCCTTCCCGAGAAGCATCTGCTTGTCTATCTTGAGCCCTTTCGCGAAATGGGCGAAATTCATCCGGCTCACAATAGCGCTTCTCATTTTGGAGAGCTTGCCCTCGGAGGCGTCGGGGAAGAGATCGTATAACACCCGCGCGACGATGAAACCCAGAACGGCATCGCCCAGGAACTCCATCCTCTCGTTGCTTTCGACGGAAGTCTCATTGGCGAAGGAACTATGCGTTAGAGCGGTTTTAAGAAGCTGCGGGTCCTTGAAGTTGTAATTGAGCTTCTTCTCGATCATTGACTTAGAAAATTATCATCAAGAAAGACTAAAATCAACCGGCCGGCCTGGAACCGGTTTTAAAATATAAGCGATTCCCGGAGAGATTTGAAGCGGCTGAGTGTTCAAACCAGGCCGGATTCCGGAAGGGGCCCTTTCCGCGAATTATATATAGAGAGAAATCCAAACCCGAATTCGATCGTAATATCGAGTATAATAGGATACGCCTGCGAGAGGCGTAATATATATACGAGGTGAAGAATGACTATCAGACCGGCAATTCTATTCGCATGCTTATTATTAGTATCCACGGCAGGTTATGACTCCAATGCCCAGGACGGCCAGAACGTAAAACGCACGCTGAGCGTTACGGGAAACGGCAAGGCGGACGCCGCGCCGGACGTCGCGTACCTGACCCTCTCGGTCGAGACGCTCGCGAAGAACGCTTCCCAGGCGGTCAAGGATAACGCGGAGACGACGAATAAGGTCATACAGGTGATAAAATCGAAGCTCGGCAAGAACGATAAGGTCTCGACGGCCGGATACAGCCTTGCGCCCGTCTATGAATACAACAACCAGACTAACAAGACCGATTTCAAGGGGTACAGGGCAAGCAACAGGATCATAGTCGAAGCACATAACCTGAAAGAAATCGGGAATATCATCGATGCCACAGCCGAAGCCGGGCTCAACAACATCGAAAGCCTTTCGTTCGATACCACGAAGAGGGATGATTTCAGGAGGGAGGCGCTCACCCGGGCCGTGAACGACGCGAAGACGACGGCCGAGACTTTAGCGAAGGCAGCGGGCGTCAAGATAACCAAGATACTCCAGCTTTCCCCGACCTTCGATTACCCGGTACCGGTGTACAGGGACTACGCCCTCGCCAAGGAATCTGCGGCGGCGCCCCCCACGCCCATCGAGCCGGGCGATATATCGGTAAGCGCGTCGGTAAATATAGTGTACGAAATAGAGTGAAGGGGGTCAGTCCCCGGAACGGCACTCCTCGCAGCTGCAAAGCTCTCTCAGGAATTCATACGTATAAATTCCCGTATCGTGCTTGTCGTTCCAGCTGAACCTGAATGCGTATTGCCCCACGGGATCTATGCCGAGAGGCTTGATAGACGAGGAATTCGCCCTGAGCGGTATAGTCTTTTTGAAAGGCAGCCTGCCGTTCTTGCTTGTTTTTCTAAGCTGTCTGCAGGTAGCGCACGGGCATTCCTGTCTCAGGTCTTCATAGGGATAAATGCTCACGTGCCCGTCGTCCCATATAATCTGGAGCGCCGTATCACTGAACTCGGTTATTTCCGCGGGCTTGTATTTTATAGCTCTTTCCCCCCCTGACTGCATCTACGAAACGTGCATCTATATTGTACCGAATCCCGCGGCAATTGACTCGCGGTATCGGGGATATTGAATAATCTCTTGGCATTAATCTGCGTCGTTGACATATTTTATACGGAAATTGTATAATCATTTCCAGATGAAAAAGGATGTCGCGGGGACGGTTGCGGAGTGGATCAGAGAGGCGCGGAAGATAGTGGTCCTCACGGGGTGTGACCTTTCTGCAGAGTCCGGACTGCCGGATTTCTCTGACCCCAGGCTGAACCCTCACATACGGGACTTCCGCGAGAGCAGGGAAGTAAGGGCCGAGTACTGGAAGAAAATCATGGAAATTTACCCCTCACTCCTCAGCGCGGAGCCGGGTCCGGGGCACCGCGCACTGGCGGAGCTTGAAATACTCGGGAACCTCGACTGCATATTCACCCAGAGTGCGGACGGACTCCATCACAGGGCGGGAAGCGCGACCGTCATCGAGCTCAACAGCAGCATTCTCTGGGTCACCTGCCCAAGCTGCGGCAAGGATTATTCGATAGACGAGATCGCGGGCATGCTGGATAAAGGCGCGCAGGTGCCTGCGTGCAGGGAATGCGGGAGCGACCAGCTAAAACCTGCGATTTCATTCCCGGGGCAGCCCCCGCCTCACTGGGAGGCACGGGAAGCGTGGATGAGGCTGCATAGCGCCGACCTCTTTCTCATCGCGGGCGCATCTCTCGACAAGGAGCCTGTCGCCTCATACCCCTACCTCGCCAAAGAGAATAACGCCAAAGTGGTAATCATAAACGAGAAGGAAGGCCCTGCCGACGACCACGTCGATGCGGTCATTTACGGCAAGCCGGGCCAGGTGCTGGGCTACATTTTAAAGAAAGTGAAGGAAAGCATTACCATCTCATGACCGATAACGGTATAATAAGGACTCCTGAAACCAATCCGCGCCGCTGGTACAAAAGAGAAATTCCGAGGAGAGAAATGGCTGAGGAAAAACCGCTCACGACCGACGTAAAAAGATACGTATCCAATACAGACAGGGACATCTATACGGTGAGCAATATCCCCGAAGAGGTCATCGCCGTAATATTCGCCTACGTGAGCAGGAGCCCGAAGAGCTTCAGGGAGAACATAGGGGCGGTCATTCAGGAAGAGGAGCTGGGCAGGGATAGGGCCTCGAAGTTCCATGAAAAGTGGGTGCTCAATTACGGGCACGCTTCAGTCGCCGAGCACGCTGCGGTGCACGTGGGAATCGAGAGGGTATCCCGCCTGTTCTCCTCGATACTCGAGCTGTCAAACGAGTACCTCTCTTTCACGGAATACTCCCAGAGGTACCAGAAACCGTCGAGAGGGGATTTTTATATACCGGGCGAGCTCGACGGGGCGCCCGCGCTCAAGAAAAATTATATAAAGCTCAACGACAGCCTCTATACCGTATATTCCGGGTTGAATGAAAAGCTCTTCGAGCATTTAAAGAAAACGGAGCCCGCTCCCGAGGGTACCGATGAGAAGGCGCATTCGAGGGCGCTCGAAAAGATCGCGTTCGAGGACGCCCGATACGCCCTTACGCTCGCCACCTTCACGAATCTCGGCATGACCGCGAACGCGAGGGCGATCGAGGACTCGCTCACGAAGCTCCTGTCGAACAAATACGAAGAGGTGAGGCGGAGGGCGGAGGAGATAAAAGACGAAGTCAGGTTCTCAGTGCCCACTCTTGTTAAATACGCGAACGAAAACAAATACATCAGGGAGACGAGAGAAGAGCTCGCCAAGATAGCTGGCTCGCTGCCCGTGCAAAGCGATACCGGGCGGTCAAACGAAGGCCCGGCCGTTAACCTCCTTGACTGGACGGGCAAGGGTTCTCCCGCTCCCGAAGAAGCGGCGATTGATAAAATGATTAAAGCCATACTGTTCGAACACTCGGACTCCAGCTATGACGAGATAGACGAATCACTCAAAGGACAAGACCCCGCTTCGAAGCTCGCAATATTGAAGAAATCTCTGGAGAAACTCGGAAAATACGATAACCCCGTAAACGCGCTCCGGCTCGTTCAGTACGAAGCGGAATTCGTCATAAGCGAAGCGTGCTGGCACCAGCTTCTCCGGCACAGAAAGACCGACTGGATTTACAAGGACCCATCGGCGTCACACGGGATCACTATACCGCCTAATGTAGAAAAAGCAGGGGTTGCCGGGATGCTCATGGAAGCGGCAGAGAAAAGCGGGAAGCTCTACGAAGAGCTTATGAACGAGGGTTTATCGGAGACGGCGGGCTACGTCGTGACGAACGCGCACCAGAGGCGCGTCATCGGCGGCTTCGACCTCTGGGAGCTCTATCACCTTATAAATTTAAGGATGTCCGAAGGGGCGCAGTGGGATATCAAGAACGTAACCGGGATGCTCGCGAAAGAGATAGGCAAACATCATCCCAACCTCGTTGCTCCCGCGCTGAAAAGGGTAAGATAGTATCCGTCATACAAGTCACTAAAACGATAGAGTAAACCCCGATATGGCAAACCAGGAGCACGTTGCAATAATAAAAAAGGGGGCGGACGCGTGGAATAAATGGAGGGAAGAGAACCCGGGCGAGAAGCCCGATCTCGCATGGGCTAACCTCGTAAGTACTGATTTAACCGGCGTCAACCTCGAAGGGGCGAACATGAAGCTCGCGTTCTGTAAAGGCACGAGCCTCAAGGGAGCAAGGCTCAGCGGCGCTACACTGTTCGGGACAAATTTAGAGGGGGCGAACCTGGCGGGCGCCACCCTCGAAGGCGCCATCCTCGAAGGCGCGCACATGATAAAAGCCGACCTCTCGGGGGCGAACCTCAGGGGGGCAAACCTGAAACTCGCAAACCTGCAGGACGCCATGCTCGAAGGGGCAGACCTCGGGGGCTGTATCAAACTGACCGCCGAGCAGCTTTCGTCCGTGAAAACACTCCGCAACGCGAAGCTCGACCCTGCCCTTTCCGAACAGGTATCGAATAGTCATCCTGAGCTGTTCTGAGACTTTAGTCCCTCCCGGGCCTAATAGCGAATGGCGGCTTTCCTTGACTATTCCCCCCCCATCCAAAATACTACATCCGAATGGAAGATACCCCGTCTTTTCAGGAGTTATTTAAATCACAGATATACACCGTATCCGGACTCAACGCCAGGATCAAGGAGACCATAGAAGAGGAGCTCGGCTTCGAGTACGTGTGGGTCACGGGCGAGATATCGAACTTCAAAGGCAACTACACGAGCGGGCACTGGTATTTCTCGCTGAAGGACGCCTCCAGCCAGATGTCCGCTGTCTGCTTCAAATGGGCGAACCAGGCAATCAAATTCCTCCCCGAGAATGGAATGGAAGTCATTTGCTCGGGACTCGTAGGTGTTTACGAGAAGCAGGGGGTATACCAGCTAAACGTGAGGGATATGGAGCCCAAGGGAGTCGGAGCCCAGGCCCTCGCGCTCGAGCAGCTGAGGGAGAAGCTCCTGGCCGAGGGTCTATTCAACCCCGAGAGAAAACGCCCCCTGCCCTTCTTACCGCGGAGGATCGGCATCGTAACCTCCCCGACGGGAGCCGCGATAAAGGACATTCTGAAAGTCCTCGACAGCAGGTTCCCCAACCTCGAGATACTCATCTCTCCGGCGAGGGTTCAGGGGGACGAAGCGCCGGGAGATATAATTTCGTCCCTGAACAGGCTCTACAGGCTCCCCGGCCTGGACCTCATCATACTGGCGAGGGGCGGAGGCTCTAAAGAAGACCTCAGGGCGTTTAACGACGAGGCGCT
>JAHKKQ010000007.1 GCA_020027805.1 Candidatus Dadabacteria bacterium
CTTTCGAGCTCTTCGAGCCTGTCTATCAATTCGAGGAGATCGTCGAACGCGATATGCGAATCGCCCGTAAACTTCTCGCCGAAGCGCTTTACGAACCTCTCGGCCTTCCTTATGTCCTCGAGCCTGTCGAGTAACGCCCTGTATCTGCGGGCGGCCTCTTCGTCGAGGAATTCGTAGTCCCTCAGGCTATCGACCGCCTGGCCCGGCCTCGAGTCGAGACCGTTCAGGAGCCTTTCCCTCTCCTTAAGCTCCGCTGAATCGGCGGGGAGGGCCTCCTTCAAATGCGCGAGCTCCCGGCTCACTATTTCAGCGAGCTCGTCCTTTATTTCGTCGAGCGCTTTCCTGGGGTTGTATTTATCGTAGGCGTTCTGCCTCCACGCGGCCAGCTCCGAGCGGAGGTCGTCTATCCCCATGACCCTCGCGCTCCGGCCTTTGAGCCCCTGCTTCAGTATCCATTCGTAGGCCTCGTCGGGGGTCCATCCTTCCATCAGGTAATCGGACATCTCGCTGAAGAAGTCCTCGGCGCCCATGTCGAACCCGGGCTGTCTCCCGTCCCACTTCAGGTATCTATACGTGGTAGTCATTTGTATATTATCTTTCCCCTGACGTCTTCCTTGTTGAGCTTGTTGTTCAGGTGGAGCCCCTCGAGAGTGAATTCGACGGCGGCCGCTATCTCGGCCGGGGACTCGGAGATGCCGAGCGTGTCTATGCAGCCCTGGAGGCCCTTTATCTCCCTCACGCCCATAATGTAGTCCTCTGAAGGCATCACGTCCGCGACCTCGACGTATCCGTGCTCGAAGCTCTTTATCACGTCCGCGAGCGCGTCTAAAGACGGGAAATACGAATCGAACACCGTCTTGATCGAGCGTTTTATGAGCTTTTCCACGACCGCCCCTTCGGTCGCGTCTTCACCCAGGTATTCGAGCTCTATCTTGCCGCTGGTCGAGGGCACAATCGACGGGAAGTCCGTTATCCTCGGCGCCACCTCGCGCTCGCCGAGCACTATGCCCCTCTTCCCGGCGGCCGCTATTACGCTCTCGTAGTTGGCTATCGTGGTCCTCACGCTCACGCCCGAGCGCTGGTTGATATCCCCCGAGCTCCTCGCCTGAAACGACAGCTCGGCTATGATCTCCTTTATAAACCTGGGCACCCTGAGGCTCGACCCCTCTATTTCGGGGACACGCGCTTCCTGTTCCATTATAACTATCTCGACCTCGCGCGTCTTCGGGTAATGCGTGCTTATCTGGGACTGGAATCTGTCCTTGAGCGGGGTGATTATCCTTCCCCTGTTCGTATAGTCCTCCGGGTTGGCCGTGGCTACTATGCATATATCGAGGGGGAGCCTGATCTTGTACCCCTTTATCTGTATGTCCTTCTCCTCCATCACGTTGAAGAGGCCTACCTGGACCTTCTCTACGAGGTCGGGGAGCTCGTTTATCGCGAATATTCCCCTGTTGGTCCTGGGGATGAGCCCGAAGTGAATCGTGAGCTCGTCCGACAGGTACCTGCCTTCCGCGACCTTAATCGGGTCTACTTCCCCGATGAGGTCCGCGACCGATACGTCGGGCGTGGCGAGCTTCTCGCTGTACCTCTGCTCCCTCCCTATCCATTCTATCTCGGTATCGTCCCCGTATTTTTCGACCAGCTCCCGGCAGTATTTCGTCACGGGCGAGTAAGGGTTATCGTTGAGCTCGCCCCCCTTTATCACGGGGACCACCTCATCAAGGAGGTTCACGAGAGACCTGATCAGGCGGGACTTCGCCTGGCCCCTCTCGCCCAGGAATATGACGTCGTGGCCGGCGAGTATGGCCGTTTCAACTTGAGGAATGACGGTGTCTTCGTAGCCGATAATGTCCGGAAACGGGGTCTCGCCCCTCCTGAGCCTGCCTATGAGGTTCTTCCTCATCTCGTCCCTGACCGAGAGCACCCTGTACTCGCTCGCCTTGAGCTGCCCGATCGTCGCGGGTTTATCGAACATCATATTTTTCCTCCGGTAGTGACTGTGGCGGTTACCGGCCCCTCGCGGGACGCGGGCATTGAGATGACCCAACCCGGAACGGCCGTTCACAGGAGCCGCCCGTTATGCGGCGCTGAAACGAAACGCGGCCGCACCTGTAAAGTTTACACGGGAAATTATAATTGTAATCCGCGGCGATTTGAAGCCCGCGCGTTAACGCGGCTCGATTTTAAGGCTTTCATCGAGCGGAGTACCGGTATATAATGGAGTGACGGCAGGGGATGTAAAACAGGGCGGCCGAGTCGTCCCCCCGCGTTTTACATCTAAGACCAATGGAGGGAAGGGCCTGAGCCGGATTCACGGGGCTTCGCTGCGGGGTTCTATAAACCGCACGGGACTGCGCTCCGCAATTCGCCCCTATACCCGAGCCGACCCCGTCTCCGGAGATAATCACGAAATGTTCATGTGTAAGGACTTAGTAGAGAATATGATGGATTACATAGATAACGAGCTCGATATGAGAACCCTCGAGGAGCTCGAAAAGCATACGTCCGAGTGTCCCGAGTGCAGGGCGTTCGTCGATACCTACAAGAGGATGCTCGAGCTCACGGGGAAGCTCAAGGACAGGTCGTTCGTGACCCCCGAAATCAGGGAAAGGCTCAAGGCCCTTCTCAAGTCGAAGATAAAGCCCTGCTGATACCGTTCCGCTAAACCCCCGGCGATAAAACATTTCTTGCCATCCGGCAGGCTTCCGTTGCACGGTTCGAAATATAAAAGTTGAAATTCGTCGGCTGATCCGGCTCCTTACGACGGTTAACCGGACAATTAACACTTCACATTGCCATACTTCCGGATATATACTATATTTAAACTGTTTGATGGGTTGACATGAAAGGGGATATAGATAAAGAATTCGCACAGGAGAACCTGAAAAGGATCTCTGCAAACTTTGAACTGGAGCTCCTGCGTCTAATCAGGACGCTCAACCTCATTTCACAGTCAAAAGAGCTTTACAAAGGGCAGATTACATTCATTCAGTCCCTCACCGACAAATACAAGCTCAGGTTAAGCGATTTCACGATCAGGCTCCTCGATCTCGAGAGGAATTCGCGCGAGCCCTCCCATGCGCATGATTCCGAAAACCTCTTCGGCGTTCCCAGGGAGCCCGCGCTCACACCCGAGTCCGTAGCCGGGATAGTACACGAAATCAGGGATTACCTGAACGAGATAAGCTCGGATATCGAGAGGAATCAAAACGAATATCTGAACAAGCTCGATTCAGTCTATTCCGTCTACAACCTCCAGCTGGGCGCGTCCCAGACCGACCTCGACCTGAAGCTGAGGGAGCTTCAGAAAGAGATATCGCGCGTCGCGGAATCGAACGGCTCGGGGATGAGCGAAAAAAAGAAGACTGAAGAAGTAACCGGGATCGATTACGTGAAGCCTACTCTCCAGCAGCCGGAGACGGTAAAGCCCAGGGTAAGGAATATAGATTACATAGGACCCGACGAGCCTCAAAAGCAGGTCTCCCATAAGGCCGCGCCCCAGGCTGCGAGCGCTAAACCGAAGGCAGAGATAAAATCGACTCCCAACACAGCGTCCGCCGACCCGGACAATGACGCGAAGATAAAAAATTCCTACTTCATCGGCGCCGGGCTCCTCATACTCGGCATCATCGTAGGCGTGCTCTTCTACGACATGCTGATGAGGATGTGGGGAGTGGAAGAGGTTTCAGTCGTGGACGCCGAGACCTACTCCGTATCGAGCACCAAAAAAGAACCCGCCGCCGAGAGCCCGGCTTCGGTAAAGAAGGAGGTAAAAGCCCCGGTTGAGGCGGCGCTTAATAACAAGCCACTTCCCCCCGCAAAGCCTGTGGTCGCGGTCAATGGCGATAACGCGGTAGCGCCCGCTCAAACGAAAGCAGAACCCCCGTCGCTCTTTAACACCAAAGTCCCCGTAGAAGCCCCCGCGGTAGCGCCCGCAGGAGGCTCCGCAAACTACACCGTGGTAGGCGTTGGAGCCAATGTCAGGAGCGGTCCCGGAATGGGGAACGACGTCGTTACTTACGTGAAAGAGGGCGATGTATTCAAAGGGCTCGGCGAAAAGCAGGGCAGGTGGGTAAAGATTCAGGCCCCGGACGGCAAAGAGGGCTGGATTTCCACGAAAGTCATAAGAGAAACCGATTAACCGCCGCTTGGAATCCCGACGTATTTAAATCAGGCCGAAAATTAATTTGTCTTATTTACCCGAAGACGGGTTTACGTTCACAGGGGACATGCCGGGGTTTATTCCGTCGGGCCGTTTGTAAAGCTCTTTATAAACCGCTTCCGCTTTTTGGGGCTGTCCCAGTTTTTCATAGGCTAAAGCCAGGTGGATCCTGGCGCGTTCATGTAAAGGCCCCTCGGGTATCTTCTCGAACTGGGAAAGCAGCTCGACCGCCTGCTGCCATTTTTCCTGCTCGAACCTCGCGAGCCCCTGCGTCAGCAGTGCCGACTGGACGAGCATGTCTTCCTCGACCCCCGAGTTAAGGAACTGGTTCAGATCGCTTACGGACTCGTCGTAATTCCCGAGCCTGAAGTTGATTATCCCCGCATAATAAAAGGCTATCTTCGTAATTTTATTGTCCGGGAACTCATTCCTGAGCGCGTTGAACTCGTTCAGGGCCTCCTGATCGTTTCCCGCGTTTAACTGCACGACGGCTGAGTTGAACATCGCATTCGCCGCGTCGTCCTTATTCTCCCTATGGCCCTGGACGAGGTAAGCCGCGACAAGCACGACTATCACCGTTACTACTATCAGGACTATCTTTTTCGAGTGATCGGAGAAATATTCGAAGCCCGCTATGACCGTGCTGCTGAACTTATCCGGGCCCTTTAGCTCTTTTTGCGTATATTTTATTTTCGTCGCCATGCGGAGAATTATAATCAGAGACATCAGAATTACAAGGTTATTTCAGGAGCCGGGCCCGCGCGTGTCAGCCGCCCCCGCCGCGCCTTATTCCTTGCGGTTTCCGGGCTCCGGGGCTAAACTAAACCGAGGGCCCGGGCATGGACAGATCGATTTCCATAATATTAACTTTACTCGCTTTTTGCATTTTCCCGCTCGAATATCCGGGTACTCATCACTCGGCCCTTCAGGCGCGTGAAGAGAAGGGGCGGAGCAATGCCCCCGAAACGCCCCCTCCGGCAGCCGCCGGAGAAGACCCGTCCCCGCCTGAGCTCGTCGTTATAGAAATAAACGGAATGATAAACCCCGCGACGCTCGATTACATTCGGACGGGGATAGAGGAATCGGAGAGCAGGTCGGCCGAGGCGCTCGTAATACTCCTCGACACCCCCGGAGGTCTGCTGAACTCCACAAAGGAAATAGTGAAGCTCATACTCAACTCCCCCGTCCCCGTCGTCGTTTTCGTCTCGCCCAAAGGGGCTTCCGCGACGTCGGCGGGCGTGTTCATCACGCTCTCGGCCAATATCGCCGCCATGGCCCCCGGCACTAGCATAGGGGCGGCTCACCCGGTCTCGATCTCGCCCTCGAAAGAGGAGCCCGAGAGGAAGAGCGGGCCTGACGAGGATACCGGCGAAGACAAACAGTCGAAAAAAGGCGACGGCACTCCGGGAGGCGATAGCGCGGAGAGGGACATCATGGGAGAGAAGCTCGAGAACTACGCCTCGTCGTTCATAGAGAGCATCGCCGAGGAGAGGGGGAGGAATGTCGAGTGGGCGGAGGAGGCCGTGAGGAAAAGCTCCTCCATCACCGCGACCGAAGCATTGAAGATAAGGGTCATTGACTTGATTGCGCCCGACCTCGATAGTCTCATCAAAGAGATTGATGGAAAGAAAGTCAAAATCCCGGGCGGAGAAAAAACCCTGAGAACGAATGACCCGGAGATAACTAAAATCGAGATGAACGCGAAACAGAAGCTCGTCGACATACTGAGCACCCCCGACATAGCTTTCCTCCTCCTGTCCCTGGGCTCGCTCGGGCTCCTGCTCGAATTCTACAACCCCGGGCTCGTATTCCCGGGCGTAGCGGGCGCGGTGTGCCTTCTCTTGGGGTTCGTCTCGTTCCAGATACTGCCGTTTAACTACGCGGGCATAGCGCTGCTCGTTCTCGGCATTGCGCTCTTCATATCGGAAATATACGTCTCGAGTTACGGTGTTCTTACGTTAGGCGGGCTCATAAGCTTCGCCCTGGGGGCGCTTTTACTATTCGACACGCCGGAATCGGACTTGAGGGTCGGCTTCGACGTCGTCATCGCTTCGACCCTCGCCTTCGGACTCTTCTTCGCATACGTGATATTCTATTTGATCAAGGCCCGGAGCCTCGCCCCGAGCATGGGGTACGAAGGCCTCGCGGGTAAAGAGGGCGGCGCGGTTTCGGATATCCATGCCTCAGGCAAGGTCTACATAGACGGCGAATACTGGGACGCCATAAGCGACGAGCCGGTGCAGAAGGGGGACAGGGTCAGGGTTACGGAGGCCCTTTCGGGGCTCAGGCTCAAGGTAAAAAAGGTATAAACCATTAGCTCAGGAGGTAATCATGTTTTCACCGCTTGTAATATTCATCGGAATTATAGTGCTGCTCATACTCTCGGGCGTGAGGATACTTAACGAATACGAGAGGGGCGTAGTGTTCAGGCTCGGGAGGATAGTCGAGCCCAAGGGGCCGGGCTTCAAGTGGATTATCCCGATGGTCGATAAGATGACAAAGATAAGCCTCCGGATAATCACGATGGACGTGCCGCCCCAGGACGTAATCACGAAGGACAACGTCTCGGTAAAGGTGAACGCCGTCGTCTATTTCCGGGTCGTCGATCCCGTTAAGGCGGTGATACAGGTCGAGAATTACCTCTACGCCACCTCGCAGCTCGCGCAGACTACGCTGAGGAGCATACTGGGGCAGGTGGAGCTCGACGAGCTCCTGGCGGAGAGGGAGACCCTCAACATGAAGCTCCAGGAGGTGCTCGACAGGCATACGGACCCCTGGGGAATAAAGGTAACTCTCGTGGAGGTAAAGTATGTGGACCTCCCCCAGGAGATGCAGCGCGCCATGGCCAAGCAGGCGGAGGCGGAGAGGGAGAGGCGGGCAAAGGTCATCGCCGCGGAGGGCGAATACCAGGCCGCGACCAGGCTCGCCGATGCATCCGATATTCTGTCCCGTAATCCGATGTCATTACAGTTGAGATATCTCCAGACGCTGCTCGAAATGTCCTCGGAAAAGAACACGACGATAGTATTCCCGCTTCCGATAGACCTCATTACTCCTCTACTCAGGAAGCTCGACAAACCCGGCAACGGCTAATTCACGAAAATATAAATAAGGAGACAGAATTGAAAAGGATACTCCTCTACACGCTCCTCTCTATAACCCTCATACCGGCCTTGATAGCCTGCAAGTCGGAGGATAAATCGGCGGAAACCGCTTCAAACGAGAACGCCTCCGATTCCGCCGCTTCGACGGAGCCTGCCGAGGGAGACTGGCTCATATACCACCTGGGCGCCGAGCCCGCTACGCTCAACCCCATAACGGCAACGGACGCGTACGAGGGGATAATCACTGGCGGGAACGTCTACGAGACCCTCGTCGAGCGCGACAACCAGTCCCTCGAATTGAAACCGCTCCTGGCCGAGTCCTGGACCATATCGGACGACAAGCTCACTTATACGTTCACGATAAAAAAGGGCGTAAAATGGCAGGACGGCACGCCGTTCACGGCTGACGATATAGTGTTCTCGTACGAGACGATAATGGACCCCAAGGTCGACGCCCCCCAGCTAAGGAGCTACTACCAGGAGATAAAGAACGTCGAGGCCGTGAACGAACACGAGGTCAGGTTCACTTACGCGAGGCCTTACTTCCTCGCGCTCGAATTCTGCGGCGGCATCCCGATAGTACCGAAGCACATATTCGAGAAGGGGGACTTCAACACCAACCCCGCGGGCCGGACCCCGATAGGCACGGGCCCGTTCAGGTTCGTAAAGTGGACGACCGGGAGGGAGGTCGTGCTCGAGAAGAACGACGATTACTGGGGCGCGAGGCCCCACATCGATAAAATCGTTTACAGGATAATCACGGACCCGTCGGTCGCACTACAGGTATTGAAGAGACAGGAGCTCGACGTCGCGAGCCTCACCCCCATACAATGGGAAAAGCAGACGGGCTCAGCCGATTTCGAAAATCACTTCGACAAATTCAGCTACTATACCCCCAACTACAGCTACATAGGATGGAATTCGACGAGGCCCTTTTTCGCGGATAAGCGCGTGAGGAGGGCGATGACGCACCTCGTCAACCGGGAGCTCATCCTGGACAAAATAATGTTCAGCCTCGGGGCCGTGGTCACGAACCCGTTCTATATCAACAGCCCCGAATACGATAAGGACATCGCGCCCGTCCCCTACGACCCCGACCGGGCCCGGGCGCTCCTCGACGAGGCCGGCTGGACCGACCACGACGGGGACGGGATAAGGGACAAGGACGGCGTAAAGTTCGCATTCGAATTCCTCATCCCCGGCGGCTCCGAAACGGGGGAGAAGATAGCGACCATACTCAAAGAAGAGCTGGACAAGACGGGGATCGCGATGGAGATAAGAAAGACCGAGTGGGCGGTGTTCACGTCGAGGCTGAACGACAGGAAATTCGACGCGGTGACGCTCGCCTGGTCGATGGGAGTAGAGTCCGACCCCTATCAGATATGGAGCTCGACTCAGGCGGAGAGCGGCTCTAATTTCGTGGGCTTCAAAAACGCCGAAGCCGACGGCTTGATCGAAAAGGCGAGGCAGGAGTTCGACAGAAAGAAGAGAATAGAGTTATACAGGAAGTTCTCCGAAATAGTGAACGAGGAGCAGCCCTACACGTTCCTCTTCTGCAGGAAGGCGACCATAGCCGTCGCCAAACGGTTCGAGAACGTCATAGTCTATCCCCTGGGCGTTGACCCCATAGAATGGTACGTGCCTCAAGGGCTCCAGAAATACCAGGAGTAACGCCCGGGACCGAAAACCGCGAAGCGGGTGAGAGACTTATCCACTTGTTCCCGTATAATTTTAAACTGGAAACGCATAGGGGCGGCATTTTATCGATGCGCTTAATATTTTCACGATAACCGCATATAATTCCCATTGGCCCGGACATGAGAGACTATATAATAAAGCGGCTCCTGCTCCTTATCCCCACAATGCTGGGCATAACGATAATCACGTTCTTCATAATCCAGCTCGCCCCCGGAAACCCGGTTGAAAGGAAGCTCCAGCTCGATGAAGGGATTAAATCGGAGGCTATAACCAAGGAGATAGTCGAGGAGACGAAGAGGCTCTACGGCCTCGACAAGCCCATATACGTCCGCTACGGGATATGGCTCAAGCAGATAGTCACGCTCGATTTCGGCCGGTCATATAAGGACCACCGCCCGGTCATAGACAAGATCGCCGAGCGGCTCCCGATCACCATTACGCTCAACGTAATCTCGATAATCCTCATATACCTGACCGCCATACCGATCGGGGTGTACGCGGCCGTCAGGCACGGCAGCGCCGGCGAAAGGGCGAGCACGTTCGTCCTCTTCATCCTCTACTCCATACCTAGCTTCTGGATGGCGATGATTCTTATTTTCTTTCTGGGCGGCGGCGAGTACTGGAACCTCTTCCCCGTTTACGGGATTCTCTCGCCGGGTGCGGAGAATTATCCCTTCCCCGAGAAAGCTGCCGACTTCCTATGGCACATAGTGCTGCCGGTATTCTGCCTCTCTTACGGGAGCCTCGCATACCTCTCGAGGTTCCAGAAGGGGAGCCTGATGGAAGTGCTGAGGGAGGATTACGTGAGGACGGCGGCGGCCAAGGGCCTCCCGAGATCGAAGGTCATTCTCAAGCACGCGCTCAGGAACGCGCTCATCCCGATTATCACGATACTTGCCGGAATACTCCCCGCCATGATAGGCGGGAGCGTAATCATAGAGACGATATTCTCCATACCGGGCATAGGCCAGCTCGGCTTCGAGTCCGTGCTCGCCCGCGATTACCCGATGATCATGGCGATAGCCACGATATCCGCATTCCTCACGCTTATCGGAATACTGATATCGGACCTCGTTTACGTGCTCATAGACCCCAGGATAAGTTTCGAGGGCAGAAGTTGACGGAGACAAAGAGCGTCGGATACTGGGGGAGCGTATGGAGGAAATTCAAAAAGGACAGGCTCGCGTTCTCGGCCCTCATTGTGATACTGCTTCTTTTATTCGTAGCGGTGTTCGAGAGCATGCTTGCGGGCAATAAACCCATAGTCCTCAAATACGAAGGGAATTTATATTTCCCCGTCCTCTTCCGCTACCCGGAGTTCTTCGGGACGGATTTCAAGGAGCTCGACAAAAATCTCGGCCCCGGGGACTTCGCCGTATTCCCCCCCGTGAGGTACAGCCCCACTGAAAACGACCTCAATTCGATACTGAACCCTCCCTCAGGAGAGCACCCCTTCGGCACGGACGACAGGGGCAGGGACGTGCTCGCGCGCATGATATACGGGGCGCGCATATCCCTCTCGATCGGGTTTATCGCCGTCGGCATATCGGCCGTGATAGGCATCATGCTCGGGGGCATAGCGGGTTATTACGGGGGTACTACCGATTTTATAGTGTCGCGCCTCTTCGAAGTGATGATGACGTTCCCCGTGTTTTTCCTGATTCTTACCATACTCGCGTTCAGGGACCCGAGCATATACAACATAATGATAGTAATAGGGGCTACGAGCTGGACGGGAGTCGCCCGCCTCATAAGGGGCGAGTTCCTGAAGCTCCGGAAATTCGAGTACGTCGAGGCCGCGGTCGCGCTCGGAGGAAACGACTTCAGGGTGATGATGAAACACATGCTCCCTAACGCGTTAGCACCCGTGCTCGTCGACTCTACTTTCGGCATAGCGGGGGCGATACTGGTCGAGTCCGGGTTGAGCTTCCTCGGATTCGGCGTGCCTCCGCCCGATCCGAGCTGGGGCGACGTGCTCTCTCAGTCACAACGGTACGTCGATTTCGCGTGGTGGCTTGTCCTATTCCCCGGCGCGGCTATATTTCTGACAGTGACGGCCTTCAACCTCCTGGGAGAGGGCTTCAGGAACTCGATTGACCCCAAATTCACGGGGAACTAATGACGGGGATCGACGAGAGACGGAAAAAGGATATAAAATGGAAAGCGCACTCGAGATAAAAGACCTGACGGTATCGTTCTCGTCCGAAGGGAGGAAGGTCGAGGTCGTGAGCGGCGTGTCCCTCTCCATACCCCAGGGCAGGATAGTCGGGGTCGTAGGCGAAAGCGGCTGCGGAAAAACGGTCACGGCCCTATCGGTTATGCGCCTCATCCCCGAGCCCCCGGGCAGGATAGAGGGGGGAGAGATACTCTTCGACGGGGCGGACATACTCCATTTGAGCGACCGCGACATGCGTTCTCTGCGCGGGAACAGGATATCGATGATCTTCCAGGAGCCGATAAGCTCGCTCAACCCCGTCTTCACGGTAGGGGACCAGATAGGGGAGTCGCTCAGGACTCATTTAAATATTACGAGGAAGGAAGAGAAGGAAAGGGTACTGGATCTCCTCAGGCTCGTCGGGATACCTGCCCCCGAGAGCAGGATAAAAAACTATCCACACGAGCTTTCGGGCGGGATGTCCCAGAGGGTGATGATCGCCATGGCGCTTGCCTGCAGCCCCGAGGTACTGATAGCGGACGAGCCCACAACGGCGCTCGACGTCACGATACAGGCGGGGATCCTGGAGCTCATCGACGACCTCAGGGTCAGGATGGGCATGGCGGTGCTGCTGATCACGCACGACCTCGGTATAATCGCTGAGGTAGCGGACACCGTATACGTAATGTACGCGGGGAAGGTCGTCGAGCACGCCGTCACGAGGGAGCTCTTCAAGCACCCGAAGCACCCGTACACGGTCGGGTTACTCAATTCCATCCCCGATCTCAGGAGGCGTAAGGAGAGGCTCGACGCCATACCGGGGGTTGTGCCGAGCCCCGGCAGCTTCCCGCCGGGCTGCAGGTTCCAGGACAGGTGCCCGCTCGTAATAGATAAATGCAGGAAAGAGGAGCCCCCGCTCTCGGAGCACACAGTTGGCCACTACTCGGCGTGCTGGCGGGCGGACGAGGTTACCATATAGGTCCGACATGGCGCTGAAAGAGCTCGTTAGAATAGAACGTCTCAAGAAATACTTCCCGGTGCAGTCGGGGGTCCTCTCGAGGGTTACGAACTACGTCAAGGCGGTGGACGGGGTCGATATGACCATCTCAGAGGGCGAGACGGTAGGGCTCGTCGGAGAGAGCGGCTGCGGGAAAACGACCCTCGGCAAGACCATTATCAAGCTCCTCGAGCCCACGGAGGGCAAGATATATTTCGGAGCCGACAATATCACGGGGTTAAGCCCTTCACGGATGCGCCCGTACAGGGAGAAGATGCAGATCGTTTTCCAGGACCCCTACGGCTCGCTCAACCCGAGGATGAAGGTCGAGAGCATAGTAGCGGAAGGTCTCGTCATACATAATATTTCCACTCCCGGCGAGAGAAAGGGCATAGTGCGCGAGCTGCTGCGTACCGTGGGACTCCGGGAGGACGCGCTCCCCCGCTACCCCCACGAGTTCAGCGGGGGGCAGAGGCAGAGGATAGCTATAGCGAGGGCCCTCGCGCTCAACCCCGAGTTCATCGTGTGCGACGAGCCGATATCGGCGCTCGACGTTTCCGTTCAGGCCCAGATAATTAACCTTTTCATAGAGCTCCAGGAGAAATTCAGGCTCACTTATCTCTTCATTTCCCACGACCTCCGGGTGGTCAGGCACATAAGCGACAGGGTGGCGGTCATGTACCTCGGGAAGGTGGTGGAGTTCGCCCCCAGCGGAGAGCTGTACAAAAATCCCCTCCATCCGTATACCCGCGTATTGATATCCTCGGTCCCTGTGGCCGACCCCGACAGGCAAAGGGAAATGACCGTGCTCAAGGGCGACGTGCCGAGTCCCATAAACCCTCCTTCCGGATGCAGTTTTCATCCGCGCTGCCCCATTGCGGTCGATAAGTGCAGCTCCGTCGAGCCCGAGCTCCGGGACGCCGGAGGGGGGCACCTCGTGTCCTGCCACCTCGCCTGAAACCCCCGGCTTTCGCTTTTTACTTGCAAACCTCCCATCTTGTATTATTATTTAAACCCGTTAATTTATAATCGATATTTGACAAGAGTCGGGGCGATGAAGATCAGCTTATCGGACATCAGGGACGAGGGACTCCACATTCATGCCCAAATGAGTCCGGGGTGGCTCGATAACATACCCGAGCTGAAAACCGGCGAAGCTTATACGAAGCTCGCGTCGGGTATAGACGTCGACCTCGTCGTGACGAAGGCGCTCAGGGAAGTAACCGTGCTCGGGAACCTCGCTTTTTCCATAGAGGCCCCTTGCTCGAGGTGCCTGGAAACGGTCAGGCTCGACATAAAGCCCGAGATCAGGCTTATGCTCTCGCCGGCCGACAAGGTGAAAGACGTCGATGACGTCGATCATGAGACTTACAGGGGCGACGTGGTTGACCTCGATGATTACCTGAGAGGGCTCATCGCGGTTTCCCTGCCCTTAAAGGTCGTCTGCGGGGAAGACTGCAAGGGTTTGTGCCCGAAATGCGGGGCAAATCTTAACAGAGAGACATGCGGCTGCGAAAAGGAATGGCAGGACCCCAGGTTCGCGGTGCTTAAAAAACTGAAAATATAGATTACGAAGTAGATAAAGGGAGAATAAAAATGGGACTTCCGAAAAGAAAACATTCCAGGTCCAGGTCCAGGAAAAATAGAACCCACTATAAGGTTGCGAGTCCTGGTCTTTCCACCTGCCAGAACTGCGGGGAGCACAAGCCCCCTCACAGGGCTTGCCCCAGCTGCGGGTTCTATAAAGGAAAGACATACATAAAGGAAAAGCAGGAACAGCTTTCATAGAGCTTTCCCAGGTCGATTAAGGATCTAATCCAATGATTGCATTCGTGTTCCCAGGCCAAGGTTCCCAGCACGTGGGGATGTGCAGGGAGCTTTATGGAGAGTTCGGCGCGGCGAAAAGGACCTTCGAGGAAGCGAGCGACGTCCTCGGTTTCGACATCGCCGGGCTTTGCTTCGAAGGAGACCCGGGCGAGCTTTCGCTTACGGCGAACGCCCAGCCCGCGATTCTCACCGCCTCGACCGCGGCCCTGAGGGTACTCGAGTCCGAGTCGGGAATAAGACCGGATTTCGTAGCCGGTCACAGCCTGGGGGAGTATTCGGCGCTCGTGGCGAACGGCTCGATGGCTTTCAAAGACGCCGTTTTTGTGGTAAGAAAAAGGGGTGAATTCATGCAGGAAGCTGTGCCCGTCGGAGAGGGCGCCATGACGGCGGTCCTGGGTCTCGAAATCGGGGCCATCCGGGAGATATGCGACATGGTGTCCTCAGGTCCCGGTGTCGCGAGCCCCGCTAATCTGAACGCGCCCGGCCAGACAGTAATTTCCGGGAGCAGGGACGCGGTCATGCAGGCATCCGAGCAGGCGAAATTAAAAGGCGCGAAACGCGTGGTCCCGCTCGACGTGAGCGCGCCCTTCCACTGCATATTGATGAAGCCCGCGGCCGAGAGGCTCGCGGAGGTATTGGACAAGATCGAATTCAGGGAAATGAACGTGCCGATCGTGACTAACTGTGACGCTTCGGTCAACAGCGATTCATCGAGGACTAAAGAGCTCCTCGTAAGACAGGTGACGAGCCCGGTAAGGTGGTACGAATCTGTAGAGACCCTGGGGAGGGAGGGAGTCGGGAAGTTCCTGGAGATAGGCCCCAGGAATGTGCTCTCGGGTCTGATAAAACGGACGCTCCCTAATGTCGAGGTAGGCTGTCTCGAAAACAAGTCACAACTGGAGTCACTCAAAAATGGCTGAAACGTATAAGAAGATAGCGCTCGTAACGGGGGGATCCAGGGGTATCGGAAAGGCTGTTGCGCTCAGGCTCGCAGCCGAGGGCGCATTTGTAGTGGTCAATTATGCCAGGAACGAATCAGCGGCCCAGGACGTGGTCGCGGAGATAGAAAAAGCGGGAGGGAAGGGCGCTGTCTCGAAGTTCGACGTCTCCGATTACGAAACGACGCAGAAGATGATCGAGGAGATCATAGTTGAGCACGGGGGGATACACATCCTCATAAATAACGCCGGGATCGTTCATGACACGCTCTTGGTAAGGATGAACAAAGAAGATTGGGACAAGGTGATTTCCACCAACCTCAACGGGGTCTTTAACTGCACGAAAGCCGTAACGCGCACGATGATGAAGCAGAGGTGGGGAAGGATAATAAATTTAACATCGGTCGTGGGCGAAATGGGGAATGCCGGTCAGACGAATTACGCTGCGTCCAAGGCGGGTATTATAGGCTTCACGAAGGCCGCGGCCAGGGAAATGGCGCCCAGGTCGATAACCGTAAACGCGATAAGCCCCGGCTTTATACTGACGGATATTAACGACAGTCTCTCGGATGAGATAAAGAAGCAGTACATAGAAAGGATACCCATGGGCAGGTACGGCTCACCCGAAGACATAGCGGGGGTTGTGGCGTTCCTGACTTCGGAAGAGGCTTCGTATATCACGGGCGAGGTAATAAGGGTTAACGGCGGAATATACACTTAATATAAAATAGGAGGTGTTTGATATGGCTCAGGACAAGGAAATACTCGCAAAAGTTAAAGAGATGGTTGCGGGTCAGCTGGGTAAAACCGAGGACGAGATCTCTCCCGAATCTTCGTTCATCGAGGACCTGGGTGCCGACTCCCTCGATCTGGTCGAGCTCATCATGTCTATGGAAGACGAGTTCGGCCTGGAGATATCCGACGAGGACGCGGAATCCATTATAACGGTTCAGGACGCGGTCAACTTCATACAGGAGCGTAAAAAGTAATGAAAAGAAGGGTAGCGGTTACCGGCGTAGGGCTCGTTACGCCTCTCGGTATCGGGAACAAGGAGACCTGGGACGCCGTCTGCGCCGGGCGTTCAGGCGTTCGGAGGGTTACGAAGTTCGATCCGACCGAGCACAAGACACAGATAGCCGCGGAGGTCCGCGGGTTCGACCCTGAGCTCTTCATGAACCCGAAGGAGGCGAGGAAGACGGATGCGTTCATTCAGTATGCCGTCGCCTCGGCGAAGCTCGCGCTCGAGGATTCGGGGCTCGAGATAACGGAAGAGCTGTCCCCGCTCACGGGTACGATCATCGGCTCGGGCATAGGCGGCATGGAGACTTACGTCAATACGGTGCACATGCTGGACGAAAAAGGACCCGGACGGCTATCCCCGTTCTTCATTACCAATATTATCAACAACATGGCCGCCGGATACGTCTCTATATTCTTCAATGCCAAAGGCCCCAACTGTTGTACGACTACCGCGTGCGCGGCGAGCGCCCATGCCATAGGCTACGCCGCGATGGCGATAAGGAACGGCGAGGCCGACGTCATGTTCGCGGGCGGCACCGAAGCCCCCATCATCCCGCTCACGTTCGGCGGGTTCAACGCCATGCGGGCGCTGTCCACCCGGAACGACGAGCCCGAGCGCGCCTCGCGCCCGTTCGACAGGGAGAGGGACGGCTTCATCATCGGCGAAGGCTCGGGGATGCTTATACTCGAAGAGCTGGAGCTCGCGAAAAAAAGGGGCGCGAGGATATACGCCGAGATCGTCGGGTACGGCATGAGCAGCGACGCGAGCCACATTACGGCCCCCTCTCTGGACGGGCCCGAGCGGTGCATGCTCGCCGCCTTGAAGGACGGGGGAATCAACCCCGACGAAATCGAGTACATCAACGCCCACGGGACATCGACCCAGCTTAACGATTCGAACGAAACGAACGCGATAAAGAAGGTCTTCGGCCAGAGGGCCTACAAGATACCGGTCAGCTCGACGAAGTCGATGACGGGGCACCTCCTGGGCGCAGCGGGCGCGGTGGAGGCGGCCTTCACGGTTCTCGCGCTCGACCGGGGCATACTCCCGCCCACGATCAACTACGAATTCCCCGACCCCGAGTGCGACCTCGACTACGTGCCTAACGAGGCCAGGAAGGCCGACATAAAAACGGCCCTCAGCAATTCGTTTGGCTTCGGGGGAACGAACGCCTCTCTCATATTCAGAAAGCTCGGCTGAGCGCAGGACGGGCGCGGCCATGAGATCCGGTTTTAATAAAATTTCCATATCGTAGAATCAGCGTATCAAGCCTCAAGTCCCGCTCGGGAAAACCGCTCGCCGGTCGCGCTCTATTCTCTTATGCCTTCATACGGATTCGCAGGCCGGGTACGGCTTGATTTGTACCGATTCAACTGTAGAATGTTAAGGAAACCTTCCGCTCAACCAGCAAGCTAAGGAGAATAGAATGAGTGAGACAAAAAATAAACCGAAAGCCCTTTCTACGCTTAAAACGAGCGCGGGCGAAGTCGATTATTATTCTTTGAAATCTATAGAAAAAACCCTCGGGAAGGACATTTCCCGCCTGCCTGTATCCATAAAGATCCTGCTTGAAAACGTCCTCCGGAATTACGACGGGAGCATAATCAACGACAACCACATCCGGGCGCTCGCGGGATGGAGCCCCGACAATAAAAACGCGGACGAGATACCTTACTGCCCCGCACGCGTTATCCTCCAGGACTTCACCGGCGTACCGTGCGTGGTCGACCTCGCGGCCATGAGGACGGTCGTCAACAGGCTCGGAGGGAACCCCGACAAGATAAACCCGATAGTCCCCGTAGACCTCGTTATCGACCATTCCGTCCAGGTCGACTACTTCGCAAGCGATAAGGCGTTCACATTGAACGTCGAGCGCGAATACGAGAGAAACGGAGAGAGGTACGCGTTTCTGAGATGGGCGCAGAAGGCATTCGATAATTTCAGGGTCGTCCCTCCCGGCACCGGGATAGTCCACCAGGTTAATCTCGAATGCCTGGCGAGCGTCGTCTCCTCGGTGAAGAAAAACGGCAGGACGATAGCATATCCCGACACCCTCGTAGGAACGGACTCCCACACGACGATGATAAACGGCCTGAGCGTGCTCGGCTGGGGCGTAGGAGGCATAGAGGCGGAGGCGTGCATGCTGGGCCAGCCCCTCTACATGCTCATGCCCGAGGTGATCGGGTTCAAGCTCCACGGACAGCTTGCGGAAGGCGTCACAGCGACCGACCTCGTGCTCACGGTGACCGAGATGCTCAGGAAAAAGGGCGTCGTCGGGAAGTTCGTCGAATTCTACGGGCCGGGACTCAGCCAGCTCGCGCTCTCGGACAAGGCCACCATAGCCAACATGGCCCCCGAATACGGCGCCACGATGGGGTTCTTCCCGGTCGACGAGGAGACGCTCCGTTATCTCAAAATCACGGGAAGGGACAGGAAGCTCGTCGAGCTGGTCGAGTCATACACGAAAGAACAGGGCCTTTTCAGGACGGACTCCGCGCCCGACCCCGTTTACACGGATACCCTCGCGCTCGATATTTCGACCGTCGAGCCCTCCATGGCGGGACCGAGCCGCCCGCAGGACAGGGTCTCCCTCAAGTCTCTCAAGGAATCATATGAAAAAGTACTCAAAACGAAAACCGGAAACGGTAAGGACTTAAATAAAAAAGTCGGTATCGACATTGACGGCAAAAAAGACGAAATAGGAAACGGCTCCGTCACGATAGCCGCTATAACGAGCTGCACGAATACCTCGAACCCGTCCGTCATGGTGGCCTCGGGGCTCGTGGCGAAGAAAGCGGCGGAGAAGGGTCTGACCGTAAAGCCTTCGGTCAAGACGAGCCTGGCACCCGGCTCGAGGGTGGTCACCGATTACCTGGACGCGGCCGGCCTCACGAAATACCTCAACAAGCTCGGCTTCGACCTCGTCGGATACGGCTGCACGACGTGCATAGGAAACAGCGGCCCCCTGCCTGCGCCCGTCGAAGAGGCCATAAAGGCGAACGACCTCACGTGCGCAGCGGTACTGAGCGGGAACAGGAATTTCGAGGGCAGGATACATCCGCTCGTCAAGTTCGCCTACCTCGCTTCGCCGCCCCTCGTCGTGGCCTTCGCCCTCGCGGGCACGGTGGACATAGACGTCTATAAAGAGCCCATAGGCAAGGGGTCGGACGGCAAGCCCGTTTATCTAAAGGACATCTGGCCTTCACAGAAAGAAATAAGCGATACGGTGAACAAGGTGCTGAACCCGGAGCTCTTCCGGGCCCAGTACGGGCACGTCTTCGAAGGCGATAAGACCTGGAAGACCCTCGACGTCCCGGAAGGGGACCTCTACAAGTGGGACAAGAGCTCCACGTACATCCAGAACCCGACCTTCTTCGAGGAATTCTCGCTCGGCGTCCCGGGTGCGAGAGACATAAGGGGTGCGTACGCGCTCGCGTTGCTGGGTGATTCCATAACGACCGACCACATATCGCCCGCGGGCTCCATACCGAAGGACGGCCCCGCCGGGAAATATCTGATGTCTCACGGCGTCGAGCCCAGGGATTTCAACAGCTTCGGGTCGCGGAGAGGCAACCACGAGGTCATGATACGCGGCACATTCGCAAATATCAGGATCAAGAACCTCATGCTGCCGGGCGTCGAGGGGGGCGTAACCATGCACATCCCTTCAGGCGAGCAGCTGTCCATATTCGACGCCTCGATGAAATATCAGGCCGAAGGCATACCGCTCGTGGTGATCGGCGGTAAGGAATACGGCACGGGCAGCTCCCGCGACTGGGCCGCCAAAGGCACTATACTCCTGGGCGTAAAGGCGGTGATCGCAGAGAGCTTCGAAAGGATACACAGGAGCAACCTCGTGGGGATGGGCGTCCTTCCGCTTCAGTTCAAGGACGGCGAAAGCAGCCACACGTACGGGCTAACGGGTCATGAAAAATACGACATAGAAGGCGTTACCGAAGACCTGAAACACGGGAAGGACATCCCGGTAAAGGTCACGCGAAAGGAAGGGGGTAATTTTACGTTCAACGCCACGTGCCGTCTGGACAGCCCGATAGAGGTCGAATATTATAAAAACGGTGGAATACTGCAAACGGTGCTGAGACAAATGATGAAGCAGTAAAACATCCGCCGCGTCCGGGGTGATGAAACAGTCTCATTCATACCTCCGGGAACGGGTGTGTCCGCGTGCGGGTGCGGGCGCCTCGGGCGCTCCGATTATTTGAATTTCAGGCGTTTATTATTTATATTTCAGTCCAAATTTTTCAACAGGAGTTTTAACAATGTCATCCTCAAAACCGAGTGTGGGACAAAAAATTCGCATCGACAAAAAGAACGACTCCATCATCGTCCCCGATCACCCGATTATTCCCTTCATAGAAGGAGACGGCACGGGGCCTGATATCTGGAGGGCGTCCCAGATCGTCTTCGACGCCGCCGTGGAAAAGGCATATAAGGGCAAGAGGAGGATAACGTGGCGCGAAGTGCTCACCGGGGAAAAGGCGTTCAACCTCAAGGGCGAATGGCTGCCCGAGGAAACACTCGAAGACTTGAGGGAATACGTAGTATCCATTAAAGGCCCCCTCACAACCCCGATAGGCGGAGGGATAAGGAGCCTGAACGTAGCCTTGAGACAACTGCTCGACCTATACGCCTGCGTACGCCCCGTGCGTTACATAAAGGGCACTCCGTCCCCGATAAAGAGACCCGAGGATATGGACATGATCATATTCAGGGAGAACACGGAGGACGTATATTCGGGCATAGAATGGCAGAGCGGGTCCAAGGAAGCGATAGAGATAAGGAATTACCTCGTCGAGAAATACGGCGCCAACATCAGGGAGGGCTCGGGCATAGGCATAAAGCCCATAAGCCCGTTCGGAACGAAGAGGCTCGTCAGGAAGGCGTTAAAGCACGCGATCGAAAAGGGGGAGGAGAGCGTCACGATCGTGCATAAGGGGAATATCATGAAGTTCACGGAAGGCGCGTTCAGGGATTGGGGCTACGAGCTCGCGAAGGAAGAATTCCCTAACCAGGTGATTACGGAAGACGACCTCTGGGACAAATACAACGGCAAGAGACCCGAGGGGATGGTTGTATTAAACGACAGGATAGCCGACAACATGCTGCAGCAGATACTCACGAGGACGAGGGAATACCACGTCATAGCTACAGCGAACCTTAACGGCGATTACCTCTCAGACGCATGCGCCGCGCAGGTAGGGGGACTCGGAATGGCGCCCGGCGGCAATATAGGCGATTACCTGGCGCTCTTCGAAGCCACTCACGGGACGGCGCCCAAATACGCGGGCCAGGACAAGGTAAACCCGGGCTCGCTCATACTTTCGGGCGTAATGATGTTCGAATACTTGGGCTGGAGCGAAGCGGCTGACCTCATAGTCAAGGCGATGGAGCTTACGATACTGGACAAGACCGTAACGTACGACCTCGAGCGTCAGCTCGAGAACGCGAAGCTCCTCAAGTGCTCCGAGTTCGGCGAGACGATAGCCGTCAACATGGATAGGGTGCTGGTTTAGATTCATGTAACGATCGCAAATATCCGGCAGATAACGACAGGAAATAAATAACGATAAAGAAATAATGAAGGAGCATTCAAAATGAGCAGACCAAAAATTTCGGTAATAGGCGCGGGCAACGTCGGCGCCACAACGGCCTTAATGCTTGCCCAGCTCGAGCTGGGAGACGTAGTACTCGTGGACATCCTCGAGGGCATGCCCCAGGGCAAGGCGCTCGACATGATGGAGATGAACCCCGTCTACGGTTACGACGTCAGCATAACGGGGACCAACAGCTACGAAGAGACCGCGAATTCGGACGTCGTGGTCATCACGTCGGGCATACCCCGGAAGCCCGGCATGAGCAGGGACGACCTTATAGCCACGAACACGGAGATAGTGAAACAGGTCACTGAAAACGTCGCCAGGAGATCCCCGAACGCCATATTGATACTCGTCACCAACCCTCTCGACGCGATGGTGTATATAGCCCATAAAGTAAGCGGCTTCCCGAGGGAGCGCGTCATGGGCATGGCCGGCGTGCTCGACGCCGCGAGGTTCAGGTCCTTCATAGGAATGGAACTCGGGGTGTCGGTCGAAAACATCCACGCGTTCGTCCTCGGGGGACACGGGGACGACATGGTGCCGCTCGCGAGGGCGACCACCGTGGCAGGGGTTCCCATCACCGAGCTCATCCCCGCCGACAGGATCGAATCCATCATACAGAGGACGAGGCAGGGGGGAGGGGAAATAGTAGCGCTCCTTAAAACAGGCAGCGCGTTCTATGCACCCGCCGTATCCGCCGTCGAGATGGTGGACGCGATACTCAGGGACAAGAAGAAGATTCTCCCGTGCTGCGTCCTGGCTCAGGGCGAGTACGGCGTCGATAACACCTTCGTCGGTCTCCCGGTTATTCTCGGGAGTAAAGGCGTCGAAAAAATATTCGAGATTAAGCTCACCAAGAAGGAAAGCGAGGAGCTCCAGCTGTCGGCGGCCCACGTGAAAGAGCTTTGCGATCACATAGAAAAAATGTCCGGCAAATAATAAAGAAAAACGGGGCGCCCGGGGCATACGTCGGCTTGACTAGCTCCGGGCGTTAATATAATATTACAAACCGATTTTTTTCCGGAAGGCAGATTACAAATCCGTGGCTACAAAATACAAGTACTGAGACAGGTTAGGGAGGTACCGAGATGGCAAACGGATCCGCGCAGAGCGCAATGACACTGAGGCGGGACACATGGTGGGTTGCACCCCTGATCACGGCCGTCGTGCTCGGTTCATTCGGCATCTATTCCACATGGCGCGCATTCTCAAACGCCGATTTCCTTTACGAGCCGTACCTTTCTCCCTTCTACTCGCCTTACATACTCGCGTCCTGGTGGCCGTTCTCGCCGGCGCTCCTCATACTGTGGGCCCCGCTCGGGTTCAGAGCGACTTGCTACTATTACAGGAAGGCTTATTACAGGTCGTTCTTCCTCGCCCCGCCTGCGTGCGCCGTGCGCCCTCTTGCGAAGGAAGGCTCATATACGGGGGAGTCGAAGTTGCCGTTCATACTCCAGAACATACACCGTTATTTCTTCTACGCGGCCACCGTAATTCTCTTCTTCCTCTGGGTTGACGCGTTCAAGGCGCTCAAATTCGAGGACGGGTTCGGAGTAGGCGTGGGCACGCTCGTGCTTTTCGCGAACGCAGCGCTTCTTTCGCTCTATTCTCTTTCATGCCATTCGTTCCGCCATTTGATAGGCGGCAATCTCGATGTATTCTCGAAATGCCCCACACGGTTCAGGCTATGGGGAAAGGCAAGCGCATTGAACGAACACCACATGCTATGGGCGTGGGTGAGCCTCTTCGGCGTCGCGCTCGCTGACCTCTACATATTCCTTCTCGCAAGGGGCGTTATCACAGACGTGAGGTTAATCTAAATGGAGAAGTATGAAACACATACGCACGACGTCATCGTTATAGGCGCCGGGGGCGCGGGTCTCCGGGCGGCGATAGAGGCATCGGCCGAGGGGGCTTCCGTCGGGCTCGTCTGCAAGTCGCTCCTAGGCAAGGCACACACGGTCATGGCCGAGGGGGGCGTCGCAGCGGCGCTCGCGAACGTCGACACGAAAGACGACTGGAAGGTCCACTTCCACGACACGATGCACGGCGGGAAGATGCTGAATAACTGGCGCATGGCGGAGCTCCACGCACAGGAGGCTCCCGACCGCGTAAAGGAGCTCGAGCACTGGGGCGCTCTCTTCGACAGGACGAAGGACGGAAAGATAATGCAGAGGGCCTTCGGCGGCCACACGTGGAAACGGCTCGCGCACGTGGGCGACAGGACCGGGCTCGAGATGATACGCACGCTTCAGGACAAGGGCATACACTCCGGAATGGACGTGTACATGGAATGCACTATTACTCATCTGATAAAGGACGGCGAAAGGATATCCGGGGCCTTCGGCTACTGGAGGGAGAGCGGCAGGTTCGTGCTCTTCAAAACCAAGGCCGTGATAATCGCCACCGGGGGAATAGGAAAAGCTTACAAGGTTACATCCAATTCGTGGGAATACACGGGAGACGGACAGGCCCTTGCCTACGAAGCCGGGGCGGATTTGATCGATATGGAGTTCGTACAGTTCCACCCGACCGGCATGGTCTGGCCCCCGAGCGTAAGAGGCATCCTTGTCACCGAGGCCGTCAGGGGCGAGGGCGGGCTTCTCACGAACAGGAACGGCGAGAGGTTCATGGAAAAATACGACCCCGAGAGGATGGAGCTATCGACGAGAGACGTCGTCGCCAGGTCGATCTACACGGAGGTCATGGAGGGACGCGGATCGCCCCACGGCGGGGCTTACCTCGACATCTCGCACCGGGGAGCCGAGTACGTTAAGAAGAAACTCCCGAGCATGTATCATCAATTCATGGAGTTCGCGGAGATAGATATAACTAAAGAACCCATGGAAGTATTCCCGACCACTCACTACATGATGGGCGGGGTCCGTGTCGATGCGGACACAGCGGGGAGCACGGTGCCGGGTCTTTTCGCCGCGGGAGAAGCCGCCGGCGGCATGCACGGGGCCAACCGGCTCGGAGGCAACTCCCTTTCGGACCTCCTGGTCTTCGGGAGGAGGGCCGGTCTCGGCGCCGCGCAATACGCAAACGAGCTCAGGGACAACACCCTGAAAATAGACGACGTCGAGCTCGAGAAGGCCGCTCACGAGATGACCCGCCCGTTCGAGAACGCGGAGGGCGAGAACCCGTACACGGTGCACCAGGCGCTGCAGGATGCGATGGGCGCATACATAGGCGTATTCCGCACCAAGGAGAAGATCTCGGACGGAATCGAAGAGATACAGGTGCTGAAAGACAGGGCCTCTCAGCTGAGGATAGAAGGCTCGCGCATGTTCAATCCCGGGTGGCACCTGTGCAAGGATCTGAAATCGATGCTCATCGTTTCGGAAGCCATAGCGAGGTGCGCGCTCCAGAGGGAAGAGAGCAGGGGGGCCCACAGCAGGGTGGATTTCCCTAAATACGACAATGAAAAATGGGGTAATGTGAATTCGGTAATCTCGAAAGATAACGGGGCCATGAAATTAGGCACGTCCCCGCTGCCTCAGATGCCCGAGGAGCTGAGAAAGATCGTAGAGGGAGGTCATAAATAAATGGCTGTCGTGAAAATGCGCGTGTACAGGGGAGACTCGAACGGGGGCGCGGAGAAGGAATACGAAGTACCTCTCGAAGAGGGAATGGTCGTCCTTGACGCCATCCATTTCATACAGGCGAATTACGACGGGGACCTGGCCGTGAGGTGGAACTGCAAGGCCGCCAAATGCGGCTCATGCAGCGCGGAAATAAACGGCATGCCGAAGCTCACCTGCAAGACCAGGCTCGATACGCTCCCCCTCGACAAGCCCGTAACCGTATACCCCGTCAAAACGTTCCCGATAATCAAGGACCTCGTCACGGACGTCTCGTGGAACTACATGGTCAGAAAAATGATACCCCCGTTTACTCCGGCGAGGGACATGAAACGGGTGATGTATCAGGAAGACGTCGAGAGGTGCCAGGAGTTCAGGAAGTGCATCGAGTGCTTCCTCTGCCAGGACGTCTGCCACATACTCAGGAACCACGACAAGAAGAACGAATTTTTCGGCCCGCGCATGTTTATCAAGATCGCCGAGCTCGAGATGCACCCCCTCGATACGCTCGACCGCAAGGAGTTCCTGAGGAGCCAGGCCGGCCTGGGGTACTGCAATATCACGAAATGCTGTACTGAAGTGTGCCCGGAGCACATACATATAACCGATAATGCCATCATCCCCTTGAAGGAAAGGGTCGCCGATACGTACTTCGATCCGCTCCAGTGGCTGCTCGACAAATTCAAGGGAAGCCCCAATCAGTAATCACGGTTTCTCCGAGGAGGATGTAAATTGAATATCCATGAGTATCAGGCCAAGGAGCTTCTTTCACAGTACGGAGTTGCCGCGCCCACGGGCAAGGTCGCGTTCCGGGAGGACGAAGCGCACCAGATTGCGAAAGACCTCAATGTGGAAAGGTTCGTGGTAAAGGCTCAGATACATGCGGGCGGCAGGGGGAAGGGGGGCGGCGTCAAGCTCGCCACCACGCTCGATGAAGTCAAGCGCATAGCTTCCGAGATACTGGGCATGATACTGGTGACACACCAGACAGGGCCCGAGGGGAAGCTCGTACAGAAGGTACTCGTCGAGGAGGCCTCGGAGATAGAGAAGGAACTCTACCTCGGAATGGTTATCGACAGGTCGAGGGAGCAGATTGTCATAATGGCGAGCCGCGAAGGCGGCATGGATATAGAAGAAGTAGCAAGGAAGCACCCCGCAAAAATAACCAGGGAATACGTCAACCCCACGGTCGGACTGCTCCCCTATCAGTGCAGGAAAATAGCCTATTTCCTCGGTCTCGAGGGCAAGACCGTAAACAAGGCGGTGAAGTTCATATCGGGTCTCTACGAGCTCTTCACAGAGAAGGACTGCTCGCTTGCCGAGATCAACCCCCTGATCCTTACAAAGAGCGGGGACGTGCTCGCGCTCGACGCGAAGATGAACTTCGACGATAACGCGCTCTTCAGACACCCGGATATAGAAAAACTCCACGACCCGTCCGAAGAGGATCCGACCGAGCTCGAAGCCAAGAAATGGGGCATAAGCTACGTGAAGCTCGACGGCAACATCGGCTGCCTCGTAAACGGGGCGGGCCTCGCGATGTCGACAATGGATATAATCAAGCACCACGGCGGGGAGCCCGCGAACTTCCTCGACGTCGGCGGGGGGGCTAATACGGAGCAGGTAACGCAGGCATTCAAGATGATACTGAGCGACCCCAACGTGAAGGCAATTTTCGTAAATATATTCGGCGGCATTATGAAATGCGACACCATAGCCGAAGGAATCATAACCGCCGCTAAAGATGTGGGCATCAACGTGCCTCTCGTCGTCAGGCTCGAAGGCACGAACGTAGAGCTCGGAAGA
>JAHKKQ010000068.1 GCA_020027805.1 Candidatus Dadabacteria bacterium
TATAGGCCCCTGTCCGAATATAGCGACCATGTCCCCCACCTGAATGTCGGCGCTCTCGGCCCCCGATAGGCCGGTCGAGAATATATCGGTCGTCAGCAGCACGTCCTCGTCAGAGAGCTCGTCCGGTATCCTCGCCAGGTTGGCCATGGCGCTCGGTATCTTCACGTAGTCAGCCTGGCAGCCGTCTATGGTGTTCCCCATCTTCCAGCCGCCCAGGAACCCGCCGCACTGCGCCCAGTTCGCGGAGAGGCAGTATTCGCACATCCCGCACGGGGTAATCGCGTTTATCGCTACCCTTTCGCCGAGCTTATAGTCCGTAACCCCGTCCCCGAGCTCGTGTATCACGCCCACGGGCTCGTGCCCTATGGTTTGTCCGACCCTCACAGGGAACTCCCCTCTCATGATATGCACGTCCGTCCCGCATATGGTCGTAAGCGTAACCCTTACCACCGCCTCGCCCGGCCCCGCCTTGGGTATGGCCTTTTCCTCGAGCCCGACCTTGTTTACGTCCTTGAATACGTTCGCCCTCATAGTTAAACGCCTCCCGCTTCTATATTTGATATTAAAGGGTGCAAATCCCGTGCCAGCACATGATACATCCCTATCCGCTCTATATATTAGATACTTTTTATTAAGCCCGTGTGAAATATTTCCGGCCCCTGTCCGATAACATTACAATAGACACAAATGGCATGCCCGGGGCAAAGAACCGGAGCAGGGCTCACAGCCGTATATACAAGCATGCACAATATAATCTTTTTAAGGGGAAATTAGATAACGAGAAGGAAAAATGATTACACCTGAAAAAAGTCTGCTATACTATTATCGTAATAGTCGAGTTTGGGTCCGGGGGGGGAGACTCTCCATACCTCTTTGATCAAATCCTCCTTTAACGAGACTAGGACTTTGGATTTGTCCCCCCGGGCTCTTTAAGTCTCCATTATACACTAATCCTATTAAAAATTTCAAGGGTAACAGGCCCGAAGCCGATTTCGGAATTCGGAACGGGCTTGCAATCCGGAGGGAAGTCCCCTCCTTCGGGATCGATATTATATCGAAGTTCTGAAGCCCCTGATCACGAACGGGGATATTGCAGGGCCCGCATACGCCTAGCCCTCTGTCGCGTTCTCTGGCTTTACGATTATTAGCGTGTACTTGTCGAGGTCGATGTATTTCCCGGCCGCTTTCTGCACGTCCTCTTTCGTAACGGCGAATATTTCCTGCGGGTATCTCTTATACTCATCCCAGCCTATGCCGTAGAGCTCGTCGAACGTGATCTTGGCCGCCTGGGAAGAGTTCTGCTGGAGCCCTATCTCGAAGCTCCCGACCAGGTAATTCTGGGCGCGCTTTATCTCCTCGTCCGTCACGCCGTCCTTAAGCACGAGTCCGAGCTGTTCCTTGATCGCGTTCACCGCCTCTTCCTCCTTCTGAGGCGCGGTGCCGATATAGACGCCGAAGTAGCCCGGCTCGAGTCCCGGCGTATAGAACGAAGTCACCGTATATGCGAGGCTCTTCTTGTCCCTGAGCTCGATGAAGAGCCTGCCGCCCTGCCCGGACAGGATTGTGTTCAGCACCTCGAACGCGTACTCGTCCTCCGTGTTTATAGGCGGCGCGAGGAACCCCATTATGATATGGGTCTGGGCCTTGTCGGGCTTTGTCTCGGTCTTCTCGGTTATCGCCGAGGGCGGTGTTACGGGCTTTATCTCAGGCGCGGGGGAAGAGCCCTTCTTCATGCTTCCGAACTTTTCCTTGATCGCTTCCAAGGCCTCGTTTTCGTCGACCTCGCCTACGATCGTTATAACCATGTTTTCGGGCCTGACGTATTTAGCGTAGAACTCCCTAAGGTCCGGGCCGTCGAATTCGGTCACCGTTTCCACGGTGCCGAGCGGATTATATTTGTACGGGTGGTCCGCGTACAGTGTGGCGAGGAAGAGATTGACAGTGGTCTTTAGAAGGTTGTCCCCCTCCCTGTTAATCTCGGACAGTATTTCGCGCCTCGCGCGCTCGATCTCCCGTGATTCGAACGAGGGGCGGAGTATGACGTCCGCGAATATGTCTATGGCCTCGCCGAAGTTCCGGCTCAGGGACTCGACTGTGACCCCGAAGCTGTTGCGCCCTGAATACCCCTGCACCTCGCCGGCGATCGATTCGATTTCCTCCGCTATTTGGGCGGCGCTCCTCGACTCCGTCCCCCTCGTGAACATGCGCGACATGAAATTGGACATCCCCTGTGTCTTCTCGTCCTCATACCTGACGCCGCCCAGAAAGGCGGCCCTGGCGGCGAATAGCGGCACGCCCGGGTTCTCCTTGATTAGTACCTGTATGCCGTTATCGAGTACGAATTTCTTGACTTCGCCCGGGGCGGCTTTCACGGGCTCCGCTGCGGCCGCGGGGGTTTTCTTATCACCGGTATTCATGCCTGCCGACGGAACGATTATCTCCTCCGTAAGCTCCCCGTCGGTAAACGCGGCGTCCGAGCCGTTGCCCTTGTTCCGGGCAAATTCCCGCGAAACTTCCTCGGATGCCTGGTTCGCGATTTCCCTGACCTCGTCTTCCGTCAGGGCGGACTGTCCCGCCGGGAGCAGATAGCCCGCAGTTAGGTTGTCGATCGTGAGGTATTTATTCGCCGCCCTCATTATGTCCTCGGGCGTGACCCCCCTCACCCTCGCGAGGTATTCGTCCTCGTACCTGAAATCGCCCGTCTCTATCTCGAAGAAGCCCAGCTTCTGCGCCTGTCCCTGCATCGTTTCCTTGGTGTATACGGCGTCGCTCTCTATGTTGAGCTTGACCTTCGAAAGCTCAACGTCCCCCACGGGCTCGTATTTGAGCCTCAGGACCTCTTTCATTATTTCCTTAAGCGCTTCCTTCGACTCCGCGGGGTCGAGCGTTCCGCCCACGGCGAATATCCCCTCCCTCATCGGCGTGTATGCGTACGCGTATATGTTGCTCGTAAGCCCTTTTTCCTCTTTAATGTTCCTGTAGAGCCGCGAGCTCTCCCCGCCCCCCAGTATGTTGCCCAGTACGTCCATAGCGGGGGTGTCTTCCCCCTTGGCGTTCGGTATGTGGAACGCGAGCGAGAAATACCCCTCCTGAAGCGGCTTCTCGATGACGAAAGCCTTCATGCCCTTCTGCTCGGGCTCGTCCGGTATATCGCACTCCGGGAGGTCCCTCCTGTGGAGCCTGCCGAACGTCTCTTCTATCCTGGGCTCTATCTTCGCCGTATCGAAATCGCCCACCACGACGAGCGTCATGTTATTGGCCGCGTACCATTTGTGATAAAAATCCGTAACCTTCTTTCTGTCAAAAGCCTTTACCCCCGCTTCCGTCCCGATTGTGGGCCTCCCGTAGGGGT
This sequence comes from Candidatus Dadabacteria bacterium, assembly GCA_020027805.1. GTDB lineage: Bacteria > Desulfobacterota_D > UBA1144 > Nemesobacterales > UBA2774 > 2-12-FULL-53-21. The sequence continues at coordinate 3,353 of JAHKKQ010000068.1, forward strand.
GCTCGCTGAAGGCCGTCGAAAACAGCTTCTCGCTCAGGTTCCTGCCCGGGCTGTCCTCACCGCGCCTTATCTCCTCGACCACGACCTCGAGCTCCTTCTCGAGCTCGCCCGGGTCGAAGGTGGAGTTCTCCATGGCGTCCGACAGCACGTCTAGGGCCGTATCCATGAACCTGCTCGCTATGACTACGTAGTAGACCGTTTCGTCGAAAGACGTAAAAGCGTTTATGTCCCCGCCGCTGCCCTCGATAACCCTCGCTATCTCGCCTACAGCCCTTTTCCCGGTACCCTTGAACACCATGTGCTCGTGCACGTGCGCGAGGCCGTATTCCCCCTCCGTCTCGCAGGCGCTCCCCGTCTTCACCCATACGTTCACGGCCACGACAGGGGCCGAACGGTTCTCCTCGAGTATAATCGTCATTCCGTTATCGAGCTGGTATCTGGTAATACCGTTCAAAGTCTCTTTCTTCAGACTTTCGTTATCCATCTTGTTCTCCTCTCTGTGGCAAGAAACTACCATAATACCCAGAATGACGGCAAGGAACGCGGACATTGCCGAAATCCGCGCGCGGTGCCTGCCTGAATCGTAAATTCCCTTATAGACAAGCCTCTCTTTAACACCTGCTGTCATCGGCGACTCCGCTCTGAGTTCGTATTTGGATGTCGAATTGTGGGGTTTTGTGCCCGTAATAAGATAACGGGAATTATCCCCCTATCAAGGACGAAAAACACCTGAAACGCGATATGTTATGTATATACGGGTGGTTACGTCTTTAATTATTCGGCCGCTTTCCCCGGCACGGGTTCTTCCTGCACCCCGGGCTTCCCCGTCAGGTACCCGAGTGCATGGAGCACGATCCCCGAGACCGAGTAGAGATACACGAGGAATATGAACATGATTTCCGGGTTGGTTATTACGGCGGCGATGATTATCGCGGCGACGACGAGGGCGTTGAAAGGCCCTCCCAGCCTGAGCGTGGGCTGCTTCGAGTATTTCACGTTACTTACCATAAGGAGCCCTATAACCGGGGCGGCTATCAGGTAATACCAGAGCACCCTTCCGTCGGGGTCTATTCCGAGTGACGAGAGCAGCATCAGCGGGGCCACCATCAGGCCCGCGGCAATGGGGCTCGGGAGCCCCGTAAAATTGAACCTCTCCACCGTGCCCGACTGCACGTTGAAGCGGGCGAGCCTGAGGGCGGCGCAGACGACGTAAACTATGACCGCCATGAGACCGAGCTTCCCCTTGTCCATGAGTGTCCATACGTATATGAGCACCGCAGGGGCCACGCCGAACGATACGACGTCCGAGATGGAATCGTACGAGAGACCGAAATTGCTCTCGTGCTTAATAAACCTCGCGAGCCTCCCGTCGAGGGTGTCGAAAAAGAACGATATTACTATGAAGGCTCCCGCCCACCAGAATTTCCTGAAGGCCCAGGGGTCGGAATCGTTCCCCGCGCCCATGGCCGAGACTATCTCTATCGAGGTCAGTATGGACAGGATACCGAAGCACAGATTGCCCGTCGTGAATATATTCGGCAGAACGGGCATGACTTTCTGCCGCTTCGATTTTTTCCTTCTCACGCCTTGTTCCCGTCTAGCCATGCTATTATGTTCTCCCCCGCTTTTACCCTGTTGCCGATGCTCACTTCTATTATACACCCCACGGGCAGATAGACGTCCACCCTCGAGCCGAACTTAATCATACCGTACCTCTCGCCTTTTTTAAATTTCATGTCGATGTCGGCGTAAGAGACTATCCTCCTGGCGAGGAACCCCGCTATCTGGGAGACGACTATCTTTTCCCCCTCGGGCGTCTCGATGAGCGTGGAGAGCCTCTCGTTGTCGTCAGACTTCCTCTTCATCCCGTCCGAGAAGAGCCAGTCCGGCATGTGCGCTATATTGAAGCTGCCGGGGGAGTATTTTGTCCCGACGACCTTCCCCCTGACGGGCATCCTGTTAATGTGGCAGTCGTAGAGGGCGAGCGAGATGCTTATCCTCGTCATGGGAGCGCCCAGGAAGTCCCTCTCGTAAATCTCCTCCACCATGACGACGCTCCCGTCGGCCGGCGAAACGATGGAGTCCGGGTCGTCCGGGACCTCGCGCTCAGGGTCGCGGAAGAAAAAGAGGGTGATAACCGCGAGTCCCGCGAAAACAATGGAGAGTATCGTGAAATCGAGCATGGCGGCAGCCCAGGCGAGTACAGCAAGTATGCCGAGGTAGGTGAAACCCTCGGTGGCTACGGGAGACCGCTTGCGTTCCATCAGTTCTTAGTCTTGTCGACCAGTTTCTTTTTGAACAGAGAGCTCATCATCTTGCGGAGCTGTCCGCCGATGTCCTCTATCGGGTGAGCCTCCCCTTTCTTCATCAGGGCGTTATAGACAGGGCGTCCGGCCCTGTTCTCGAGTATCCATTCCCTTGCGAACTCGCCGTTCTGTATGGAGGTGAGGATCCTCTTCATTTCCTTCTTCGTTTCTTCGTTGACGACCCTGGGGCCCCTCGTGATGTCCCCGTATTTCGCGGTGTCGCTTATAGAATAGCGCATATTGGATATGCCGCCCTCGTAAATAAGATCGACTATCAGCTTGACCTCATGGCAGCACTCGAAGTACGCCATCTCGGGCGGGTATCCGGCCTCGACGAGGGTTTCGAACCCCGCCATGATCAGGGCTGTGAGCCCTCCGCAGAGTACGGTCTGCTCCCCGAAGAGGTCGGTCTCGGTCTCGTCCTTGAACGTGGTTTCTATTATTCCTGCGCGCCCTCCGCCTATGGCTCCCGCGTATGCGAGCGCAATCTCCTTCGCTTCCCCCGTCGCGTCCTGGTGAATCGCCACCAGCATCGGCACGCCGGCCCCTTCGATGAACTGCCCCCTGACAGTGTGTCCCGGGGCTTTCGGAGCCACCATGAAAACGTCCACGTTGGGCGGCGGCACAATCTGTCCGTAATGTATGTTGAAGCCGTGGCTGAAAGCGACGGCGTTCCCGGCCTCGAGCCCCTCCGTGATGCCTTCGTTGTAGATGCCCGCCTGGCTCGTGTCGGGCGCCAGCATCATGACTATGTCCGCCCACTTCGCGGCTTCGTCCACGGGAAGGACATTGAACCCGGCTTCCCTAGCCTTTTCCCAGCTCCCGCTTCCTTCCCGGAGGCCCACGGCCACGTCCATGCCGCTGTCTCTCAGGTTCTGCGCGTGCGCGTGCCCCTGGCTCCCGTATCCGACTATCGCTATCTTTCTCTTTTTCAGCTTTTTCAGGTTAATATCGCTGTCGTAGTAAACCTTCATTTCTCCTCTCCTTTATTCTTCGTGAGTTTGGACTCGCGCTTCATGGCGACGGTCCCGGTCCTTGCGAACTCCTTTATCCCCATGGGGTGCAGCAGCTCGATAAAGGCGGTTATTTTATCCTTGTCGCCGGTAAGTTCAAGCGTGTAGGACTTGGGCCCGACGTCCACTACCTTCGCCCGGAAAATGTCCGCTGTCCTCAGTATCTCCGCCCTCGTTTCGTCCCTCGCGTCCATGCGCACGAGCACCATCTCCCTCTCCACGCGCACCTCGTCCGTGAGGTCGCTCACCTTTATCACGTTCACCATGTTGTTGAATCTCTTGATTATCTGCTGGATTATGAAATCGTCCCCGGTTGTTACGAGAGTTATACGCGACGTTTCCGGTTCGAGCGTCTCTCCGACGTTCAGACTCTCGATGTTGAAACCCCTGGCGCTGAAGAGACCGGCGATCCTCGAAAGGACGCCGGATTCGTTATCGACGAGAAGCGTTATCGTGTGCCTCACTGGTAATAAACCTCCGGTTATGATCGACTGAAACTTTACTTCCGATAGGGGAAAAAGACAAAAGAGTACCCTACTTTATATAGAAAGCTCCCTCATTATACACTATCTTTTCCGTTAAGCCATATCGGCGGCTTCGGCCATATTCTCGAGATGCACGCCCTCCGGACCGAGTATCATTTCGTTCATCGCGCCCCCGGGGGCGATCATCGGGTAAACGAGCTCGTTTTCGTCAACGAAGATCTCCATGAGCACGACCCCTTCCGTGGACAGGCCCTCCCTGAGAGTCGCCTCGAGGTCCTCAGGCCTCCTGGCCTTGAGCCCGATTGCGCCGAAGGACTCCGCCAGCTTGACGAAATCAGGCAGGACGTCGAACTTGGACGCGGAATAGTTACAGTTATAGAACATGGTCTGCCACTGCCTGACCATTCCGTGATGACCGTTGTTGAGGAGGATTATCTTTATGTCCATCTTGTTCTCGACGGCGGTAGCGAGTTCCTGCATGTTCATCTGGAAGCTCCCGTCGCCGCATACGCATACGACCATCTTGTCGGGCCGCGCGAACTTCGCCCCCATGGCGGCAGGGAACCCGAATCCCATCGTCCCCAGTCCCCCGGACGTGATCCACGTCCTCGGGTACTTGAACCTGTACCACTGGGCGACCCACATCTGGTGCTGTCCGACGTCGGAGACGACTATCGCCTCCCCGTCCGTGATCTTGCTGAGCGTATCTATGACGTAAGTCGTCAGTATCTTGTCGCCTTCCTGTTTGTACGAGAGCGGGTGCTTCTTCTCCCACGACTTTATCAGCCCCATCCACTCCTTCCGGTCCGTCTTGACCTTCGCCGGAATCATTTCGAGCATCTGTTTTAAGACTTCCTTCGCGTCCCCCACTATGGGGCAGTGTACGACTATGTTCTTGTCTATGGTCGCCGGGTCTATGTCAATGTGGATTATCTTCGCGTTGGGTGCGAACTTTGCGAAGTTGCCGCCCGTGGCCCTGTCGTCGAACCTCGCGCCTATGGAGATAACGAGGTCGCAATCGTGCACCGCCATGTTCGCGGCGTAGGAGCCATGCATGCCGAGCATGCTTATGAAGAGCGGGTCGTCAGCGGGAAAAGCGCCCAGTCCCATGAGTGTTAAGGTTACGGGTATCTGGAGCCTGTGGACGAGCTCCTTCAGCTCCTCCGAAGCCCCCGACCACAGGAGCCCGCCCCCTCCGAATATGAGCGGTCTCTTCGCCGCCAGAATCAGATCGACGGCGCGCTTTATCTGTCCCGGGTGCCCCTTCTTCGGGGGTTTGTATCCCCTGAGGCTTATGTCATCCGGTATCACGAACTCGTCCTCGCCTATGAGGACGTCCTTGGGCATATCTACGAGCACGGGGCCCGGCCTGCCCGTTCCCGCGATGTAGAACGCCTCTTTTATGGCGAGCGGGAGGTCTTTGGTCTTTCTTACAAGGTAGTTGTGCTTGGTGCAGGGGCGCGTTATGCCGATGTGGTCCGCTTCCTGAAACGCGTCGCTCCCCAGATAAGGCAGCGGGACCTGTCCCGTGAATACGACGACGGGGGATGAATCCATCTGTGCGGTAGCTATGCCCGTAACGGTGTTCGTCGCGGCGGGGCCCGACGTGCAGAGCACTACACCGGGTTTGCCCGAGGCGCGCGCGTAGCCGTCAGCCATGTGCGTAGCCGCCTGTTCGTGTCTGGCAAGAACGTGCCTGATCCGGTCCGAGTACCTGGGCATTACGTCGTACACTTTGAGCACGTATCCCCCAGGCAGCCCGAACACCACGTCTATGCCCTCGTGTATCAGAGTCTCGAAAAACATCTCGGCACCAATCATTCTCGCCATTTCAAAATTACCCCCGTATTTTTGCGGGCCGCCTGGTGTTACGGAGCGGCGCGCAGTTTTTTATTTATGCTTCCATTCCGCGATTCTCGCTTCCATCCTGTCTTTGAGCGAAAGCTTTACCTTTTTCAGTTTCCTGACTTCCATTTCGTCATCGAAAGAGAGTGTGTCCTTACTCTCGAGGCTCCTGACGACATCGTCGAGTTCCCTGTGCTCGAAGTATAAACGCTTAAACTCCTCGTCCGCTTCGAGAAGCTTTTCAATTATGTCCGTTTCGGTCATCTTGTCTCCCCTTTGCTGTTAATTCCGCGTCTGGTTTTCGTAAATACATGGGCGCGAGGCCCAGAACCTCGTCCGCGTGCCCTTCCGCAAACCTTTTAAAACCGTAAAAAGCGAGGGATGATGCCCTCGGGTAGTTCAAATAAGGAGGGCAGATCTGTATTGCCTCCCCCCCCAACCCATTATCTTCCAGAAAATCTCTATAAAGTAAAGCGCCTTCGCCTATAAATATAGTTTCTTCCTTTATAATTTCCATAAGCCCCGCGAGGATTTCGAGCGAGTACGCCCCTGTGACGGGTATGCCCAGCGAATACGCGAGGCCCTTTGCCGTCGAGATGCCCACCCTGAGCGCGGTGAATGATCCCGGCCCCAGGGACACCGCAACGCCTCCGAGCTCTTTCCGCCCGATCCCGAGCTCCCCCAGCAGCATGTCTATCGCGGGCACGAGCCTCTCCGAGTGGGAAGGGCCCATGTTCAGATAATATTCCCCCAGGATCATGTCGTCTTCCGAGACGGCTACGCTGCCCGAATACGTCGATGTCTCGATTGCGAGTACTTTCATCATCGATATTATTAATCTATATGAAATTATAACGGATTGCCCGGGGAACGGAAAGGAGTGGGTGCGCGCGCCTGAGCGCACGGCGCATCGGGAATATGAGTATTATTTGGAGGTCTGGCGCCCGAAGGTCTCTTCCCTTATGAGAGAGCCCGAGCCCGAAGTGATGCCTTCGATCCTCATGGCGAGGTCGTTCCTGTTGGTCGCCTGTCTCATCGCCTCGTCGTACGTGATCTTCTCGCCCTTGTAGAGGTTATAGAGACACTGGTCGAAGGTCTGCATCCCGTAGTGGAGGCTCCCCTCCTGTATGGCCTGCCTTATCTCCCACGTCTTCTCAGGGTCGGAGATCAGGTCCTTTACCCTCTCGGTCGCTATGAGTATCTCCGCCGCGGGCACGCGCGCCTTCCCGTCCGCCGTCGGGACGAGCCTCTGCGATATTATCGCCTTCAGCACCTGCGCGAGCTGATACCTCACCTGGTTGTGCTGGTGCGGCGGGAATATCGTTAGCATGCGGTTTATCGATTCCTGGGCGTCGAGTGTGTGAAGCGTGGTGAGCACCAGGTGCCCCGTCTCGGCCGCCGAAAGGCATATCTCCATCGTTTCGAGGTCCCTCATTTCGCCGACCAGTATCACGTCCGGGTCTTCCCTCAAGGCGGCCCTCATGGCGTTCGCGAAGGACATGGTGTCAATACTTATCTCTCTCTGGTTTATATAGCTCGTATGGTCCTCGTGCATATACTCGAGCGGGTCCTCGACCGTTATGATGTGCCTCGCCTTGTTCCTGTTGATGTAATCGACTATAGCCGCGAGCGTGGTCGATTTACCGCTTCCCGTCGTGCCGGTGACGATCACGAGACCCCTCTCCTCGCCCGCTATCTGCTCCATCACGGGCGGGAGGTTGAGGGAGGTGAAGCTTAGTATGTTGAACGGGATCGACCTGATTGCTATGGACAGCGTGCCTCTCTGGTGAAACACGTTCACCCTGAACCGGGAGAGGCCGCTTATGCTGTATGCGAGGTCCATTTCGTAGAGGCTCTCGAACCTCTCGCGCTGAGCGGGGTTCATCATCTGAAGCGCCATGTCGCGCACGTCCTCGGACGTGAGCTTGGGCGCGCTCTTTACGGGAGTAAGCTTACCCTCGACCCGCAATATGGGGTGTCTCCCCGTACCGATATGTATGTCGGACGCCCCTACCCTTACCGCGGCGCGCAGGATATCGTCTATATTCACCGAGCCCATCTACTTCTCCTGGGGCTTCTCCGTTTTGATAACCCCTGTCCTGGTAAGTATATCGCTCTTTATTTTTTCGGCTATATCCGGATTGTCCTTGAGGAAAGCCCTCGAGTTCTCCCTCCCCTGTCCGAGCCTCTCCCCTCCGTATGAAAACCAGGTCCCGCTCTTCTCGACTATGTTCATCTTGGAGCCCATGTCGACGAGCTCGCCCGTCTGGGAGATACCGCTTCCGAACATTATGTCGAACTCGGCGTCCCTGAAGGGAGGAGATACCTTGTTTTTTACGACCTTGGCCCTGACCCTGTTCCCGGAGACCTCTTCCCCGTCCTTGACGGAGCCGATGCGCCTGACGTCTATCCTTACCGAGGAATAGAACCTGAGCGCCATTCCGCCGCTCGTCGTCTCGGGGTTCATGTACGGCAGGGTCCCTATCTTCATCCTCGTCTGGTTCACGAATATCACGAGCGTGTTCGACCTGCCTACGGTAGCCGTGATCTTCCTTAGCGCCTGGGACATGAGCCTCGCCTGAAGCCCTACGTGCGCGTCCCCCATCTCGCCCTCTATCTCCGCCCTCGGGACGAGGGCCGCGACAGAGTCGAGCACTATGACGTCGATGGCGCCGCTCCTTACGAGCGTGTCCACGATTTCGAGGGCCTGCTCCCCGAAGTCGGGCTGCGATATGAGGAGGTCGTCTATTTTTACGCCGAGGTTCTGCGCGTAATTCGGGTCGAGCGCGTGCTCGGCGTCGACGAAGGCCGCTATGCCGCCGTTTTTGTGCGCTTCGGCGATGACGTGGAGGGCAAGGGTCGTCTTGCCCGACGACTCGGGACCGAATATCTCGATTATCCTGCCCCTCGGGTATCCCCCCACCCCGAGCGCTATGTCGAGCCCGAGCGAGCCCGAGGACACTACGGAGAGCTGGGGTAACGGCGCCCCCGAGCCCAACCTCATGATAGCCCCCTTGCCGAACTGCTTCTCTATGGAAGAGATCGCGAGGTCTATCGTCTTTTCTTTTTCCGATGAATCGGGTGAAAATGTTTGTTTTGCCATAATATCTCCTAAATTATACTTTATTTAAAAAAATTTGCATAATGAAACTAAGCGCGTGAGACGACGTAACGAGCTTTATCTCCTCCCGCGTCCCGTGAAACAGGAATTTCTCCGAGCGCACGCCCCCTTTATCCGAATCCATGCCTATGAAAACCGTGCCGACGGGCTTTTCAGGCGTGCCCCCTCCGGGCCCCGCTATACCCGATACGCCTACCCCTATATCAGCGTCTGAAAGCCTCCTCACGCCGCTCGCCATAGCCTCGACCACGGGCGCGCTCACCGCTCCGTATTCGATCAGCATATCCCTCGGCACGCCGAGTATCTTCTCCTTCGACTCGTTGCTGTAGGAGATTACACCTTCGAGGAAATAATCGGAGCTCCCCGGGACGTTCGTGATCCTGTGGGCGATCAGGCCGCCGGTGCACGACTCAGCCGCCGCGAGCGTCATGCCGTGCCGTCTCAGAAGCATCCCGGCAGCCTCCTCCATCGTCTCCCCTTCGGTCGAGAACACGTAAGAGCCGAGCCTCGACCTGACGTCGCCCGCAAATCCCTCGATCAGCTTTCCGGCTTCCTCGCCCGTGTCCCCGGAGGCCGTGACACGGAGGTGCACCTCGGGGAAATGAGCCCTGTACCCGAGCCTTATCCCCTCCCTTTCAATGCCCTCCAGTCTGACCGCGACCTCCGATTCGGGAAGGCCGAATGTCTTTATGAGCATGGACCTTACCTTTTTCCTCCCTGTTCTCTTCCGTTCGAGCTCGGGCAGAACGTACTCATCCATCATCGCCCGGAACTCTTTGGGCACTCCGGGGAGGAAATAAAATACAGCCCCTCCCTTTTCAATGCTGAACCCGGGCGCGGTCCCCCAGTGGTTTACCAATACCCGTGATCCCCGCGGAAGAAAAGCCTGTTTCCTGTTTATGTCCGTGAGCACCCTGCCCCTCTTGCTCAACCTTTCCTCGATCGAGCTCACCGCCCGCATGTTCAGCTCGAGCGGTACGCCGGAGAACTCCGCCGCGACCTCGGCAGTCAGGTCGTCGGGCGTGGGCCCGAGGCCCCCGGAGACGATCACGGCGTCCGCCCGCTCGGACGCTACCACGAGAGCGGAAGAAATATCGTCCCTGTAGTCCCCTACCGTCGTATGGAACTCTACCGTAAACCCGCGCGACGTTAAAACGTCCCCCGACCAGGAGAAATTGCTATCCTGAGTGAGTCCGCTCATAAGTTCATCGCCCGTCGTAATGATCTCTATTCTCACACACATAGCGTGTTCCTACGATTCCTTCCAGCTCCGTCACTTAATCCGGCAACTGCGGCAATTTCGATTGTCGGCGGCGACTCGCCTCCCGTTCATCCTGCCCGTCCGGAGTAGCCTTGGCGAAGCCGGAAGCTTGTCGAAGGATGTATCGCTTTCTCTGTCATTGCGAGCCAACGGTTCTGAATGTATGCAAGAACCGGACGCCCTCGCTTATATCGCAGAAAGTCAATTCACCATGGCAACCCCTACAAAAGAATTCTAATAGCGCGGCAATCCCTATTTTAAAAACAGTTCGCCACGACCAGAAATCGTTCTCGCGATGACAGAGAAGAGGCGTCATTCCCGAATGTTCTGACCGGAACAGCGGCAATGATACCTAGATAATAAACCAGCAAAGAAACCGAATTCAACTGCCGGTGAAAATCAACTACAGCAAAAACCTCGCAATTATCTGAAGCACGATATTCGCGTACACCCCTGCCGCCACGTCGTCCATTACGACCCCGAGCCCGCCTTCGAGCCTCTCCGACTGTCTCGACGGAGGGGGCTTCAATATGTCGAAAAACCTGAACAGGAAAAAACCGATTACAACGTTAGTGAGTGTGAGGGGGACGAGTGCCATTGTGACGAGATACCCGCACACCTCGTCCGCCACGATGAGCCCCGGGTCCTTCTCGCCGAATATACCCTCGGCTACCCCGGACGCCCATACGGACAGGATTATGAAAAGCGCTGTGAACGGGATGTAGAAATAATACGGAAGTCCGGAGACCAGATAGTAGAGCGGCACGGCAGCGAGGGTGCCAAGCGTTCCGGGCGCGTAGGGGAAATACCCGACGTAGAAAAATGTAGCGATGAGCTTCGCGATGCCCTGTTTCACCTAAGAGAGCGTCCCTTCCACCCTGAGGAGGACCTTTTTAATGTCTATACCGGAGGAATATCCGCCGAGCCCGTTCGACGCCAGCACCCTGTGGCAGGGTATGACTATCGGTATGGGATTGGCCCCGACGGCGTTCCCGACGGCCCTCGCCGCCCCGGGCCTGCCGACGCCCTCCGCGATCTCCCTGTACGTGGCGGTCTCACCGTACGGGATATCGAGCAATTTCATCCAGACCGAGTTTTGAAACGGAGTGCCTTCAGATACGTCGATCGGGGTCTTGAATTCGGAGAGTTGGCCGTCGAAGTAGAGTTCCAGCTCGCCGGCCATATCGGCAGCCGCTCCCCCTTCCGTCACACTCGCCCCGTTAAGCCCGTCGATGTGATTCCTGAACCCCTTCTCGCCGAATATTATTCTCGTAACGCCGTCCGGACCCGCTATGACGAATATCTGCCCCACTCTCGATTTTACGGACGAATAGTATATGTGATTCATTATATAGGCCCCCTCCGATTCAGTTTCCACGCAGGCACTACATTGTCAAGACACACACATAGTGTGACACACAATGTGGCGCAGAACCTGCGCTCGCACACGATGTGTGTTTTATGATTCTTCCGTACTTCCTCCGCTTAAATCAGTGAGGAAACCAAACCGTTCATACTTCGACCCTTCCCGGCTACGGCTCGGGCCTTCGCCGTGACGAGCGACTTCGCTCAGGACAGGCTTGCTCAGTACGAACGTTTCAAAATATCTGTCATTCCCCGACATTACAGAATTTGCGTTAAGAAAAGCGGGCAAGCGCCCGCGTGCGTACGATCTCTAACCACCACTTCCGCTAAATTTGTACTGTGAGTGACT
>JAHKKQ010000069.1 GCA_020027805.1 Candidatus Dadabacteria bacterium
ACGCCTTGGATCTCCGGGCGCCTATAACCGCCGTTCTGCTCAGGGAAACTGCCTCTGCCGTATAAAATCCGATTATATTACCTCCATGTGCCGAGCCACATGTAGCGGTCGATCTCAATTCCTTTGATCGGCCACGCGGCGAGGACGGGATAAAAATAGAAGAACACTCCGCACGCGATACAAAAATACAAGAGTACGAGCATTTTCCCTTTTCGGGAGCTATTCCACAACTCGTTCAGAAAATAAGTGCTTGTCAAAAGTAAAAACACCAGCGAGGGAAGGAAATGATACAGGAATACGACCTTTCTCGGAGAAAACGCCCAGGGGAGCCAGTATGCAAAAACGCTCAATACGGTGAAAAGAAGAGGGGGCGTTTCCTTTCTCACCGCCTGGATTATTCCCAGGATTAAAAACAATATGCCCGTATACCATATGAACGGATTCCCCAATAAATAAATGTACGCTGTCCACTCCTCCCCCAGATCCTCGTAATGGAGGTAAACAGGCCTCAGCATCAGAGGCCATTTCCACCACGGCGACTGGTAGGGGTGGTCGGCGGTTACCCCGCCGTGATACCCGTACATATTACCCTGGAGACTAAGGAAATCCTGGAACGAATTGCCGTGATAGAAGAACGGTATATATGAAACCAGGTATACGAGGAGCGGAATTACGATAAAGGCGAGCACCATTCGCGGGATTATTTTTAAAAGAGAGGCGATAAAATCCTTATCACGGGCAGCCGTGTTGTATACCTCGAAATAATAGATCAGAAAGAGCGCTACACCCGCGAGGAACTCGGTAATATAGACGCCGCTCCACTTGACCGACATTCCCGCCCCGCAGAAGATCCCCGTCAGGATAAGGTATGAGCTCCGCCTGGTCCTCGCATATTTGACAAGAAAGAGAGACGCAAGGATCAGGAAGTCTGCAATGAAGATATCGACCATCGTAATTCGGCTCAATACGAATACGATAGATTCGAAGCTGTATAGAAGGGAGGCGATGAGACCGGCAGATTTACTGCTGAAGAGCTCTTTTCCGAGGAAGTAAATAAATAAAGCCCCGAGCGCCCCGAATACGGATTGAAAAAATCTCCACCCGAAAGTGTTGTCGCCGAAAATCAGAATCCCGAGCGCTGTTATCTCTTTCCCGAGCGGCGGATGAGTCCACTCGTAAGCGAGGTCTTCCGGGGCCTCGTGGCTGCTCTCCCAGGCGGCCCTGTTCCCTTTTGCCATTTCCTGCGCAGTGAAGGCGAAATAGACTTCGTCGAAGTAGTAACTCTCCGGGATTTCCAGACGGTAGAGTCTTATGCCGAAACAGAATACGAGTACAAGGGCGAGGAGGAACTCCGCTTTATATTTGAGTATAAAGGATTGCTGCGTCATATCGTTATCTCTTGATGGTCCGGGGGGACAGGGTATCGAATGTAATTTTATATTTTGAAATGCTTACAATAAAACTCAAGAGTACAATGATATACGCAACGAGGTATATAATAAACATCCCGAGAATAAAATAGTCACTATACCCCCCGGGTATCCCTTTGTATTCAGTTGTGAGCTGGATGTAGGAATATACCATGTTCAGTACATAAACACCGGACACAATAGCATATAAGTACCAAAATATCCAAATACGGAAGGTGATTAGCGTGAAGAACACTATCATGGGCAGAAGATGTCTCTCATGAGCGCGGGTCACGAAGAGAAAGAGGGTAAAAAGAACGAGCATAACCGTCTCGAATACGTAATAACCGTAGTCCCTGGGCTCATTGTTCCTGACGGCGGCGGCGTATCTGATCAGAAGTCCCAGTATAACCGCATAAACAGTCCCGAAAATCAGTGTCCCTATATTCCTGAATGAGATACCAAGAAATTCCGTGTCGTCGTTCTGCCACATCGCAACGGCGCCCCAGAAATTAAAAGCGTTCAGGGAAGAAGCGGTATATTGACCGTACGACGCATTGAACCGCTCAATTATCAGATCGGCTGGCCCTGTAATCAAATAAGAAACCGAATAAATACTGTCCCAAATGAACGGGAGAGTGACGATAGCGGCCGTGACCGCAATTGTTAAGACGAGCTCGAAGGGCGGCAGCAGGGACCTTATCGTGAGCTTGTTCCACGATTTAATTATCGGTATCAGCGCAAGGAAGCCGATCAGAGGGAATATAATCAGGCTCTGAGGCTTGATCATGAATGCGAGCGAAGCAAACACGCCTGAGAGTACGAATCTTTGCCTCAGCCCGAGATAAACCGAGAGCAATATCGGCAGGGCGTGAAATGAGTCAACCTGTCCCCAAAAGGTCGAATTCGCAAGAGCCGCCGGGTTAAAAAAATACGCTGCCGATGCTATCATCGCGTTCTTATCGGAGGTGATAAGCTTGAGAGAATAATATATGAGTACCGAGATGCCGAAGTCGGCGAGGTTCGCGGGCAGCTTGAAAAGAATATCGACGGAGAGTCCGGGAACGGCCCTGTGAATATTGTCGAGAATCCACAGCACGTAGAGGTAGCCGGGCATGTAATCGCACCAGTGACGTTCGTAGAAATGACCGAACCCCGCAGATGAAATCTGGCTCCCCCACCCGATCCATGCGCTGAAATCGGGCTTGTACGTTAGGAACTGTGACAGGAAAATTCTGAGTGCGAGTCCTAAAACGAGAATCAGGGAGAAACGAACGTACGGGTCCCTCAAGTACCCCCTTAGCTCATCTATCCTTGAGTTCATTTCTCAGTTTCCACGATTCCTTGAACATTTTCATTATTACCCGCATATTCGCTCCGGTTTGAGAGCCGTACATGCGGGGGAAATGTCTGACGGGCACTTCTTTGAACGAGAAGCCTTTACGCTTCAGCTTTATAAGGAATTCGGCGCTGAAAAGCGCGCCCTCGGATTTGATCGGCTTCACGTCCCTGTACGCGCTCGCAGGGAAAATCTTGAAGGCGCAGTCCATGTCCCTGACCCTCAAGCCGAACATGATATGGATATACAGGCTATACATCCAGGCGTTCAGGGACCTTATATAAGAATCAGCCCTGTCCTCACGGTAGCCGATTACCGCCGTATCCGCCCCCGCATGCGGAGACAGCCTGTCGAGGTCGTTAATATCGAACTGCCCGTCGCTGTCCATGAAGAAAATATATTCTTTTGATGCCTTGTCAAAACCGCTCCTTAGCGCGGACCCGTAACCCTTGTTTGTTTCGTGACTGACCAGCACCACATTGAAATTTGCCGAAGAGATCCCCGTTACAATCTCTCCGGTCCTGTCCGACGAGCCGTCATTCACCACCACGACTTCATAATCACCTATTTTCTTTTCGAGGTAAGAAACGCACTTGTCCACCGTATTCCCGATGTTGCCTTCCTCGTTATGAGCGGGAAGCACCACGGTAAGGGAAAATCCTGCTTTCGTCTCTTTGTTCATATGTTCAGATGCCGGGCCGTACGTCAGATCGACGGGTCGATTCCGCATTTTATTTCACTGATCTTGTACTCATTGACCTTGTCGACGGCGATCCCCTTGAACGAACAGACCTTGCCGCTCGGCCATTTTACGTCAATATCAGCGGCTTCGCCAGTGCCAAGGCCGAAATAGAGGGGCAGCATGTCCTGCTCGCAGCATCCCCTGCCGCCCGATACCTCTCGAATCTGAACGCCGGCCGGGCTTTTGACCTCCACCCTGGCCCCGATCGCCGACCTGTTGGTTTTTTCGCCGTCGCCTTCAAGCTTGAGCGTAATGGAGTTATTGGAATTGCCGCTATTTTTCATAAGCGCCAAACCCGCGTGACCGTTAAGAAGTACATCTATGTACCCGTCACGGTCGTAGTCCGCCCAAGTGGCGGAAAATACGTCTATGGGGGTGTCGAGACCGGCCTTGGGCGCAGTATCCATAAAGGACCCCTTGCCCGTATTGCGGTACAGTCTGTTAGGACGGATATGGTTAGTGGTAAAAAGATCCAGTCCGCCGTCCGCGTCGAAGTCGGTCCAGGCGCAGGTCCTGCCGTCCCCGGCATCCGCAGTTCCCGTTTCGGCGGTAACGTCCGTAAATGTTCCGTCTCCATTATTCCTGTAAAGCGCGTTCCTGCTTGAACGCCCGATATTCGTAACGTAGAGGTCGAAAAATCCGTCGCCGTTATAATCACCCGTGCATGCCGAGGAGGTTTTCCATGACGATTCGCCCGACAGCCCGGCTTTCTCCGTATAATCCGTAAAAGTTCCGTCGCCATCGTTCATATAAAACGTATTGTAACCCGTGTTCGTCAGAAAAAGGTCTTGACGGCCGTCGTTATTGGAATCGAACCAAACGGCCCCATTCGTCCTGGTTTTGGCGCCGAGCCCGGCCGGACCCGACACATCCTTAAAACTTCCGTCCCCCTCATTACGGTAGAGAACAGACCCTCCCGTGCCGGCCTGGAAAAGGTCGACCGACCCGTCATTATCGAAATCGACCCATAGCACCTGATTCGGGTTCGTGCCTTCTACGGTCAGCCCGGCCTTCCGAGAGACATCGGTGAATGTGAATTTATTTGAATTCTTGAAAAGCAACGGGGGTTTACCCGCGACAATCGTTACCACGGCAAGGTCCAGATACCCGTCGTTATCGTAATCCGCCCATGAAGCCGACTTCCCTTTGAGATCCGGAAGCCCCGACTTTTCCGAGGTTTCGCTGAAGGACTTTCCATCGGCGCTCGCGAATAATAATAAGTCCTGATTCCGTTTCGCCTTAGACTTGTCCAAAGCGCTCCCCGTCTTTTTGTTCCCCCTGTGCCTCGCCCAGCTGCTCATAGCCATGCTGGAGAGAATGACGTCCTGCCAACCGTCGCCGTTATAGTCCCCCCATACAGCCACATGGCCGAGCGGGCTCCCGATATACAATCCCGTCTCTTTCCGCAGGTCGATGAACTTTGGTATTTCGTCGCCGGAGGCCCCCGGATTGAGCGGGGCTAGAACCGTTATGACGAGGAGTATGGCGAAATATAGCCTGGATCCGAATCGAATCAAAGAATATTCAACCTTTCTTGAGATCTTTCAACAGGAGGTCGGCCGCCCGTAAACTCAAAGCCTCTATCGTGAGAGAGGGAGCTTCCCCTCCTCCCGATGTGGGGAATACGCTGGCATCGGTCACTAACAGATTAGGTATGCCGTGGACTCTCTGGGACGAATTCACGACGGAAGTCTCCTCGTCGTTCCCCATACGGCAGGTCCCGAAAACGTGGGTGGCTGAAAAGAAATCATAGGACGAGATTTCTTCGACTATCTCTTTGGCGCCGCTGGCTTCTAAAATCTCTTTCGATTTTTTTGAAATAAAATCGAGCGTTTTTAATTCCGGCTCTCCCAGGAACGACTGAATTCGGGCCACTGGAGACCCGAACTGATCGCGTACGTTGGGATCCAGGGTTACGAAGGTATCCTTGTTCGGGAAAAATTCGGCGATCCCGCCCACGCTGATTGCATGCCCGAACCATTTCTCTATTTCCTTGACGTAATCTTCGCCCCAACCCTCGAAAAAGCGGAGGGAATAATTCACGGGCCCCAAGGCGCTGCCCGCCGTGGGGAACAATCTGAGTCCGCCGGAGAACCCCCTCTTCGGGTCGGGCGTGTTCCATTTCCAGATAATGCCGTCCATCGGTATTCCGCGGTAAGAATCCGTCCGTTCGGGATGCATAGCCACGGTCTCGGAAAACGTCGTTTCCATGAAATTCTTCCCGACGAGCCCGTTAACGTCGATCTCGGAATTCAATAGGAGCCTCGGGGTCTCCACGGCCCCGCAGGCTACGGCTATATAATCGCCTTTGACGAAGTGCTCCTTCCCGCTCCTGTCATAATAAACGACCCCGCTCGCTCTTTTTTTACCGCCCTTATTCTCGATTTTTATACGGGTAACGTATGCGTTGTCCAGTATTTCGCATGTGCCGGTCTTCTCGACCAGCGGGATAAAAGTTACGTCCACGCTCCCCTTATCCTTTCGGGGACAGCCCCAGACGCAGCCGTTACAGTAATTACACGGAGGCGCGTCACGGTAAGGCTCGGACAGTATGGCGACGGAATTCGGAAAGAGGTCTATGCCCTTCTTGCCGCATGCTTTGGCAATAATCCCGCTCGCATAACTCAGCTTGTGGGGTTTCAACGGATAGGGCTTGCTCCTGGGGCGGCCGGGGACTTTATCGGGGCCCGCGACGCCCAAGATGGTTTCAGCCTCGTTGTAATACGGTTCGAGGTCCTTGTATCCGATCGGCCAGTCCACGGCCACGCCGTAAAGGCTCTTCATACGGAAGGCATTCTCGTTAAGCCTGTGAGCCTCGCCCTGGAAGTGGAGCGTGGTGCCTCCTATTCCCGAGACCTGATGGTACTTCAAATACTTCCTTTCCTTCGTGCGGTTCAGCTTCCCGGAAGCCTTGTTCCAGGATTTCAGATTCTCATAAGCCGTATTGAGGGGCTGCATTTTACCGGTGGTATATTTGATACGTTTTATTTCGGGGAAGCCCTTAATCTCCCAGTCGTCTTCATCGAGCGCATAGCTCTTGTAGGGATCGTAACGGGGGCCGGCTTCGAGCATAAGCACGCTCATGCCTTTCGATGCCAGTCTCCATGCGAACGGCGACCCGCCGGGGCCCGACCCTATGACCAGGCAATCGTATTTTTCCTTTTTTGAAGGCATGGCAGTAAGCGGTTGATAATATAATGAAACTCTTGCTTTATGTCAATTTATAAGTTATACATTTGATTCACCTGCCGCATTGAAAAAGGAGAAAAGAATGAAGAAAACCTTACCGGTCCTGCTGACGGTTCTTTTGTTATTATCGGCTTGCGGCCAATCGGAGACGAACGAGTCGGCGGACAAATCCGGCAACGCAAATCAGGAGCCCGCGAGCTATAAACCCGAAAGGAACACAAAAGTAGTCGCACGGGTCAACGGCGTGCCGATCTACGCCGACGAACTCAACGGAAGGTCCGTGGATTCGCTTGTAACGGACGAGATACTTTATCAGGAGGGGCTTAAAGAGGGTCTTGAGAAGAAATACCAGGATAAAATAAGACAATACCAGATGAGCCTGGTGGTCAGGGAACTGAAGGGCGCGATAGTCGCCAAAATGCCCCCGGAAAGGGAAATAACGGACAAAGACCTGCTCGATTACTACAATTCCAACAAAGACACAAATTACACGAATTACCGTATCGAGGAAATAAATTTTCAGGACGAAGAGCTGGGCGAGCAGATAATAAAAATGGCAAAGGAAGGGAAAAGTTTCCAGGACATCGCCAAGGAACTGTCAGGCGACAAATCTCAGATAACGGTAAACGACCTGGGATTCAACAAAAAGCTGAATATCTACTTCCAGGCAAAGGAGCCGGGCTCAATATCGGGGGTCATCACCAAACAGGACGGGGCATACAGCGTGCTGAAGATACTCGAGATCAAGGAAATACCCTACAACAGCGTCAAGAATGCGATCAAATACTTCATCGAAGCCAGGCGGGAGGGAGCCGCATACAACCAGGCCGCCAGGGAAACAGCGAAAGAAAACGGATTTATCGTAGAGATAGCAGAGAAGACCAGCCCTAACTGAAACGCATATGAAGAGCACTAGAAGAAAATTCCTAGGGACGATAGCGGCGGGGGTGATCGCGGGGGAGATAGTTTCCGGGTCACCGGCCTCGGTCTTCGCCAAAACCGAGCCGTACGCGTCCGGGTTCGAAGTCCAAAAGGGTTTTAAGGTATTCAATGAAACCACGCAGAAAAATATGATGAAGCTCGCGGAGGTCATAATACCCGGATGCGGCAAACACGGGATGAAGGACAAGCTGATGGGGTATCTCTACAGAAGCAGGGGGACGGCCAGCTTTTTCGATGCCGGATTCTGGAACGTGGACGCGGTATGCAGGAAAAAATTCGATGTCCCTTTTTATTCACTGGAGAATAAAAAGAATACGGAAACGATCGTCAAATATATAAGCATAAATAACAGGGGGTTCTTTACAAGCTTTAAAAAGCTGGTAGTTCAATTTTACTATACGGACCCGAATATCTGGAAAACTCTCTCTTACGACGGCCCGCCCCAGCCCAGGGGGTTTATGGATTACTCCGAACCTCCCAAGCTTACCAAAAAATAGCCGGACAGATTATCAAGCCTCCACTCGCCGCGTTATAGCTGACAGAGTGTAACCAGCTCGAGCGTTTCATCGATAACCTTTCGAATACTCATGTTTTTTTCTATTTCCAAAATACGGTCTCTCCGCGCCCTGGTTTTCGGGTTCGCGGAGACGATCGAGCAGCAGTCCTTATAAGGCTCTATGGATAATTCATACGTACCCATCTTTTTCGCGTAATCCACAATCTCCTGCTTATCGTATGTTATCAGCGGCTGGAATATCGGAAGCGAAACAGCCTGCCTCACAAGGGCCATGTTGTCGATTGTCTGGGAAGCGACCTGCCCGAGGCTGTCTCCGGTTACGAGGGCCAGGCATCCGTTCCCGGCCGCGATTTTTTCCGACACGCTTACCATGAACCTTCTGAACAGGACGAGCTCATGGCCCGCTATGTCCGTTAACCTCAGAAGCGAGGACTCAAAAGGGTAATACGGGACGAGAAATACGCGCGTGCCGAGCTGGTATTCGTTTAAGCGTCTGAAAATCCCGCCCATTTTAGTACGTTCCACAAAGCTGTTGTCGGCGTAAACATGGAAATGAACGAGATCGACCCTGCATCCCCTCTTCATCATCAGATATGAAGAGACCGGCGAGTCTATTCCCCCGGATATCAGAGAGAGGACTCGTCCGCTGACGTCAGTGGGAAGCCCCCTCAGCCCTTCTTTCTTTTCAAAGAATATGTAAGTTTTATCGGCAATCTCGATAAAAACGCTAATGTCCGGGGAGCGCAGTCTAGCCGTGAAGCCATAACTTTTTGTAATCATGTCTCCAACCATCCCGGCAAGCTCCATCGACGTGAATGGGAATTTTTTATTAGGCCTCCGGGCGAAAACACCGAAGCTTAGAGCGGGGCCCGAGAACATGCGGCCGACCTCATCCCTCACCAGCCCTATAATCGAATCCGGATCGTTATCGACGGCAAGGGCCTCGGCGTACCAGGATATGCCCGGCACTTTACCGAGGAGGCCGGGGTCGCCGTCTTCCATAATGAAATATCCCCTGTGCCTTCTGACCGCACCGCCCGCTATTTTTTCGATATTCTCAATAAGCTTGAATTCGAAGTCGGCCCTGTTCCTGCCCTTAAGGGACAACTCGCCGTAATGTATCAGGGCGCACTTATTTTCCGTCATCGCATTAATATAGCTGAAATGAGATTCAGAAGACATGATGCAGGATGCAGGATTAAAGAAATGGATTCCCGATAAAGGCTTTCGGGAATGACAGAAAGATTATCGTTCTTCTTTGTCTTGATACAAAGAAGCACACGTGTAGTGTGGTTTATGAAAACACCGTGCACCTAAAGTGGTCTATGAAAAGATAATGAAAAGACTAGAAAGGTGAAAGGCTGTTTTTTTCA
>JAHKKQ010000070.1 GCA_020027805.1 Candidatus Dadabacteria bacterium
AATAACTCCGGATGGGCCCAGACTTCCGAACTGTCGTAATTTATGTAATAGGGTATGTCGCCTATTATCTCTACCCCGCTCCCGTTCGCATATTTTTTTAACGAACTCCACTGACTGAAGAAAATGTATTGGAGGAACTTATGATAGAGGACCTGGCTCCCCGCCTTGTCCCTCCAGTATTCGAGCGATTTTTCATGTCTGTCCCTCAAATCAGCCGGGAAATCCCTCCATGTGCTGCAATTCAATATTTTTTTGATCGAGGCGTAGAGCGCATAATCCTCGAGCCAGTGTTCGTTCTCTCCGGAAAACTCCATAAATCCGCTGTCTCCGGGCAAATGGGTCTCGGCGTTCTTGAACGCACGGAATAGGAGCGCGTTCTTCCAGCCGGTAACGAGCCCGTAATCGACCCTTTCCGGCTTCGGAGTCGTCTCCATATTCATATCGGCTGCACATAAGTATCCTGCGTCCTTCATCATCTCCGGGCTGATCAGGAGTGGGTTCCCGGCGTAAGACGAGGGGCCGCTGTAAGGGGAGTTGCCGAATGTATTGTCGGTCGGATTAATAGGAAGGACCTGCCAGTATGATTGCCGCGCTTCGGCCAGGAAATCTGCGTACCTGTAAGATTCCGGACCCATGTCCCCGATCCCGAATAGGGAAGGCAGTGACGTGATATGGAGTAATATGCCGCTCGCTCTCTTGCTCATATAATCTCGTTCTCGCTCACCTCGCCGCCGCTTTATGTTTTATTATGTAGATCGGCTTCATGACCGTGAGAGACCTTCCGGCCATTATGTATTTATATCCCGAGCGGAGTCTTCTCGGTCCTTTCGGGCCGCGTGACGAGGAGGTTTCGATGACGGTCTGCCATTTCTCCGCGATCCCGAATGACGGTATGACGAACTCCGCTTCCCCGGGCTCCGCATTAAGGAGCAGCAGAAGCGTATTCTCATATCCGGGCTTCCCCCTCCTCCTGATGATTTTAAGGTTATCGCCCGATTTTATTAAACCCATCGACAGGAGGCTGCCGTTCTGCCAGTCTCCGTTCGTCATTTCGTTCCCGTCTTTCCGGAACCATATGAGGTCTTTGAATCCGTTGTGCTTGACGATGTGCCCGTGAAAGAACTTCCCCTGATTCAGTATCTGGTGCTTCTTCCGGAAGTCGACCATGAAACGCGTAAACTCGAGGAGCTCTTTTTCCGAGGGGCCGAGCGTCCAATTCACCCAGGAGATATCGTTGTCCTGGCAGTATGCGTTGTTGTTGCCCCTTTGAGTCCTCCCGATCTCGTCCCCCGCCGCGAGCATCGGGATGCCCTGAGATAAAAACAGCGTCGCGATAAGGTTGCGCTTCTGCCGGTCCCTGTGATTTTTGATTGCCGGGTCTTCGGACGGCCCTTCTACGCCGAAGTTGTAGCTGTGGTTGGAGTCCGTACCGTCCATATTATTCTCGAGGTTCGCCTCGTTGTGTTTCTTCTCATAAGTTACGAGGTCGTTGAGCGTGAATCCGTCGTGAGAGGTTACGTAATTTATGCCTGTGTATGGTCCCCTCAACCGCGCCCCGTATAGATCGCTCGACCCGCTTATACGGTATGCGAGGTCGCCCAGCTGTCCGCGGTCCCCTCTCCAGAACCTCCTGACCGTGTTCCTGTACCTGTCGTTCCACTCGGACCATGGGTCGGGGAAGTTTCCCGCCTGATATCCTGCCGGACCGAGGTCCCATGGCTCGGCTATTAGCTTTACCTTCGACAACACGGGGTCCCGGTTTATCATGCCGAATAGAGTATGCGATCTGTTGTAATCGGGGTCTTCACGAAAGAGCGTGGTCGCAAGATCAAACCTGAACCCGTCGACGTGCATTTCCGTAACCCAGTATCTGAGGCTCTCGGTTATCAATCTCCATACTTCCGGTTTGGCGGCATTCACAGTATTCCCGCATCCCGTATAGTTCGCGAAATGTCCCTTGCTCTTGCGGTCGAAGCGGTAGTAGTAGGCATTATCGATCCCCCTTAATGAAAGCGTGGGTCCGGTTGCGCCCCCTTCGGCTGTGTGGTTGTACACGACGTCGAGTATTATTTCGAAGCCTTCCCCGTGCAGTGTCTTGACCATATTCTTAAACTCGGCCACCTGTCCTCCCGTCACCCCCGCGCTCGAGAACCTTATATCGGGAGCGAAATAGCCGATCGAGTTGTATCCCCAGTAATTGCCGAGGCCGTTTTCGAGGAGCTCCTTTTCCGAGACGCTCTGGTGAACGGGCATAAGCTCGAGGGTCGTAACCCCGAGGGACCGCAAATGGTCGAGCACGGGAGGGACCGTTAAGCCGGCATAGGTTCCCCTCAGCTCTTTAGGGACGAGCGGGTGAAGGGCCGTAAATCCCCTGACGTGGAGTTCGTAAATTACAGTCTCAGCCATGGGTATATCAGGGGGGGCATCTTTCCCCCAGTCGAAAGACCCGTCGACGACAACGGATTTCGGCATATACGCCGCGCTGTCCCTGGTGTCGGGCGCGGGCTCGCCGCCCTTTGGCGTATTCCTGTAATCGTAGTGTATTTCACTCAAATTGACGCCCCCCGATATCGCCTTCGAATAGGGGTCGAGTAGTAATTTGGCGTGATTAAACCTGAACCTATGAGCCGGGCTGAAGGGTCCGTGCGCCCTGTACCCGTAGAGCTGACCGGGCCTGAGTCCGGGCATGTAAGCGTGCCATATATGGCCTGACTTTGACGTGAGCGGGATCCTCGCGGTCTCGGTATCGGGAACCCCCTTCGCGAACAGGCATAAGTCAATGCCGTCCGCATTCTCTGAAAATATGGCGAAGTTTACGCCGGAGCCGTCCCATGAAGCGCCGAGGGGCTCAGGCCTCCCTGTCCGAATATCGGTTGTTTTTCCGGTTTCCGGTGTATATTTGTCCAAGATTAGCTGTCTGTAAAGTTAGTCTGGAAAAAATTCATAGACATTATACTATCAACCTTCGTATTTGAAGAACAGCGCTCCGAGCGGGGGGAGGTCTATCTCGATGTGTGAATTGTAACCGTTCGATACGGTGTGGACTCCGCCGTAGTTGCCTGCACCGCTGCCCCCGTAATGGTGCGAATCGCTGTTCAATCGCTCGCTCCAGCGCCCGGCTCTGGGCACTCTGATCCTGTAGTGCTTCCTGGGGACGGGAGTGAAATTGCAGACGACGAGCACTATCTCCCTTTCCCCCCGGCTCTTTCTGAGAAAACTGATAACGCTCTGCTCATAGTCCTTGAAATCGGCCCAGTCGAAGCCCTCAAAAGAAAAATCGATCTCGTACATGGCGGGCTCGCTCTTGTAAAACCTGTTCAGGTCTTCGACCCAGCGTTTGAGGCCGCTGTGGAGGGGATAATGTAAGAGGTGCCAGTCTATGCCGCCCTCGTGGCTCCATTCGTTCCACTGACCTATTTCCCCGCCCATGAACAGCAGCTTTTTCCCTGGATGCCCGAACATGTATCCGAAAAGGGTCCTGACGTTGGCGAACTTCTGCCACATGTCGCCCGGCATCCTGCCGAGCAGCGACCCTTTCTCGTGAACCACCTCATCGTGGGAGAACGGGAGCACGAAATTCTCCGAGAAGGTATACATAATGCTGAACGTGAGGTCGTTATGGTGATATTTTCTGTAGGCCGGGTTCCTGGAGAAGTAGTCGAGGGTATCGTTCATCCACCCCATATTCCATTTCATGCCGAACCCGAGGCCCCCCACATACGCGGGACGTGAGACCATGGGCCACGCGGTCGATTCCTCCGCGATCGTCTGCACGTCCGGGTGGCGGGAATAGATCGACTGGTTTAATTCCTTAATAAACTCTATCGCGTGGAGGTTCTCATTGCCGCCGTATTCATTCGGGACCCACTCGCCCGGCTTGCGGCTATAATCGAGGTAGAGCATGGACGCTACGGCGTCTACCCTTACGCCGTCTATGTGGTACTGGTCGAACCAGTACATTGCGCTGCTCTTGAGGAATGCCCTGACCTCGTTCCTGCTGTAGTTGAAAATATATGAGCCCCAATCGGGGTGAAACCCCTTTCTCGGGTCTGCGTGCTCGTAGAGGTGAGTGCCGTCGAAGTAGATGAGCCCGTGCTCGTCTCCGGGGAAATGTGACGGGACCCAGTCGAGGATAACGCCTATATTGTTTTGATGAAGCACGTCGACGAGATACATGAAATCCTCCGGGCTTCCGTATCTGCTCGTAGGGGCGAAATACCCTGTAACCTGATACCCCCATGAGCCGTAGAACGGATGCTCCATGACCGGGAGGAACTCCACGTGCGTGAACCCCATGGACTTCGCGTATTCGGCCAGATGAGGGGCCATTTCCCTGTACGTGAGGGACCTGTGTCCCTCTTCGGGAACCCTCCTCCACGAACCTATATGCACCTCGTAGATGGAAATGGGCGCATCGAGGGAGTTGTATTCGTATCTCTTGTCGAGCCACGACCGGTCGCGCCATTCGTAGCCGGACTCCCATACGACCGAGGCCGTCTTGGGCGGCGTCTCGGTGCGTCTTGCGTATGGGTCCGACTTCTCGACTTTGTAGTTATTGAATTTCGACGTAATGGAGTATTTATAAACCTCTCCTTTCCCGAGCCCCGGAATGAACGCTTCCCATATGCCGGATTCGTCCCATCTGGGAGACATCCTGTGCGAGAGCTTATTCCACCCGTTGAAGTCCCCGATTACGGATACACTGTCCGCGTTAGGAGCCCAGACCGCGAAGTGGACTCCGCCCGTCCCGTCCTTCTCCGTTACATGGGAGCCCAGCTTTTCGTACATTTTCGTATGAGCGCCCTGCTTGAAAAGGTATACGTCGTATTCCGTTATCGATCCCGGTTTGTTATTAACTGTTTCTGTCTGATCCATGTGGCTTTAGGCGCTCTTTCCGGTTGGTATTTCGAATTTTTATTATACACTGTTAGCGGATGAGGATAACTACGGATTTTAACTTTATTCTCCGACAAGCGTATAATTATCTTACGCCGGGACCCGGTATGTAAGCATACTCCCGGCCGCAATAATTTGGTTAACAAATATTAATATACAGGTAACGAGGGTGGTCGACTTCGATTCCGCATTGAAAATGTCATATGATTCCGGCTCCCTCCGGAGCAGGATTCTCTATCACCTGAAATACTCGATGGGCAAGAAATTGACCGAGGCGTCGAGTAACGACCTCTTCCACTCTATTTCCCTTGCAATCAGGGAATTGATTGTGGACGGGATGTTCGAGACTGCGGAATTATACGACAGGATCGACCCCAAGCGGGTCTACTGTCTTTCCCTCGAGTATCTGATAGGCAGGTCACTGACGAACAACCTCATAAACCTCGGGATATTGGACCTCTGCAGGGATGCGCTTAAGAGTCTCGGCGTCGATTTGTGTGATATTGCCGAAACTGAATCCGACCCCGCTCTCGGAAACGGAGGCCTCGGGAGACTGGCTGCCTGCTTCCTGGATTCGCTGGCCACGCTCGGTATCCCCGGGTTCGGCTACGGTATTAATTACGACTACGGGATCTTTAAACAGGATATAGTCAACGGCTACCAGGTGGAACACCCCGATCACTGGCTGGGCGGGGAATCGCCGTGGCTCATCGAAAGGCCCGACGATATATGCGTCGTGCCGATATACGGCCAGGTAAAAATTGAAAAAGACGTCAACGGAAATTACAGGCCGACCTGGAAGGATTGGAAATTTCTCTACGGGGTCCCCTACGATATGCCGATCGTCGGCTACGGCAACCGGACTGTCAATTACCTGAGGCTCTATTCCGCCAGGTCATCGAACGAGTTCGACATGAAGATCTTCAACAGCGGCGACTATATGAAGGCAGTCGAGCTGAAGATGTCATCCGAGACGATATCGAAGGTGCTCTATCCCTCGGATACCGTCGAGCAGGGGAAGGAGCTCAGGGTCATTCAGGAATATTTCCTGGTCTCGTGCGCTGTCCGCGATATCGTGAGGCAGTTCCTGAGAAGGCACGACGGGTTCGGCAATTTCTCGTCGAAGGTAGCCATACAGCTGAACGATACTCACCCGGCCCTGGCAATAACCGAGCTAATGAGGATACTCGTCGACGAAAACGATATTCCGTGGGACAGGGCCTGGTCGATAACCGAATCCACGTTCGGTTTCACAAACCATACCCTGCTTCCCGAAGCCATGGAGAAGTGGCCGATATCGCTTTTCGAGCGCGTCATACCGCGCCACCTGGAGATAATCTACGATATCAACGACCGGTTCCTGAAGAGGATTAAAACGAGATGGCCGCAAGACCCCGTCCGGATAAGCAGGATGTCGCTTATCGAGGAGGGGAACGGCAAGAGGGTGCGCATGGCTAATCTTTCAATCATAGGCAGCCACTCCGTAAACGGCGTGGCTGCGCTGCATTCGGAGCTGATAAAGACCTCTCTCGTCCCTGATTTTTATGAGCTCGCGCCCGAGAAGTTCAATAACAAAACAAACGGTATTACACAGAGGAGGTGGCTCCTTAACTGCAACCCCGGCCTCGCGGGCCTGATAAACAGGACTGTCGGCGACGGCTGGATAACCGACCTCTACAAGCTGAGACCGCTCGAAGCGTATTCCGGGGACGAGAATTTTCAGAGGGAATTCATACGCGTCAAGAAGGAGAATAAGGAAAGTCTCGCGAAGCTGATACACAGGATAACCCGTATAACGGTAAATCCCGATAGCTTGTACGATGTCCAGATAAAGCGAATCCACGAGTATAAACGTCAGCTCCTCAACATCATTCACATAATCCATCAGTATTTCCGTATCGTCGAAGACGGAGCACTGCTCAACGTGCCGAGGACGTACATCTTCGCCGGGAAGGCGGCGCCCGGCTACTGGGCTGCCAAACAGATCGTAAAGCTCATTAATAACGTGGCGAATGTCATTAATAACGACCCGAGGGTGAGCGGTCAGATAAAGGTGGTATTCATTCCCGACTACAAGGTGACCCTCGCCGAAAGGATAATCCCGGCAGCCGACTTGAGCGAGCAGATATCCACTGCGGGGAAGGAGGCCTCGGGGACGGGGAACATGAAACTCGCGCTTAACGGCGCCCTCACAATAGGTACTATGGACGGTGCAAACATAGAGATCAGGGAAGAGGTGGGGGAGGAAAATATATTTATATTCGGATTGAGGGATGATGAGATAACGGAGATGAGACAGTCGCACAGTTATCACCCGAGAGAGATCTGCGAGCGGAACCCTTATCTGAAAAGGGTAATGGATTCATTCGAGTCGGACATATTCTGCAAGGAAGAGCGCGGTATCTTCAAATGGATTTATGAAGCCCTCCTCATGAACGGCGACGTCTATTTCCACATCGCGGATTTCGAAACCTATGCGGAGACGCAGCAGACGATTGGGGAGGAATTTAATAGAACGGGGGAGTGGGTGAGGAAGGCGATTCTCAACGTCGCCCGTATCGGGAAGTTCTCGAGCGACCGCACAATATCGGAATACGCCGAGGATATCTGGAAGGTGAGGTCACTAAAAGATTAGAACGAGGCCCCTCCCGCACATGCGGGCTTTCCCTGTCAGGGCAGCCTGACAAATTGACAGGAAATCACATTTGAGGTTTGATTCATAGACGGTGGCAGCGGTGGCATCTGAAAAGAAAGACAGGCTAAAGCGTATACTCCTCGAGAACTCTATACTGAGGGGGAAATTCACCCTCGCGTCCGGAAAGGAAAGCGATTATTACATTGACGCCAGGCTTACAACGCTTCATCCGGAAGGCGTATCTCTCGTGGCGGACATTTTTCTCGGCGAAATCAGGCGGGACCCGCTCATCGTCACCGTCGGAGGGCCGACCATGGGGGCTGACCCGATCGTGGGCTCCCTTCTCTGCGCGAGTCAGAGGGAGAACTATCCGCTTATGGGCTTTCTCGTTCGGAAACAGGAAAAAGGGCACGGTACCGGAAAGCTGATAGAAGGCAACCTCAAGCCCGGCGATAATACGGCTGTAGTCGAGGACGTCGTCACTTCGGGCGGGTCGGTGTTGGCGGCGATAGACGCGGTCCGGAACGCAGGAGCCCTGGTGAGGAAAGTGCTCGTTATAGTCGACCGTGAGGAGGGAGCTGCGCAGAAGCTCGGGGAGATGGGGGTCGACTTTTATTCGATTTTTAAAATTTCTGAGCTTCTCGGAAATTGAAACAGCTCAATCAATCCGTTTCGACCCGGTCCCTTTTATCCCCTATTCCGTATTCTTCCAGTTTTCGCCTGAGCGTGAGCCTGTTTATGCCGAGAGTCCTTGCGGCTTTCGAACGGTTCCACCCGCTCGCGTCGAGGGCCTCCTGAAGCAGGACCACCTCTGCCTCCTTAACCACCATATCGTATATGTTCTCCTCGTGTCCCGAGCCGAGCAGGCCCCTGACGGAGCTCCTGAGGGCGTCTTTAAACGATATATTGTGAATCGGCTTCACTGACTGCTGTTTGCCTTTCAGATCGAGGTCGTACGAAGTGAGATAGGGCGTTTTCGTGAAAGCTATCGCCTTCCTGATCACGTTTTCGAGCTCCCTGACATTGCCCGGCCAGCCGTATTCCATGAGCGTTTTCTGAAACTTGCTCGTGGCCCCCTTTATTTCCTTCCCTATCTGTGTGCTGTGTCTTCTCGTAAAGCACTCGCATAGGAGGGGTATGTCCTCTTTTCTTTCCTTGAGCGCGGGCAGGTGTATCCTCACGACGTTTATACGGAAATAGAGGTCCTCCCTGAATTTACCGTCCCTGACCATCTTTTCGAGGTCCTTGTTCGTCGCCGTGATTATCCTCACGTCGACCGATATTTCCTTATTGGAGCCGAGCCTGTGGAACGTCCCGCTTTGCAGCACCCTCAGCACCTTCGCCTGGAGTAAAAACGGCATATCGCCTATCTCGTCGAGGAAAATTATTCCCCCGTCGGCCTCCTCGAATTTCCCTATACGGGACGCAGACGCCCCTGTGAACGCACCTTTCTCGTATCCGAAGAGCTCGGCCTCTAAAAGGGTCTCGGGGATGGCGGCGCAGTTAAGCACGACGAATGGCTTTTCCCACCTCGTGCTCACCTTCCATACGGACTCCGCGACTAATTCCTTACCTGTCCCGCTCTCCCCGGTTATGAGGACGGGCACGTCCACCCTCCCGACCTGTCCTATGAGCTTGCACACCTCCTGGAGCATGGGCGAGTCCCCCACTATCGCGCACGTAACGCTCGTGCCCTGTGTGTTCCCGTGGAATTCCACGAGGTGGCCCTTAATCTCCGACCTGATGCCCAACGCCCTTTCGAGGGACAGTGCGAGAGACGAATTCTTGAGGGGTCTGAACACGCAGTCGAACGCTCCGAAGGTCATAGATTCGATAAGGTATCTCGTCCCTTTTTCGGCTGTAACTACTATGACGAAATACTTATCCTTTAACCGGCTCAGATTCTTTATGCCCGACGAGTCTGCATCCAGGAGAACCACATCCGCTTCCCTTATGTCCTCCGTCCGTGAAAAGACC
>JAHKKQ010000071.1 GCA_020027805.1 Candidatus Dadabacteria bacterium
AATGACAGAAAAGGAAAAAGGCGAGATTGCTGCGCTGCACTCACATTCGTTCGTTGCGCTCGCAATGACAGTATAGGACATCCCCACCCCGCCCCAAAGGTGGTATATGGGCTTGGCTTCCTCTTTCCTGAGAAGTCACTCCACACCCGTCTGTCAGCCTGGGTCATCGCCGATAATCGAAACGAACGCGATTGCCGGGTTAAGCAGTGGAGTTGGGGAAGGGATCATAAAATCACACATCGTGTGCGGCGACCCGCCGCAATTTATCCCCCGGCAATTCACAAGGGCATAAAAACGGGTAAAATGATTTAAAGGGGCAGGGTTCTATATCGATAACCTATGGTCGCCTATTGTGCATCGCGGAAAAAGATTTTTTCCGCGGCTTGGACGAAATATTACTACACAGCGGTAAATACATTAATAAGTACCGTGAGTTATGGTGGTTTTATTTGATTTGGAAGCCGGTTGTATTATAATCATGGTTCCCTTTTTTAATCTTTTGCACAGTATAAAAACCAAGGAGAAGGAGCGACATGAGCACCGTTCGTGATATTTCAAAACAGCCGTTCAAGGTAATTTCCGCCCCGAGGAATCTCCAGATAAGGAACAGCCTCGCGAGCGAATACGCCGACATATACACGCCGCAAGTTCTGGAAGCCCTGAAGGCGCTTTCGGTATTCAATAAAGACCAGAAGATGCTGATGGAAAAGCGGTATGCGAGGCGCGCCCAGTGCAACCGCAACAGGGAGAGGATAAGGTTCCTCAACCCCAGCGATTTCATACCCCGCACGAATATAAAGGTGCAGGACGCGAGGGACGGCAAGTTCGTGGGCTCCGATGTCCCGCACGACCTCCAGAGGCAGTGGATTCAGGGGACGGGCCCGGCCGCAAAGCCTAATACTTCTATCGACAAAAGCATACGCAACGTGGCGTACGCGCTCCTTTCCGGAGCGGACGGCTGGATGTTCGACGGCGAGGATGCCCTCGGCCAGATAAGCACGATGTCGCTCGACAACCAGAGGAATCTGAAGCTCGCCATAAGGAAAGACCCCATGTTCATGAACGTCGCCGAGCAGGTCTCGAGGGAGATGAACGAATGGGCGAAGGGGTTCCTTGGGCGGGAGATAATCATCGACTGGAGAAAGCAGCTCGACTTCACGACGAAGATATTCCGGGCCAGGGGCCTCCATCTCGACGACAGGCACATCAGGGACGAGAACGGCCTCATGCTCTCGGCCTCCGTAGTCGATGTCGTCCTTTACGTTGTGAACAACTATCAGGAGCTCGACAAGTCAGGCTCTTCGATAGTGCTATACCTGCCCAAGATACAGACGGCCGAAGAGGCCGCTTTCTGGAACGAGCTCCTTTCGGCGCTCGAGGATCACCTGAGCATACCGTTGGGCTCCATCAAGGTATACGTCCTCATCGAACAGCTCGAGGCTACGTTCCAGCTGATGGAGATACGCGCGGCCCTCGGCAGGCATTTCGTGGGGTTCAACACCGGCAGGTGGGATTACATAAACAGCGTTTCCGACGCCATGGCGTGGGACCAGTCGTTCATTAACCCGAACATAGAATCGATAACGATGACGTACGGCTATATGAGGAATTACGAAGACCGGGTGCGCAGAGCCGTAAACACCCCCGGGGTCAACCATAACTACGCCCTCTGGCAGGGCGGGATGGAGCCGAACATCCCCGTTGGCTCGGATAAAGGCGTAAAAGAAGGTATGAAGAAAGCGGTCGACGGGGCGAGGCGTGAGCAGCAGGAGGGGGCGAGCGGGAAGTGGGTCGCGCACTGGAAGATGGTGCATATAATCAGGCCCGTATGGGAAGAAGCGGGGCAGGAAAACCAGATGGGAAGGAAATTCCCGCCGCTCACCTATTCTGACGAGGACGCGGACGGGCTCACTCTTCTCGAGCCGGCGCCCCGGACCATAAGGGGGGCAAGGAACCTCATATCGGTCGCCCTTCAATACGGGAACGCGTTCGGCCAGGGTTTCCAGGCTGCCGCGCTTAAACCCGCGGATTTCTTCGGCAACGACGACATACTCTATTTAATGGAAGACATGGCGACGGGCGAGATACGCCTGAGCATTCTCTGGGAATGGGTGGACAAGGGCGCCATGCTGACAGAGGACGATAAGGAAACAGGGGTGAAGGCGGGGGACATATTCACGTCCGACCTCTTCGAGAGGCTCCTCGCCGAGGAATACGACAAGCTGCTCCAGGCGAAGGACAAGGACGTCCACGACGACTCCAAGCCCACTACGCTCCCCATAGCAAGGGAGATAGTGGAAACATACGTGCTCGACAGCATCAAGACCCCGTGGTACATCGACCTCCTGAATATAAACCTCAACAACCACGACCTCTCGACGGCGAAGATACGGATAAAGCAGTACATGGACGCCTTCAAAAAAGACGGCACGAGGATCACCGAGAACCTCGACTTCCTGCCCGAGACGAGGCTCGACACGACGCTCGAGGACGAGCTCGATTCGTTCGAAAGGGAAGTCAGGGAGATGAAGGACTGGTTCGCCCAGCCGAGGTTCAAGGGAATAAGGCGGCTATACTCCGCGCGCCAGGTCGTACAGCAGGCCGGGACCATCGAAAACGACTATACGGTAGCAAGGAAATATTCCGAGGAATTCTACAACAGGCTCCGTGAGCTCTTCGCCAGGGGCGAGCAGATAACCACGTTCGGGCCCTATTCGCCGGGACAGATCGTAACGATGAAGCGCATAGGCATAGAAGGGATATATCTCGGCGGATGGGCTACGTCCGCGAAAGGATCTCTCTCGGAAGACCCGGGCCCCGACCTCGCGAGCTATCCGCTGAGCCAGGTGCCCGATGAGGCCGCGGGGCTCGTCCGCGCGCTCCTGACAGCCGACCGGAACCAGAAGTTCATGAGGTCGCGCATGTCGGAGAAGGAGAGGAAGGCCACTCCCAGGGTCGATTACAGGCCGTTCATCATAGCCGACGCCGACACGGGGCACGGGGGAGACGCCCACGTCAGGAACCTCATAAAGAGGTTCGTCGAAGCGGGCGTGACGGGGTACCACATAGAGGACCAGAAGCCCGGCACGAAGAAATGCGGCCATCAGGGAGGGAAGGCGCTCGTGCCTGTTGACGAGCAGATAAAAAGACTGAACGCGGCGAGGTTCCAACTCGACATCATGAAGGTGCCGGGGATCATCGTCGCCCGTACGGACGCCGAGGCCGCAAACCTCCTCGACGGAAGGGGAGACGAGCGCGACCAGCCGTTCATACTCGGAGCCACAGTCACGAACGTGCCCGGATACAAGAACTGCTATCTCGCTATTCTGAAAAGGTTTTACGACAAGGGTATCACGGATGTGAACGGCTTTATGCTCTACAATATCTCTGACGCCGAGTACGACGAGGTCTACGAGTGGTTCGACAAGGTGGGCCTCACGCCTATAATAGACAAGAGCATACAGGCGCTCAAGGAAGGGAAGGAGAGGAGCATCACCAAGCCGCTCGAGAACGCGGCCAGCAAGTTCGTCGAGACCTGGGAAGTAGAATCCGGGCTTATGACGTACGACCAGGCGGTCGCCGAGCAGATGGAGTTCGCGATAGAAGAGGGCAGGAACCTCGGGATGACCATAGAAGAATGGTTCGAATTCGCGAAGCACGCCTCCTACCAGCACGCGAGGGACAAGGCGAGACAGATGGGCATAGAAGCCCCTTGGGACTGCGAGCTTTCGAGGACGCCAGAGGGCTACTATCAGGTAAAGGGCGGCATAGAATACGCCATAGCGAAATCCCTCGCGGTCGCTCCTTACGCCGATTTAATATGGATGGAAACTAAAACAGCAAACTACGAGGAAGCCCGGGAATTCGCGGAAGCCATACACGCGGAGTTCCCGGACAAGATGCTCGCCTATAACCTGTCGCCTTCGTTCAACTGGGATACCACGGGAATGAGTGAAGAGGAGATGAGGAACTTCCCCAAGGAGATAGGGAAGCTCGGCTACGTATTCGACTTCATCACCTACGGCGGTCACCAGATAGACGGGCTCGCGGCCGAGGAGTTCGCGACGGCTCTCAAGCAGGACGGGATGCTCGCGCTTGCGAGGCTCCAGAGGAAGTTAAGGCTCCTCGACTCGCCTTACAGGACGCCGCAGACACTCGTCGGAGGGCCCCGTCTCGACGGAGCGCTCGCCGCATCGTCCGGACGCACGGCGACCACGGTCGCCATGGGCAAGGGCTCGACTCAGGTACAGCACCTGGTCGAAACCGAAGTCCCGCCCAGGCTTCTGGAGGACTGGTTCGAGCTCTGGTCGGAGCACTACGGCATACCGGGACGCCTGAGCGTGAAGCTCCGGCCGCATACGGCGGGCTCGGAGCTCCTCGAGCTTTCGGTCAAGGACGAAGGCGGGAATAAAGTGGCCGACGTGATTTTCACGACCATACACGACCGCTGGGGGAACAACTTCGTTTCCATCAGGGACCAGAACACCTTCGAAGACAGGTTCCGCAAGAAGAGGCTCATGGCCCTCATCCATATATTCCTGATACACAGGTACAAGGCGGTCTCCGTACACTACGTGAGCCCGACCGAAGATAACCAGAAACAGGCCCAGGGGATGAAAGCGATGGGGATATACGACGAGGTCAACACCGAGATCGGCCACATAATCGTGGCCAGGGTCAATACCGAAAGGGTAAAGGAACTCCTCGCTCCGGACCTCGCGGAGCTCAAGGGCTTCATCGCGAAGAAATCGAAACCGAAGGGCAAGAAAAAAGACAAGCAGTAAGCACTGAGAATAAAGCTGCGGAGACCCCTGTATAATATGGGGTCTCCGGATTTTTTCGAATCCGATACTGAAGGGGGGGATTTAAACCGATATGGATCTGCTTCCGCCTTTCCTATACGCGATATTCCTTCTCGCCTTCGTCTTGCTCCTTTTGCTCAAGGCAAGAAACATAAAGGACTGAGAAGCGGGTGAGCACCCGCGGGCATACGTTCTGTAACCTCCGTACCTGCTAAACTTAAATTCGGCCGGTCCCCGGTTTACCCTATGTCGAGCCCAAAGCTTGATGATGATTTGTTTCGAATATCGTCAGGCGGTTCTGGATTTATGCCCCTGTCTCTCGCGTGTCTTCTTGCGGATCTGCGCCCGGTATTCCCCGAGGCATTCATGCGAGCAGCAGCCATCGTTTTCTTCGCTGCACTTGAGGCACAGAATCACGAGGTCGTCACAGACGGGGTTCCTGCAGTTCTGGTATCGGTCGGAGCTTTCGCCGCAGAGGGTGCACCGTGAAATGACTTCTCCCTCGGCCTCGACGTCCGAGACGAGCCTGTCGTCGAAGACGAAACACTTCCCCTCCCACACCGTGTCGGGGTATTGCTGGCAGAAGTTGATGATGCCGTCCTTCAGCTGGTAAACGTCCGTGAAACCGCTGCCTATCATGTAGGCCGTGGCCTTCTCGCACCTAATCCCGCCCGTGCAGTATGTCACGATCTTCCTGTCCTTCTTATCGCGGAGCCCTTCGAGGGCTTCGGGGAATTCCCTGAACGAGTCGATCGCGGGGGTAACGGCGTTCCTGAACCTGCCGACGTCCGATTCGTAGCTGTTCCTGGTGTCGAGCATGATGAAGTCCTCGCCGCTCTCATACAAGGCGAGCAGTTCTTCCGGGGTGATATACTTACCTATACTCCCCATATCCACCTCCCGCTCGAGGCGTATTATCTCCTTCTTCACCCGGACGATGAGCTTCCTGAACGGGCGGAAGGACGCTGTCTCTTCCTTGAAGTTAACGTCCATGAACCCTTCTATCGAAGTGAGGAAATTTTTGTACTTATCTATCTGCTCGCGTGTGCCCGAAAAAGAGCCGTTTATCCCCTCCCGGGCGACGAGTATCTTTCCCAGGAGCCCTTCTTTTTTGCAGAATTCCCTCTGCCCGGCGGCGAAACCCTCAGGGTCGTCTATTTCCGTGAATTTGTAGAAGAGTATTATAAGGAAATTATTCATTCTCTCTCATTTTCGAGTTATAATGTTTTCTTTGATGTCTTCTCTCAGGCGGGCGGGAATGTCCATCCGCTCGTGCAGTATGCTGATTATACCCAGTACCCCTCCCGAGAGGAGGCGAAAGAATATGAAGTGTTTCTCATAACGTATGTAGAAAACCTTTTCGAACCCCTTGCGCTCTATCCTCCGCCACAGCTGCGGATTTTCAGCGGCCTTCGAGACCGCGTCGTGCATGCCGCGTATGTATTCAACTGCCTTCTGCTCGCCGCATTTCCCGAGTGTGTAATCCCATATTCCGTCCTGGCGTTTGTCCGCGGCGGAAAAAAAAACGATACCGCATCATAATTTTTGATTGCCGCGGTTTCTGGCGATTACGTCCTCGGCTCCGACCTCGATAAATTCGCTCTCGCTGGCGTTCATTCCTGGTTCGAGCTCCCCATAGAGCCGTTGCCATCTGTGCTCTTCGAGACGCTTATAATCCTGTCTGATGAGAGCCCGGATGTACTCGCTGACAGATTCATACATGCCCTCCGGGCCTGTCTGATCCTTCACGAATTTGATGAGCTTTCCCGTGATTCTAACGTTGACGCTCTCTGCCATGGTTCACGAACCCCCTGTTTCTTACTACTTCCTTACTACGGAACTACGGATATTATATGATGCGTATCGGAATATATCAAATTCGTGAGAAATATCTTCACAAATCAGGTGTTTATTGGAGATATATGGCGCGAGCGATTGGGGACGAGAAAAGCGGATGAGAGGGAATAGATACCCTTTGTAGGCTTCAGGCGTTGCTGTAAAAACAAAAAGAGGGAACATCCGTTTCTGGAGTGTTCCCTCTTTTCTTAAAGGAGGATGGAGGATGATTTTAAGTGCGTTACTTAATATTAATAGATAATATAAAGGATATCTCTTAAGCTGTCAAGCGAAATTTTTTGCAGTTATTTAAATTAATCCCTCCTTGCCAACAACACCCTCAAAGACATATATAGACGCCGCGGCGGGACCGCTGGATTCTTCGCATGACTCGACCGGGAGGCTCAGATCTCGTCGATTGTCCCGTACTCGCCCGACTGACGGATCAGCTTGCCCACGAGCCCTGTCCAGCCGGTCTGGTGGCTGGCCCCGATTCCAGCGCCGTTGTCGCCGTGGAAGTACTCGTAGAAATTAATGTAGCAGCTCCAGTAGGGGTCGGTCTGGAATTTCTCGCCGCCGCCGTAAACAGGCCTCCTGCCGGAGGGGTCCCGCTTGAATATCCTGACGAGCCTGTGGGATATCTCCTTGGCCACCTCCCAGAGGCTCATGTACTTCCCGGAGCCGGTGGGGCATTCGACCTTGAAGCTGTCGCCGAGGTAGTAATGGAACTTCTGGAGCGACTCGATGAGGAGGAAATTGACGGGGAACCAGACGGGGCCCCTCCAGTTGGAGTTCCCTCCGAAGAGCCCGCTTGTCGATTCCGCGGGCTCGTACGCGACCGTATAGTCATACCCGGCCACGCGGAACTCGTAAGGGTTGCCCCTGTGGAATTTCGAGACCGAGCGTATCCCGTACGGGCTCAGGAACTCGTTTTCGTCGAGCATTTTCCTCAGCACCTGCCTCAGCTTGTCCTGATCGACTATCGACAGGAGCCTCCGCTCGCCGACCCCCTTTTCCTCCATGGAGGCCACGTTCTGCCCGAGGTCGGGCCTGTTCTCTATGAACCATTCCATCCTCTGCCTGAACCCCTTGAGCTTCTCGAGCACGTCGGGCTCTAAAGTCTCTATGGCGTAGAGCGGTATGAGCCCCACCATGGAGCGCACCTTCAGCGGGAGGTGATTTCCGCCGGGCAGGTGCAGCACGTCGTAATAGAACTGGTCATCCTCGTCCCAGAGGCCGTCGTGGCCCCTCTCGGGCATGTTTATGGCCCTCGCGATATAGAGGAAGTGCTCGAAGAACTTGCTCGCGATGTCCTCGTAGCTGGAGTTGTGCTTCGCGAGCTCTATGGCTATCGCGAGCATGTTGAGGCAGTACATGCCCATCCAGCTGGTGCCGTCCGCCTGCTCGAGTATCACCCCCGACGGGAGCTTCGCGTTCCTGTCGAATACGCCTATGTTGTCGAGCCCGAGGAACCCTCCCTCGAACACGTTCTTACCCTCGGCGTCCTTCCTGTTGACCCACCAGGTGAAGTTGAGGAGGAGCTTTTGAAAGACCCTTTCCAGGAAATGGATGTCCTTCCTGCCGTACATCTTGTGCTCTATGTTGTATACCCTCCACGCCGCCCAGGCGTGGACGGGGGGGTTGACGTCGCTGAACGCCCATTCGTAGGCGGGTATCTGCCCGTTGGGGTGCATGTACCATTCCCTCGTCAGGAGCATCAACTGGCGCTTTGCGAAATCGGGGTCGATGAGGGAGTAATTGACGGTGTGAAAGGCGAGGTCCCACGCCGCGAACCAGGGGTATTCCCACTTGTCGGGCACGGAGAGTATGTCCTCGTTATAGACGTGAATCCAGTTGTGGTTCCTCCCCTGTTTCCTCGACTCGGGGGGAGGGGGGCAGAGGGGGTCGCCGTTTAGCCATTCCTCGACGACGTAATAGTAAAGCTGCTTGGTCCATAGCATTCCCGCGAAGGCCTGGCGCTGTATGTTCGAGAGGTCCGGGGGGAGCGTGTACGGGCACACCCTCTTGTAAAACTCGTCCGCCTCCTTTTTCCGTTTGGCGAAGACCGTGTCGTAGGTCTTCCCGAACGGGTCTATCAGGTTTATAGTGTCCGAGAGCCTGAGCCTGACCGTCTGGGATTTGCCCGGCGGCATCGTGAGCGTGTAGTGGGCGGATACCTTCGTCCCCATCCCCTTGCTGTTGACGGCGCTCTCCTTGCCCCCGACTATGTAGTCGTTGATCCCGTCCTTGACATATTGGGTCTCGTTCGGGGAGCCGAAGACCCTCTCGAAATTGGTTTCGTTATCCGTGAAGAGGAGCCCTCCGGGGTTGTCGCAGTAGAGCCACCTGTTGCCGAGCTCGGGGTGCGAGGCTTCGATCACTTTCAATTTCTCTTCCGACTCCGCATAACGGAGAGAGGGCTTGTCCCCTCCCCTCCACGACCACGTGTTCCTGAACCAGAGTGTGGGGAGCAGGTGGAGCACCGCTTCGGCGGGCCCCCTGTTCGAGACCGTGATGAGGACGAGTATGTCTTCGGGTGATTTTTTCGCGTACTCTACGAAAACGTCCCAGTAGCGGTCTTCGTCGAACACGCCCGTGTCTATTAGCTCGTACTCGGGTTCGTGCCGGCCCCTCTTTTTATTCACCTCGACCAGGTCGTCGTAGGGGTAAGCCCTGTGAGGGTATTTGTAGAGGCACTTCATGTATGCGTGGGACGGAGTGTTGTCGAGGTAGTAGTAATATTCCTTCACGTCTTCCCCGTGGTTGCCTTCGTTGCCCGTAAGTCCGAAGAGCCTCTCCTTCAGTATCGGGTCGTGCCCGTTCCAG
>JAHKKQ010000220.1 GCA_020027805.1 Candidatus Dadabacteria bacterium
GATCAGAAGGCGTCGGGTTGTTGACGGATCTCAACAGGGAGCTCCGACAGAACCTCACGGGCAGAAAGATTGAGACCCGCATCACCGACATATATAACTCGCGAAGAGAGTTCCTCGAGCCCGAGCTCTATTTGTCGTATACGGAACCCGCAAGCGGTGACGGGGAAGCCAGAGCGGGGCATAGGCTCATTTCCTCATTCCTGGCCGGGGCTTTTCTCGGGGGGAAGTCCTCCGGGCCCACAGACAGGATACTCGCGCTCGAGGCGGGCTTGCAGTTCCGTGCGGGCGGAAGGAGCCTGACGATACGCTCCGCCAAAGCTGCTTTATTATCCGAGCCGAAAAAGCACAAGAGGGACGAGATCGCGATTGGGAACCCGGAAGTCCTATCCGGGCTCAACGACCTCTGCCGGAGGAAGCTCGGAATAATGACGGAATGCTCGGAGTCCCTCGGCTTCGGGAGTTACGGAGAGCTCCTCGATGCGGTTTCCGGTACCGGGATTGCACACTTGAGGGAAGAGGCGAAGAAGTTCCTCGCAGATACCGATTACATAGCCCGGGATAAGCTCGGATGGTACTTCATGAAAAAGATGGAGCTTCCCCTGAAGGACGCCTCCATATACGATATGACGTACCTGTTCAATTCCGCCGAGCTCAAGGGGTACTTCACCAAAATCGACCCCGCTCTACTCTCGAAGACCGTTCTCGAAGGCATGGCGCTATCGCCGGCCCACGAGCCCGGCTGCGACACGGAAAAGAGGGCGGGGAAGGAGCCGGACGGTTTTTCGCTCCCGCTCGATCCGCCTTTTGAAACCGCTATCTCCGTATATCCCTCAGGCGGTATCCACGATTACGAGTCCTTTCTCAGGGGTCTCGGACAGGCGCTTTCCTTCTGCTTCACGGACCCGGGCGACGACTTCGAATTCGCGTTCCTGAGAGACGGGGCGCTCACCGATATCTTCTCGGAACTCTTCGGAGGCCTCGTCTGCGAGCCCAGATGGATGAGGAAGCATTTAAAAATCGACACTGACGGGGATTTCCTCGATTTTGTCCGACTAAGGCGGCTCATGACGGAGAGGCTCGACGCGGGGCGCGCCCTGTACGCTCATGAGCTATTCGGAAGCGGCGACCCTCGTGATTTGCCAGAAATATTCTCCGAGATCATGAGCGGCGCCGCGCAATGCGAAGCCGACGGGCGGAGCTATATCGCCGAATTCCTCTCCCCGCTCAGCTCCCCTTTCCGGTTTAAAGCCGTGCTCGCCGGGCCCGGGCTCCGCCGTTTCATGATGGAATCGTTCGACGAGGAATGGTGGAGGACTAAGGATGCCGGCGTATTCATGAGCGGGCTATGGTCCCGCGGGGGCAGGATAACGGCGGACTCGCTCCTGACGACGGCAGGCTTGAAAGAACCCGCCTCCGAAACGCTTGTACGGAATTTCGAGG
Source organism: Candidatus Dadabacteria bacterium (assembly GCA_020027805.1). Classification (GTDB taxonomy): domain Bacteria; phylum Desulfobacterota_D; class UBA1144; order Nemesobacterales; family UBA2774; genus 2-12-FULL-53-21. Next base: position 1,441 of record JAHKKQ010000220.1, read on the forward strand.
AGACGCTCCGGTAAACCCATTCAGGGGATGAAACCGGGGATCCGGTCAGGGAACAGCCCGTCGATGTATCCATTCACAGCACGCGTCTCTTTATTACGAATGCGGACCTGGCTTCACGGGTTCAATATCACCTTTCCGAACTGGCTCCTGTCTTCTAACATCTTCTGCGCCGCGGCAGCTTCGGAGAGCTGGAACCTCTTGTCTATCACCGGAGAGAGCCTCCCGAGCGAAACGAGGTTGATGACGTTTATAAGGTTAGCCCTCGGGGCGTTAAACACCGTGACTCCGAGTACAGACAGGTCCTTCACGATAACCGGGCCGAAATTGAACGTAGTCTGTCCCCCCCCGACTACGCCGATAAGCAGGAGCCGGCCCTTCATCTTCAGCGACTTGAGGTTGTTCTCCCAGACGGATGCGCCTATCTGGTCGAAAATCATGTCCACTCCCTTGTTGTCCGTTATCTTCTTCACCTCTTCCGAGAAGTCGGTCGTGTTGTAGTTGATCGTGGCGTCCGCGCCGAGCTTCCGCACCTTCTCAAGTTTTTCGTCGCTCCCCGCGGTCGCGATAACAAAGGCTCCGCCCTCCTTCGCGATCTGGACGGCGGCGCTCCCGGTCCCGCTCCCCGCCGCGTGGACGAGCACCGTCTCTCCGCTCTGCATCCCGCCCCTGTCGAAGAGTCCATACCACGCCGTCACGTAGCATATAGGCAGCGCCGATGCGTCGTCATATGACACCTCGTCGGGTATCGGGACCGCGTTCGGCGCGGGGACTTTCACATACTCGGCAAACCCCCCGTAGAAATTGACTCCGATTACCATGGGGCCTTTCGGGGTCTTCACGGTCGGGTCTATGACTACACGCGTTCCGGGTGCGAGGTCCTTTACGTTCTTGCCGGTCCTCTCCACATCGCCCGCTATATCGACACCGCCTATATGCGGGAGGTCGACGGGGCGGGGAGATTTGCCGGACCTGAGTCTCAAGTCGAGATGGTTTAAAGACGCGGCTTTCACCCTTACGAGGACTTCGTCATCCCCGAGCTCAGGCTCAGGCACGTCTTCGTACTTGAGCACATCCACTTCTCCGAACTCGTGATACCGGATCGCTTTCATGATCACACTCCTTTGTGTGCAGCTATTTTATTATTCTCAGATTCATTTTACTACAAGCAGCAAATAATTGTAGCACAAATCCCCAGACCGGGCGTCGGGGGGAGGTTTGTTGAACATACGGTTATAATGAGGTAGCCTTTCTCATGCCGGTCAGGCGGGGTTATGTTCGGAATAGGAACGAGCGAAATATTAATAATACTCCTCATCGCACTGCTAGTGCTGGGGCCCAACGAGATACCGAAGCTCGCTAAATCTCTAGGCAGGGGAATGCGCGAGCTCGAGAGGGCCAAGAACGAGCTCAAGGACTCAATACAGTTCGAGATGGACGAAAAAGAAGCCCGCGCGGCTAAAGATCCAGAAAAGGCCGGGGACGAAGCGGCCGCCCAAGCGGAAGAAAGCAAAACGATCGACAACCCCACAAGCAATTCGCATGTATGATCAGAACGCCTGCCCTATACTGATAA
>JAHKKQ010000221.1 GCA_020027805.1 Candidatus Dadabacteria bacterium
CCCGCTTTAAAGGCTCTGCCAGATAATTATGAACACGAGAATCGCGAAGGCCCCTATAGCCATGAGCGTGGCGTAGCTGCGGAGCACGCCGCTCTGCGCGGCCTGAAGGGTCAATGCCATGTCTTTCAGGACCGCGGCGACGCCGTTTACCGCCCCGTCTATAAACCCGAGATCGAATTTCGAAGCCTGCTCGGACAGGTATCTGAAAGGCTGAACGAATATATAGTCGTAGAGCTCATCCACATACCACTTGTGGAGGGAGCCCTCGTAGAGGGGCTCTATAGTCTTGCCGGAAGCAATCTTTTCGGGGAGCACGGGCCTGAAGTAGAAAAAATAGCACGCCGCGGCGATGCCCAGGGCGGCAGCCGTAATCGAGAATATCAGCAGCGTCGTATGGCTTAACAGATGATGCCCCGCCGAGACGAAGCTGTCCATGGTTATCGAGGAGGAAACGAACCTGTCGAAGAGATTCGATTCGTGTATCCCTGCGAGCTCCCCGATGAATTCCGGAACGCCCACGTATCCGCCCGCAATCGAAAGAAACGCCAGAATCATAAGAGGGATGGTCATGGTCAGGGGAGACTCGTGTATGTGGTCTCTGACCTTATCGGCGACCCTGGATTTACCTTCGAACGTGAGGAGATAAAGCCTGCCCATATAGAGCGCCGTCAGTATGACGGTAACAAGGCCGATCATCCAATGTATGGAGTACCCGCGGTCGTAGACGGCGCCGAGTATGCCGTCCTTGCTGAAAAAGCCCGAGAAAAAAGGAACGCCGGCTATGGCGAGAGTGCCTATAAAAAATGTGATAGCGGTCGTAGGGATGAATTTTCTAAGCCCGCCCATGTGTCTAATGTCCTGCTCGCCCGAGAGCGCGTGTATGACGCTTCCCGACCCCAGGAATAAGAGGGCTTTAAAGAATGCATGGGTTACGAGATGGAATAAGCCGGCCGTATATGCCCCGACCCCTATGGCCATGAACATATAGCCGAGCTGGCTGATTGTGGAGTAAGCGAGCACTTTTTTTATGTCGTTCTGGGTTATCGCTATAGTGGCCGCGAGGAAGGAAGTCAATGCCGCTACTGTGACGACTACCATCTGGGCTGTGGGCGATTGTGAATAAAGTACGTTACACCTGGCTATCATGTAGGCCCCGGCAGTGACCATAGTGGCCGCATGTATGAGCGCGCTCACGGGTGTGGGGCCCGCCATGGCGTCCGGGAGCCAGACATATAGAGGAATTTGCGCCGACTTACCGACCGCCCCTACAAAAAGGAGTAATGCGATTACGGTGATGACCGCGGCGGGAACCGCGCTCATGAACGCGGGATCGGAGGCCCTGCCGAACACCTCTTGGTAATTCACCGAGCCGAATACGAAGAATATGAGGAATATTCCGAGAATAAATCCAAAATCGCCTATCCTGTTCACGATAAACGCCTTTCTGCCGGCATCGGCGTTCTCCGGATTCTCGTACCAGAAACCGATGAGGAGGTAGGACGCGAGACCGACGCCTTCCCAGCCGACGAACATGAGAGGGAAACTGTTGCCCAGCACCAGGATGAGCATGAAAAAGATAAAGATATTAAGGTACGTGAAATACTTCGAATATGCCTTGTCGTGGTGCATGTATCCGATGGAATAGACGTGTATGAGAAAGCCCACCCAGGTGATGATGAGCGCCATTACGCACGAGAGCGTATCGAACAGGAGCTCGAAGCTTACGGTAAAGCTGCCCGAGGGGATCCATTCGAAAAGGTTCTGTATTATCTCCCGCCGAGGGGGCTCCATTGACAGGAGCTTGAAAAAGAGCGCCGACGAAATGAGGGCGGATACGAGAACGACGCCGCACCCGACTATGCTTACGATCTTTTTTTCGGTGTGCTCGTCGCCGCGGAGGCATTTCCTCCAGAACCCCGAAGCAAAAACGAGCCCGTTCAGGGCGGCACCGATAAGAGGTATGAGTATAATCCAGAGTATCATCCGGCATCTAACCTTTAAGTATCTTTAATATATCGACGTCGAGGGTGCCCCTGTGCGAATATACGGCCACGACGAGGGCAAGCCCGACCGCCACTTCCGCAGCGGCTACGGTTATGGACATAATCATGAACACCTGGCCCGTCACGTCGTTGTGAGCCCTGGAGAACGCGACGAAAGCGAGGTTTGCGGAATTGAGCATCAGTTCGAGAGACATGAGGACCACTATAAGGTTCCTCCTCGCAATCACTCCATAGGCCCCGATGACGAACAATACGGCGCTCAATACGAAATAATGTTCTACGGAAACGCTCAACTCAGCTTTCCCTCCTCTTCGCTATGGCGACGACGCCGATTATGGCGGCCAGTATGAGTACCGACGTGAGCTCGAAGGGCAGGAGATAATCGGTGAAGAGCACCTTGCCTATGCCCTCGACGGTGCCGAACCCTTCGGCGGGCGGGGACGACGCGGCGCCTCCGGGAAAGGCTTTATTGAATCCCATGCCGGCAAAATAACCCGTAAAAAGAAGAACGACGAGGAAGACGCTCACTTTGAATGCCATGTTCCGGGCGTCGAACCTGAGGGCTTCCGGATGCAGGTTGAGAAACATTACGGTAAAAAGGAATAAAATCATTATAGCGCCCGCATAAACCAGTATCTGTACGGCCGCGACGAAATGGGCGAGGAGCAGGACGAAGAGCACCGCCGTCGAGAAGAGGGTCAGTACCAGGGACAGAGCGCTCGATACCGGGTTTTTGTGCGTAATGACCAGAAGGGCCCCGGCAACCGAGAGGGCCGCAAAGATATAAAATACGACTGTTTCCAAACTGTAAGAACCTCCCGGATTTAAAGACAAATGAGCTGTTTAAGAGGTGAATGAATTATATTTGAGATAGCGGGATAGTCAAACCTGAGGAGACGGCCCCCTACTCGAAATCCTACTAGGCTGTGTCGAACATTATGTGGGCCCACCGAGTTACAGGATGCAAGATGCAGGATGACATTCCCGATTA
>JAHKKQ010000072.1 GCA_020027805.1 Candidatus Dadabacteria bacterium
TGACCAGCCTGAGACGATCGTCTCTTATCGGGAACGGCCAGTAGGAGTCTTGCGAGGGCGCGGGGGAGCCCGCGGAGCAGCACCTCAATTTGCCCCTCGCACAGGGGTGATATCGGGCTATGGATTCGCCGTGTCCGGGACTTATAGCGACCATGACGTGGACGGCGTTCATGAACCGGGCTTCAATCGAGAGCTTGTGCAGGAGCTCAAGCGCGGGCGGGAGCGGAAGCCTGGAGATAATCGGTGCGTTCCGGCTGAGGAACCTCACGAATGAAGGCCCGAGCTTCTTCCCGAATAGGGCGCCGGCTGCGGAAGACATAGTCCGAGGGAAATTCTTTCTCCGCAGAGGGTCGTCGGACAGCTCCAGGCGGAGCATCAGTTCCTCGGCGGCCAGCCCGAGTGATACACCCACAACCGGATACCCCCGTTTCCTCAATTCCACTGCGGCGGACGCAGCCATGAATCCATGACACCAGACTGGCACGATACGTCCTATCGAAGCCGCCACCCGGAGTGCGTGCTCCTTGAATGCCGAGAGGGCGAGGTTGTAATTCCGGGGAGTGCTGTAGGTCTCAAGATCGATGTCCGGGCTATCGCTCCCTTGAAGCGACGTGCGGGGGAACTCGATTCTTTCAACGGATATGCCGTTTTTTTCCTCGGAAGGCGGCTGATTGGCAAACCGAAATGCTAGGACCCGTATGCGAAAACCGGCTTCTTGCGAGACCGCTCGCGCGAGCTCTAATAAAAAACTCCCGCCCGGTCCTGTTTCGGAACTGATGACCGGGAATTCGTAATTTAAATATAAGATATCTGCTTCAATCACTGGGTTAGGGCGAATCCGGCCGCGCGTTTATACGGGAATGTACATAGAGAGCCGGTAACGGATAAAGATAGTATGTATATGGGTATATTTTGTCAATCGGGATATAAGCCGGAGACTGCGCCGGCGTTACGTATTGCAAAAGCCCGGACTAACGGTCCGGTTTCAGTCGGGATTAATTCTTTCGAGCTCCTGCCTCGCGATAGCGGCTTGACCGGATTCGGGGTACCTGTCTATGAGGGTTTTGAAAAAGAATTTCGCTCCGTCGGTCCTTCCGATCTTAACGAGAGCGAGGCCCTGCTTCAGATATGCGTCCGCAACCTTCCCGTCGTTGGGGTAGGTATCAATGAATACCTGATAGGCCAGGATAGCGTTTAGATACTGCCCCTCATTGTAGAGGGTTTCAGCCCGCTCGTAGAGCCCGCCCGTCGGGGGCGTGTCTTTTACCACTTCCCCGGCTCCGAGTTTCTCCGCCGGGGATACGACCTGCTTCTTTTGGAGGTCATCCATTTTCATATACATGTCGGAATAATTCTGCTCGAGGCTTCTTATCCTTGCTCCCTGAATTTCGAGTCTTCTCTGAACGTCGTTCAAATCGCTCGACATGACGGCCACTTTATTTTCCAGACTTTCCTGTCTCTCGCTGAGCTCCTGTACGGAGCCGGGGGCGGCGATGCACCCGGAAAGCAGGCATGAGAAGGTTAATATATAGTAGATTGGCATCCGCATACGCGACCCCGGTTTATTCAATTGCCGGAGAGATTTAACCGGCTAAATGCTTATCGCTCCGAGCAAAGAATTATTTGACATTAAATACGTATTGTCAAAACCCTCTGAATAATCACTGATATCTATTTTTATGCCGGGGCGGCCGGGGATAATGGTGCCGTCTTCGATTTCGACCTTAACAAAATCACCTACTGAAACTCCTTCCAGGACCTTCTCGTCTTCGAACTTCGTGAAGGAATGAGTCATTCCCTTCTCGTCTTTCAGAGACAAGCTATCGTTCTGAGTGCCGATTTCGGTAATCTCGCCCTTTAGCTCTTGTTCCTGGTCCATGGGCTGATTGTCCTGGGCTTTGTCGCTGTCTGCCATATTGTTTACGTTATCTTCACTACCGCTTGCCGAAGTTTCGGCGGCGGTATCTTCCTGCTGAGCGGGTTCCTCATGCTGCGCCTGGATGCTCCCGTCCTCTGCAGCGGGTATCGTCAGCGTCTGCCCCTCGAATATCCGGTCCGGGTTCTCGAGGTTGTTGGCACTCGCTATTTCCTGCCACATGTCCTGAGACCCGAGCTGCTCTTCCGCTATAGTTGCGAGCGTATCCCCGGCTTTGACCGTGTATTGTCCGCCTTCCGCGCTGAACTTATCCGGGGCTGAGTCCTGCCGGTAATTTTCCGACTGCTGATCGCTGACGTCGGAACTTCCATATTGATCAGCCGCATAAACCCCGCTCGCTCCGCCGAGAGCGAGCCCTGTCGTTAATATAGATGCAATTAATAAATGGTTCATACTTAATACCTCCCTGGTATTAGGATTTAATGCATACATTTTGATACACAACATAAGGCAAGAGCCATGCCAACCCTACACCCGCGCCTCATATTTCCAATGATTCGTTTCGATTACATTTGGAATAAACTAGGAGCGCAGATTCAAGAAGGTTCGATTAGTCGCATCTGATACAGGACGCATTGTTTTAAACCTTACAATGCCGGGTCTTTACACAAGTCGAGAGATTATTAATTCGTGGGTTTAAAAAAATATAATTCATCTAAGTATATGTGGCTAGACTTATCATTTTCCTATATTCTATATACTTAATTGGGTCGGGAGTGAATAAAATTGAAGCTCGGTAAGCAGATCAGAATCGGGTTCGGCCTCATGCTGATTCTTATGATTATTATAGGGGGCCTGTTTATATACAACGTCTACAGGCTGAACGAAGCGGCTTCAAATATTGAGGGGCGCTATTCAACCCTCTATAAATTGTTCTCGAATCCGGATAATAAAATTGAGCCTGACCCCGGGTTCGGTAAAGAGATCGTCGACCGCGCAGTAGCACTCGTCGATGAGCAGCTCAAATACAATTACAGATATGTATTGATCATTGTCGGCGTATCCCTCGTTTTCGCTGGAATCATTGCGATACTATTTCCTGCCAAGATCACTAAACCGATAGAACGGCTGATAAATGCGACAAAGACGGTGAAGAAGGGGGATTACTCCTACAGGATCGAGAGCGTGGGGGAAGCCGACGAGATCTCCATGCTCGCGGGCTCGTTCAACGATATGCTTCAGAACATAGAAGACACCCACAGGAGCAACATCGAACTGCTTGAGAAGACAAAGAGGTTCAATGAGACTTTGAAGGAGAGGGTGGACGAGGCGACAAGCGCGGTCAGGGATCAGCAGAACGAGCTTATCAAGGCTGAGAGCCTCGCCTCGATCGGAGAATTTGCGGCGCGCATAGCGCACGAAATTAAGAACCCGCTTTCGGGGATCACCGTTGCCCTCGAAATAATGAGAAACAAATCGGAGGACGATGACCAGCAGCAGTCCATTTCCGAGATCTTGAAAGAGGTAAGGAGGCTCGACCGTATCCTGAAGGAACTGCTTCAGCTTTCGATCCCGAAGGAAATGGATTTCAGGAGAGCCGACCCCAACGATATGGTGGAAAGGTCGGTTTTGATAGTCGCTCCCATCGCGGACGAAAAAGGGGTAACGATAGAAACGAAACTCAGTTGCACCGAGGAATTTAACATCGACTTTGAAAAGTGCCAGCAGTTCGTCATCAATTTTATGATAAACGGAATAGACGCTCTCGAGACCGGGGAAGGGAAAGTGACCGTCGAGACCGAAAGCATTGAAGGAGAGCTGCATATAAGGGTCAGCGATAACGGACACGGCATACCGCCGAATGAGATGGAAAAGGTATTCGAACCCTTTTATACTAGAAAGAAGCAGGGGACGGGTCTCGGCCTCGCGATATCCAAAAGAATAGTAGAAGCGCACCACGGGAGAATCGCCGTTTGCAGTGAAGAGGGTAAGGGATCGACTTTTACGGTAGTCATACCCGGCAACGCCGGAGAAAAGGTCAAGATGTCCGCCTGATGCTTCGAGCGGCGCAATCGGAAATAAAAAAGGCGCTGATGCGTCTCGTATTGAGGAGTAAATAGTGAGCCAGACTGTTTTGATTATCGATGACGAGGAGTTCCTTTGTAAAAAATTGAGCGAGAGCCTCACTGAGGAGGGATTTCTCGTAAGCACCGCCAATGACGGAGAGTCGGGGCTTCTTCTGGCGAGGAGAGACAACCCCGACCTGATCCTGCTCGACCTGAGGCTCCCGGACATGGACGGAATCGAAGCCCTGGGGCAGATAAACAATATGGACCCGAGGCCTGTAACGATACTCATGAGCGGGCACGGCAACGTGGACATGGCGGTCTCCGCCATTAAAAAGGGCGCGTATGATTTCATAGAGAAACCCTTTTCTATAGACAAACTGAAGATAATCGTGAAGAACGCTCTCGTTAATGTCGGGCTCAAAAGGAGCCTCGACACGAGGCTAAGGAGCGAGCGGAAGCAATACGGGTTCCATTCGCTGATCGGAAAGAGCGCCGCGGTGAGGAATATAATCGAGTTATTTGAAAAACTCGTTACGACAGATCCCAAAACAATTCTTATAGGCGGCGAGAGCGGGACGGGCAAGGGGCTTGCAGCCAAGGTGCTCCACCATAACGGCGTCAGGGCGGAGAAGCCCATAATAGAGCTCAACTGCGCGGCGATACCTGAGACGCTTCTCGAAAGCGAATTATTCGGACACGAGGCGGGCTCGTTCACGGACGCGAAAAAAATGAAGACCGGGATACTCGAGGACGCGAACGGCGGGACTATTTTTCTCGACGAGATCGGGGACATGAGTCCCTCCCTTCAGGCGAAGCTGGTGAAGGCCGTAGAGGAGAGGACGTTCAGGAGGATCGGCGGCAAGAGGGACATCAAAGTGGACGTGAGAGTCGTCGCCGCGACGAACAAGGACTTGAAGGACCTCGTCGAGAAGAATGTGTTCAGGGAGGACCTGTACCACAGGCTCAATGTAATTAATTTCGAGATGCCGAGCTTGAGGGAGCGCAGGGAGGATATCCCGCTTCTCACGGAGCATTTTATCGGTTACTTCAATGTGGATTTTAACAAGAACATCAAGCACGTACCGGAAGAGGTCGAAAATGCGTTTATGAGCTACCAGTGGCCGGGTAACGTCCGCGAGCTCCGGAGCACCATAGAGAGGGCGGTTCTGCTTAGCGAGGGCGATACGCTCAATCCCAAGTACGTGCAGATAGACGGGCAGAGCAAGGGAATCAAGATTCAGGGCGACGAGCATAAAATGTTTTTCGAGCTCGACATGGACAAGCTGACACTCGAGACCGTAGAGGAAATGGTCATTAAAAAGGCGCTCGAGCTCAACAGCTGGAATCAGACGAAGGCCGCCGAGATGCTCGGTGTTACACGGCAGGTGCTCAGGAACAGGATGATCAAGATGGACCTGCTGAATTAAAAAGAAGCCCAATTAGTTCAAAGTACACCGATAGGCGTCCATTAATTCACCGAAAGTTCACTAAATTTTGTAAAATAATATATTTCGCTGATCGGTTTCCTCTATAAAAGTAAGGGATTAAAAGACGGGGTTGCCGCGGTCGCATGATTTATCACCTATGGCACATTGCAAATTCACCGAAGCGCATTCAGCCGACGGCCACCGGTTCTTGCTAATTTGGTTTCGGGAATTTCCGAGCTGAGTGATATTGACACTCATACATTTGATCAGGAGTGACCAATTTATTTTGACTTCAATAGAGCACCTCAGGAACATAAGCGTCCGAGCATTCGGCCTAAAGAGACCGGATTCTCGCTCGTTCGAATCCGTTGCTTGCTCAGAATTGTTGTTCAGAACCGTTGCTTCCAGTGGCGGAATGGTTGGCGTCCTTCGACAGCACACTGGTGTGCGCTCAGGACGAGCGGGTTGAGTATCGATTGTCGGTGCGGTTAAGAGCATCGTCAGAAATCATAGAACCGCACTGCGTGCGCTTTGAGCTTTTTGGGAAAAAATTGTAATATGTCCTTTACAGTTCCGGTTTGTAACTAATTAAGCCAGGCTAAAGGAGTAATGTTATGGGATTCATGGAGATAATTTCCTGGATTATATTCGGTTTCGTTGCGGGCGCGGTAGCGAAGATGCTGATGCCGGGCAGGGACCCGGGGGGATTCGTCGGGACTATAGTGATCGGCGTGGTCGGGGCGTTCGTAGGCGGGATTATCGGTAAAATGCCCATGTTCGGGCAGGTTCAGGTTGAGCCCGGTTTCAACCTAAAGAGTTTCTTGTTTGCGGTGGGCGGCTCGATCATATTGCTTGTTATCTACCGCTTCGTGAAGGGGAAGGGTTGATCGGGACGGACGGGTTTTAGGAAAACGAAATCCTCCCTATCCCTCTTTTTTCTAAGGAGGGGATTGAAAGGAGAAAACTGGATTGCCGCGGTCGCTTCCGGCTTCGCCATGAGGCTACGCCGGGACAAGTCGCCCCCTCGCAATGACGAGAAAAGACTGGATTCCCGATAAAAGCATTCGGGAATGACAAAATTGAGAATGTATAATTTTCTCCAATGCCAAAGTTAGAAAAAATAGTCCGGTTCCTGGACGATTATCTTAAAACCGACGATGTAAAGGATTCCTCATGGAACGGCCTCCAGTTTGAAGGCAGAGGCACAGTGAAGAAGGCGGCGTTCGCCGTAGACGCCGGGGTCGAGTCCTTCAAGATGTCAGTCGAAGAAAAGGCGGACATGCTCATAGTTCATCACGGCCATTTCTGGGATTTCCGTAACCCCTCCATAACAGGCTGGGCGAAGGAGAGGGTCAAAATTTTATTCGAGAACGATATTTCACTATACGTAAGTCATAATCCGCTCGACCGACATAAAGAGATCGGCCATAACGCCGAGCTTCTTAAGCTGTTGGGAGCAAAGATAACGGGCGAGTTTTTCCTTTATCACGGGAAGAATATAGGCTGGATAGGGGAGTGCAAAAAGGCGCTTCCGCTCAAAGAGATCGAGGAGAAGCTCAACCGTGAGTTAAATACCGTGTGCAGGGTGCTCCCGCTCGGCAGGAAAAGGGTAAGGACGATAGCCGTATGCAGCGGTGGGGGGAGCTACAGCGGGTTTTATAACGCCCTCGACGCCGGGGTGGATCTGTACATCACGGGGGACGCCGTCGAGATATACCATACGGCCAAAGACGCCGGGATTAACGTAATATTCGCGGGGCACCACGCGACTGAAACGCTGGGGTTAAGAGCCCTCTCCCGGATTGTGCAAAAGAAGCTCGAAATAGAGACGGTTTTCATCGATCTGCCGACAGGTTTATAAGATATTCCGCGCCGGTACTCCCACCCTCCCGCATGTCCTCGTTTCGATTGACAAAACATGCTCCAAGTCTTAGACTAATTTGAGTTTGAGGAGGCGTACGAGATGGGCAGCGACAACATGGTGAAGATATTCGATACGACTTTAAGGGACGGAGAGCAGGCCCCGGGCTGCGGTATGACCGCGGAAGAGAAGCTTAGGGTCGCTCACCAGCTCGAAAAGCTCGGCGTCGATGTCATCGAAGCCGGCTTCCCCATTTCTTCCGAGGGCGATTTCGAGTCTGTGAAGGTCATAGCGGAGAAGATACGCGGTTGTGAGATCGCGGGTCTCTGCAGGGCTAACTTCAACGACATCGACAGGGGCTGGGAAGCAGTCAGGAACGCCGAGTACCCGAGGATACACACCTTCATCGCCACCTCCGATATTCATCTGAAGCATAAGCTCAGGAAATCGAGGGACGAGGTGCTTGAGATCATCAGCACCGCGGTCAAGCACGCGAGACACTATACGGAGAACGTGGAATTCTCCTGTGAAGACGCGACCAGGACTGATTTAGACTACCTCTGCCGTGCGGTAGATGTCGCGGTGAGGTCCGGAGCCAGGATTATAAACATCCCGGACACGGTCGGGTATACGGTCCCCGAAGAGTTCGCGTCCATCATAAGGACGCTAAAGGAAAAGGTGCCCGGCCTTGACGATATTATTCTCAGCGTCCACTGCCATAACGACCTTGGGCTTGCAGTGGCGAACTCCATCTCCGCGATAAGGGAAGGGGCAAGGCAGGTCGAGTGCACGATCAACGGTCTCGGAGAGAGGGCGGGGAACGCTTCGCTCGAAGAGATAGTAATGGGGCTCAAGGTCAGGAATGACCGTAACCCCTTCAAGACGAGAATCCACACAGAGCAGCTGTACCCGACGAGCAGGCTTGTCTCGCAGGTGACGGGTGTGAACGTCCAGCCGAATAAGGCGATAGTGGGGGCAAACGCCTTCGCCCACGAAGCGGGTATCCATCAGGACGGCGTTCTAAAGGAAAGGATCACTTATGAAATCATGGACCCGGAAGAGGTAGGAATTCCCTCGAATAAACTTATCCTCGGAAAGCACTCAGGACGGCATGCTTTTAAAGACCGCCTGGAGGACTACGGGTATTTCCTCGACGATAAGGCTTTCGAGAACGCGTTTAAGAAGTTCAAGGACCTAGCGGACAAGAAAAAATACGTGTTCGACGAGGATATCGAAGCCCTGATCAGCGAGGAGTTCGTACGTTCGTCCGATTTTTACAAGCTCATTTCTGCCAACTACTCGGGCGGGTCCGACATGCAGCCCGTTGCGACCGTAAAACTGCTGATAGACGGCAAGGAAGTTACGATCTCCGAGAGCGGGGACGGCCCTGTGGACGCGGCCTATCAGGCTGTATCCAAAGCCACCGGACTCAATCCCACCCTGGAAAACTACGTAGTCGCCTCGATAACGGAGGGGATAGACGCACAGGGAGAAGTTACGGTCAGGGTTGAAGACGAAGGGGTCATCACCCAGGGCCAGGGATCTAACACAGATATAGTGGTTGCAAGCGTAAAGGCATACGTAAACGCCCTTAACAAGCTCCGCTGGCGGAAAGAGCATCCGAAGAGGGTTACATCCCAGGGGATGTAAAGCCTTATAATCCCTCACAATCTGATTTCCCGAAACCAATTCGACGGACTTGCTATATACTTACCTTGAGTCATGGCATTTCCCACAAAAACCATCGAGAATTTCGTAAAAGCCGGCTATCCGATCATTTACCTCGTCTCGTCGGAGGAGGAAAGGGTCGAGAATACCATTAAATCGATTGCCAAAAATATCTACGGGGATTCCGGTAAATTCTCGGTATGGTCTTGCACCGAGGGTTTCAGAGACGGCTCGGAAAACCTGGTTAAAGCCCTCGATAAAGCGGTGGAGGAGCAATCAAAGGGCTTCTATTTGTTTAAGGATGTAAATTATTTTCTCGACAATCCGAGGATTCTGAGAAAACTGAAAGATGCATATCAAAGATTAAGGAAATCACCCAGGACAATTTTCATTATTTCTCATTCCGTTTCGATACCGCTCGAGATAGAGAAGGAAGTGGCTGTAATCGACATCGACCTCCCTGACAGGTCTGAAACCGGCAAGATTTTCGACTTCACAGTAAAGACATACACGCCCGAGAGCGTGCAGAATACGATGAAGCCCTATTTCAGGGAAGCTGCCATCAACGCGCTCCAGGGGCTGGGTGCGCTCGAGATGGAGCTGGCCATGAGGAGGACTCTCGTTGGGAGGGAGGAGCTTGGGGAGGAGGCGGTCGATGCGCTTCTCGAGGAGAAGGCGCAGCTCGTGAGGAAATCGGGCACGCTCGATTTCGTGAGGAGCAGGATCGATATAGACAAGGTCGGGGGACTCGAGAATATAAAGGAGTGGCTCAAGGTGAGGCGGCTCGCCTTTTCGAGCGAGGCCAGGGAGTTCGGGCTCGATACGCCGAAGGGCATACTGCTGATGGGCATTAGCGGGTGCGGTAAGAGCCTCTGCGCGAAGGCTATAGCCACGGCGTGGAACCTGCCCCTGCTGAGGCTCGACCTGAACCAGGTCTACAGCGAGGCATTCGGGAGCCCGGAGGCTGCGTTCAGGAAAGCGATAAAGACGGTTGAAGCGACCGCCCCGTGCGTGCTGTGGATAGACGAGATCGAGGCGGGTATCACGAGGAGCGGGGAGAAGTCGGGGGACAGCCCCACGTCGAGGATATTCGGATACTTCCTCACATGGATGCAGGAAAAGGCGTATCCGGTCTTCGTTACGGCGACCGCGAACCAGATAGATTTGCTCCCGCCCGAAATTCTCCGGAAGGGCAGGTTCGACGAGATATTCTTTATCACGCTTCCTAATCAAAAAGAGCGTCGCGAGATATTCAGGATCCACCTCCAGAACCGGGGAAAGAACCCCGACGGCTTCGACCTCGATTCGCTCGCCAAGAACACGGAGGGGCTAAGCGGGGCCGAGATAGAGCAGGCCGTCATTTCGGCGCTGTTCGAGTCCTATTCCAAGGGGAAGGAGCTCGACGACAGGGAGCTTATAATCGCGGCTTCATCTATCGTGCCGCTCTCGACGACGATGCGGGAGGAGATTTCCAAGCTCGAGCGCTGGGCTTCGAACAGGGCGGTGAAGGCGTCGAGGTAATTTTTCGGATGTTTCTTTCCAGTTGCGAAAAATTCATATAGAATCCTTACCAATCACAGACGTGGGGATGTAGCTCAGCTTGGGAGAGCGCCGCGTTCGCAACGCGGAGGTCGCGGGTTCGATTCCCGTCATCTCCACCAGTCTTAAAGCCCTCTGTGCCGCTGAATCCTTTTCAAAATCCTATGTTCGAGGCATATTAAGCCGTCCTCAGATTTCACGATACTACACATAGACTGCGGATGATAGACGTACCCCGGCACCAAGAAAAATCGATATAGTTTCGCATTGCGTTGTGTTAATATCTATGATATACGGAGTTCATTGCGTGAGATCTCCTGGCAGGGGGTGATAGAAATGAGGGGTAAATTCTTAGCAGGCGCGACGGTTATTTTTCTTCTTTTGGCGGCTCTTACTTCCCATGCCGCG
>JAHKKQ010000073.1 GCA_020027805.1 Candidatus Dadabacteria bacterium
CGACTGGAAGGAGAAATCTATCTTTTAAGAACAGAATACAGGTTTCTCACACTTCGGTTCGTAACGACAAGATGGAAATAAGATTGCCGCGGTTTCTTTGAAACCTCGCAATGACACAATATAATAATACGAGCCCCTTTTTAGCGATGATGGAAGGGGCTTTTCTATTACGACCAGGGCTCCTGGTAATAGTAAACGAAGTTGGCGACGGAGGGCCTCTCCGTCCAGCCGAGCTTCTTGTAGAAACCGGTCTTGTACGAGAGCTTTTCCTTGCCGTTCGTGAGCATGAGCCTCATACATCCCCTTGACTTTCCCTCTTCGATGACGCGCTCGACGAGCGCCTTCCCGACCCCCATGCCGCCCGAGGAGGGGCTGACGAACACGTCCGAGACGTATCCCTCCAGGCTCCCGAGCATGATGAACGGGACCCAGTGGACGTTGAGAAAGCCGATCACCGTATCGTCTTCATCGGAGGCGACTAGAATCGAATGTCCCTCGCTGTCCCTGACGCAGTGCCCTATCAGCTTTTCGATCGGCCCCGCGACCTCTTCGAGCGGGAGGGCGTTCCTTCGCTCCGACCATCCGATCTCCCTCAATATCTCGGCCATGCGGAGCGCGTCCCCGGCCCTGGCTTCTCGGATAGTTACATCTGGCATTGGAATCTCCGGTTTCGAGAATTTGCGACTTATGGATCAATAATAAAATATATGGTCAAACCGGCCCGTTCGGTATAGGGGCGCATAAATGACCGGCAACACGGAGAGATTGTAAGTAATTTTTGATTCTGTTAAAATTAAGTTCGTAATTGCTTATTTTTCCTTAATAAATCCGGTTCCTGGAGGAGGATGAGAGATGTCCAGTGAAAAATTCGATTACATACTATACCCATACCTGAAGCTCCTTTTTATCTGTTCGTTATTTAATGCCGTATTTTTTCTCTCGTCCGGCGCGTTTGCAATAAGCCCTTTAATGGAGGACGCGGATACCCCGCCCGCCGTGTCGGTGCCTCCGGATACTTTGTGGGACCAGTCGGATAATATATCTTCTTCCGACATTTCCTCCCAGGACTTCACGGACGGTGGAGGGGCGTTCGACCAATACGATTCACGGGCTGCCGACGATTTCCTCGTGCCTGAAGGTTTGTATTGGGTTGTCAACACGGTAAGGGTGTTCGGGGCGTTCGACGACAGCACCCCCGACCTCATAAATTCGGTGGATGTAGTCTTTTTCGCTGACAATGAAGGCCTGCCGGGCCAATTAGTTACCCAATGCGTTTATGACGATATATTGCCGGAGGATATAACGGTTCCGATCTTTTTAATAAATCTCCCGCATACGTGCCTGCTCCAGCCCGGCATATACTGGGTTTCCGTCCGTGCGAACATCGCTTTCATTCAGAACGGTCAGTGGTTCTGGTATGAAAGAACGGTCCAGACGCTAAGCCCGTTCGTCTGGGAGAACCCCGGCGACGGCTTCTCCACCGGATGTGTCAGCTTCACGCCCGCCCAGGACGACTGCGGCGCCGACTTCCCTGACCTCGTTTTCCAGATCATCGGTCGGGAGCTCTCCATAGTAAGGCCAATTCCTACCCTTAATGAATGGGGCATGATGGCGGCCGCGGTAATACTTGGATTCGCCGGGTTAGGCGCATTCTACGCAAGAAGAAAGGGTATTCAAGCCTGAACCGCCCGTAGGGCCGTGAAACATTATCACCCACCTATACATATCGGCTGGCCTGACTTTCAGCGCGCTTTCGAAAATAATCATGAAAACGGAAATACAGTGTGGTATTTTTTTGAATCGTATGCGCTTTAAAGGAATCTAAACGTACGAGCGTTACAAATCGGTTAAATAACAGGAGGCTTTACATATGAGAACAGCAAAAGGTATATTGGCAGTACTTATCGCCGTAGTTTCGATGTGGTTCGCCGGCGCGGGCGAATCGCGCGCCGAGGCCGCCGCATACGTGATCGACCCCGATCATTCTCAGGTCATCTTCAAGGTAAAGCACATGGGAATAAGCACCGTCACGGGCAGGTTCGACCTGATAGAAGGGTCATACTCTTTCGACTACGCGGACATTAGCAAATCGAGCGTGGAGACGACCATTACCGCGGCGAGCATTAATACGAACAAGCAGAAGCGGGACGACCACCTGAAATCCCCGGACTTCCTCGACGTCGCCAAAAATCCCGCTATAACCTTCAAGAGCAAGGAAGTGAAGAAGGGTGACGGGGACGATTTCATTATCGTCGGCGACCTTACGATAAACGGCGTTACGAAGCAGGTCGAGCTCGACGCCGAGTACGGCGGCAAGGCCCAGGACCCGATGGGGAACGAGCGCACAGCGTTCACCGCCGAGACGAAGATAGACAGGAAGGACTTCGGCATTACATGGAACAAGACGCTCGACTCGGGCGGCCTCGTGGTCGGGGACGACGTGAAGATCGAGCTCGAAGTAGAGGGGATCAGGAAGAAGGGGTGAGTCTCCAATCTATTAAAATATAACGGCAGGGGCGGATTGAATAAGCGCCTCTGCCTGAAAAAATTTACTGCACTTTAATTTCCTCGTCCGTCTTTTCTTTTAGATTAGTTTCCGTAATAACGGCTCCGCCGGTCCCGCAAATTCCCTCGGGCTCGGGGACGTCCCGTTTGACCTCGACCGCGGTTTCCTTAACCGATATATCGCCGAGAACGAGCGAGGACTCGACCCTGACGAGGTCTTCGGTAATGCATGTCCTGGCCCCTTCGCCGAGCTCCCATTCGGTGCACTTCTCCCCGCCCACTGTCTTCTCCCCTACCCGCTTCGCACCCGAGTTCGTCATGAGCTCCTTCGTAAACTCCGCGGGGTCCTTGCCTTTGATGCGATTATAGATTTCCGGGAACACCGGGCTTTTGACCTTGGTCCCATTATTGTCGTCGAGGCTGATTTTAATGATCCACTGCTCCCCGCCGGTGATTTTGGTTATCACCTTTTCGTTTATCGTGAACGGCGTGCCGCCGGCTCTCTTCACCTGAACCGTCTCGGTCCAGCAGAGCGTCCTTCCCCAGTCGCCCGAGTATTCTGTCTTCTCCCCCGTGCTGTTCCCCTCTATCCTGTAATTGATCGTATAGCTCTCGAGGGGGTGGTATTTCTGCTCCTGGGCGTCTGCTTGATACGTGGCTCCGATAAGGAGAACAAGCGACGAGATTAGGAATATGGGCTTCATGTAATTGTTTAAGTAAAGACAATAACTACTTGTTATTCTTGCATATCAAGAGGCACCCTCTCAGAACTTCCTTATTTCGAGTGTGTTTATTTTATCGGTAATGTCGAGGTAAGCGTATGAGCGGGTGCCGAGGGGGCCGGGATTGACTATTCTCGACTCTCCTATCGTATCTATCCCCGGGGCCTCGTGAATGTGCCCGGTGAAGCAAACGAGCGGCTTACGGCGCTCTATGAACTCCCTCACCGTCCTGCTCCCCACGTGGGCTCCGTTTGCGAGCTTGTCGTTGAGCGTGCCGTATGGCGGCTGGTGAGAGACGAGTAGCCGGGGCGCCCCGTCCTCGGAACCGTCGAGCGAACCCTCGAATATCTCCGCGTATTCCTCCTCCGTGTACACGTTCGGGGTCGGGCTCGGGCATGGGAGCGAGCCCCCCGCCCCGGTGATGGAAAGTCCCTTAAAATCTACGGTCCTCCCGTGTATGTTCAGGCCCCTTGCGGAGAGGTATTCGTCCACCCCTTTGGTGTCGCAGTTCCCGGTTACGGCGAGTATGTTTCTATTATATTTCGCGACCGCGTATATAACATCCTCGGCGTCACTGCCGTCCCCGAAATGGGTGAGGTCCCCGGAGATAATGACGAGGTCCACCGGGCAGAGGGCTGCGCCCAGGCCGTCTATAGGCGTCAGGTTCCCGTGTATGTCCGCTATGTTGATAATCTTCATTACTCGTGCAATCAGTTACGGGCGATGACCCCTTCTTCGGTGATAGCTTCGCTTACGAGCTGATCGTTCAACTGAGCGCCGTACTGCCTCAGCATCCAGAGCTCGGGGATTATCTCGCCGACTATGCCGCCGTTGTCGAACACACGCACCATCGAGCTTTCGGACACGACCACGGCTACGGCGCTCGTCGTCCTCGTTATGGAGGCCGCGGCCATGTGCCTGCTCCCGAGGCCGAGCGGGAGGTCGAGCCCTTCCGACGTGGCGTCTATGTAGCGGCAGGCCGAGAGCACTACGCCGCCGTCGGTGACTATGAACGCGCCGTCGAGCTGAGCGAGCTCCTTTAAGGTCTCGCGCATTCCGGGGTCGTCGATGCGCTTCATGGTTTCGGGGTGGCCGTATAGCGGGTCGAGTATCATGGGGCGGGAGCGTTTGAGAGTGGAATCGGTGTCCGCTATTACGAACATGGTCCCTATCTTCCTGCCTTCCCTCCCCTCCCTCGAGATCTCCATAGCCAGGTTGAGCACGCTTTTCAGATTCTCGGGATCGACCTGGCGCTCCGGGCAGCATATGCCCGAAACGAGCCTTCTGTGAGCTTCTATTCTCTTCGCGATGTCCATGCGTTTACGCCTCTCGTTCTATCTAGATTAATATAACCGATAAAGGATTCACGCGCCTGCGGGCGGACAATGTCCGCCGATAATCGATACTTCCGAACCTCCTCTGCCCAAACCGGCAACGAAACCCGGCCCGCCTGTCCTGAGCGGACACGAAGTGTGCAGTCGAAGGGTCCGTCCTGATTGCGGCACGTCGCCCGGAGGCTACGAGCCGTCGGGAGATTAGCCGTCGGCCAGGTATTCCCTTCCGGGCTCGGGCGCACCTTTCGCAGCCGGAGTCCATTTAATTTCGGGCATGGGATTGATTCAAAATGTGAACTTTATTTAGTATTTTCAAGATCGAGTACAATGTTTGTAAAAATCGGTATTGGTATTAAGGGTGTTATCTCTTCAGTAATTACTATCCATACTATTTCCAGGTCGACGCCTGTATAGTGATGGATTAACTTATCACGCATAGCTGTCATCTTTTTCCAGGGAACATCCGGATACTTGATTCTAAATTCTTCTGGTATTCTTTTTGCAGCTTCTCCTACCACTTCAAGACTTCTTATGACTGCGTTAACTGTTTTCTTGTCATTAGCAAATTGTGCGTAATTCATTCCGCCGACAAAATCACAAATATCATTCATTGCTTCAACAATATCATAAACATAATCCCCGTACTCCTTTGTCATACCATTATGACCTGCTCAAGTATGCGTTTTCCGATTCTCGGCTTGAGAGCCTTTTTGGATACGAGGTCAACTTTGATATCCAGTTTGTCTGATAAATATTCTTCGAGTTCCAGAAATTTGAAAAATCCTATCGGGACTTCAAAACTTACGAGTATATCGAGATCGCTGTCATTTTTTTCCTGACCCCGCTTTTTCCTGACCCCGCGTGTATGACCCGAATATGCCAAGCTCTTTCACATTATACTTTTCCCTTATAACCGTCTTCAACTCATTTAAAGTCTTGATAATTTGCTGTATCTTCATCGAATTTTCCTCGAATCCATATAGTTGTTTAATTTTACACTAAACTGATTTAACTTTTAATGGACTGATTTATTCCTGAAGGAGGTTAAGAATGAACGAAAAAGTCGCTCTTATAACCGGAGGGGCGAAGGGGATAGGGAGGGAAATCGCGCTTGCGCTCGCGGACAGGAGATGGTCGGTCGCCGTCTGCTACAGGAAGAGCAAAAAAGAAGCAGCCGAAACAGTGAAGGACATAGAGTCGCGCGGGGCAAGGGGCATGCACTATAAATCAGACGTATCGAACCCGGCGTCCGCCGTTGACCTCGTGAGGAAGGCCGAGGCGGAATTCGGGAGGATAGACGCGCTCATCAACTGCGCCGGACCCTATCACCGCATAAATCTGCTGAAGGAATCCGTCGAAGGCTGGCACGAGATGTTCGACAACAACCTGCACCCGGTGTTCTATCTCTCCCGCACTGTCGCGGAAGGCATGAAGACTCGCGGATGGGGGAGGATAATCAACTTCGGCATGGCTAACGCCGACAAGATGGGCGCCCAGACCGAGATTACGGCTCATTACATAGCGAAGGCAGGCGTGCTCATACTCACGCGCTCGCTCGCGAGACTCCTCGCGCCCCACGGTATCACGGTGAACGCGATCTCGCCCGGATTTATCGATTCGGGCAGCGCCCCTATGGAGGAGCTAGAGAGCATGGTCAGGACAATACCCGCCGGATACATAGGGAGCACGAAGGACGCAGTCGACACCGCTTTGTTCCTACTTTCCGACGATGCCCGCTACGTGAACGGCGCGAACATACATCTCAGCGGCGGGTGGGGACTTTGATACGCGTGCCGTCATCTTAACACCCTCCCCACGCTGGATTTACGCCCAGCGTTGGTTATAATCATTTCCCTTATGGACCTGGATTTACTTAAGAAGCTCTGCGAAGCGCCCGGACTGCCCGGCCACGAAGGGCCTGTTAAAGAAATTATCAGGGAGATATTCGCCGAATTCACGAGCGAGATCAGAGAGGATGCCCTCGGCAATATCATTGCGCACGTACCCGGGAAGGGGCCGCGTCTCGTCATCGACGCCCACACCGACGAAGTCGGGTTCATGGTGAGCCATATCGACGGCAAGGGGTTCCTTCACGTGATCCCGCTCGGCGGTATGGACCCGAGGGTATTTTACGCGCAGAGGATAACCGTGTGGGGAAGGAAGCCCGTCACGGGGACCGTCGCGGCAATACCGCCCCACCTGAGCAGGAACGCGAACAACAAGGAAGCGCCCGACGTGGAGGACTGCGTCGTCGATCTGGGCCTCTCCGCGGACAAGGTGAATGACCTCGTGAGGGTCGGGGACGTGGCATCGTTCTGCTATCCTTTCGAAGAGACTGAAGACGCGCTCATCTCCAAGGCCATAGACGACAGAGTCGGCCTTTTCGTCATGATAGAAGCGCTCAGAAAAAAGCCTAAACTCTCCTGCGACCTCTATCTCACCGCTTCATGTCAGGAGGAGGTGGGGCTCCGGGGAGCGCACGTGATAGTGCCCGCTATTGAACCCGATTACGCGATAGCTATAGAAGGGACGGTCGCCATGGACGTGCCGGGCGTGTCCGAGTACAAGACACTCGCCAATACGGGCAAGGGGCCCGAGGTGAGGCTCTCGGACAGGTTCCTCGTCGCGCACAGGCCTTTCAGCGACTTTATTATGAAAACCGCCGAGCGTAAAAACATCCCTTATCAGATCACGGTGAAGAAGGCGGGCTCGACCAACGCCACGGCGATGCAGGTCACGGGAAAGGGCACGCGCGCCGCGTCCGTTTCCGTCCCGGTCAGATACCTCCACAGCCCGAGCTGCCTCGCCTATAAATCCGACATAGGGCATACAATCGACCTCATCCACGCGGTCATAGAAAACATCGGGGATTTTGGGAAAGACCCTTCTCTCTGATACACTTATTACGCATAATGCGGAATAAGAATTATTTACTCCCCCTGCTTGCCGTTTTATTCCTCGTCCGGCTATTCCCTGCGGTGAACGCCTACGGCAGCAGCGTCTCTGTTAATACGCCCGGGGAAACCAGCGCCTCCCCGACCCTCGAGAACGCCCGGGAGATATTCGGCGTCTATAACGAAGACCCGGGCAAAATAGACGAGGCTATCGCGCTCACGGAAGGGCTTTTGAAGCGCGACCCCGGCAACGTCACCGCCCTCGTTTTCCTCTCCCGCGCATGGCTCACGTACGGATACGTGAAGGCGCGGTCCAAGGAGGAGCTTGTACGCGTCTTCGAGAACGGGAAAAACGCCGCGGAGAAAGCGGTCAGGATCGAACCAGGCAACGCCGACGCCCATTTCTTCTACGTCGCCAATCTGGCGTCCCTCGGCGATACGAAGGGGCTCTTCAATTCCCTCTTCATGCTGCCCGAGGTGCGCAGAGAGCTTGAGACGGTGCTCGAGCTCGACCCCAACCACGTGAACGGGCTCGCGATGACCGGGGCGCTGTATCTCTACCTGCCGTCCATGCTCGGGGGAGACCTCCACATTTCCGAGGTATATCTCAAGAGGTCAGTCTCTCTCGACCCGCACGTTTCGTCAGCCGGGCTATATCTGGCGGCCAATCTGAAGAGGCAGAAGAAATATGACGAGGCGCTTGAAGTCTTAAACGGCATACTGAATGACAGGAACCCGTCCTTCTATCCCGACTGGGTGGAGAACAGGAAGTACGCGTACATGATGATCAGGGGGATCAGGCAGGAAATGGGCGGCGGGACGGCTGAGAAGGATGAAGCCAGTACGCTCAACTGAAACTCAACCGCATTTGAATCAGGTTTGAGGGACGTATGTATATAGAAGAACTTCTCGCACTTTTCGATACTGCCGCAGCGGGCTTCCCCGCGCTTAAATCCGGGCGTGTGAGGGAAGAGCTCAGGCGCGCGATCGAAGGCAGAAAATACGACCTCCAGGACGTAGCCCTCATAGAGGCAATTCTGAAGCAGGACAGCCGCGACCTCGTAGAGTCCTTTACGGAGGCATACGGACCGGTATTAAAGGGGTTCGAAAACGAATCCGGAAAAATGGAGTATCCGGACGGGGGCGGCCCGGAAACCGAGGCGATACGTATATATATCGCCTCCCTTGAGCATCTGATCAATTATTATCACACGAGCCTTATAGGCAAGCACTTCTCGAGCACATAACACACACTCACATGTGTGTGTTATGATTTCTCGTGTGCACCCTAGTAGTGACTGGTTAAACTGACCGAGATGGATCTATGGATCCATGGTGGGTAGGTCGTAAATACACACTATGTGTGCCGCGATCAGGCCTTCTTCTTTTTGCCCCTTTCGGAGATCGGAACGTACTTGCGGTCCATTTCCCCCAGGTAAACCTGCCTCGGGCGCGCTATCCTTCTCTCGGGGTCTTCCAATAGCTCGATCCACTGCGCGAGCCATCCGGGGGTACGCCCTATGGCGAAGAGCACCGTGAACATGTCCATCGGTATTGCCATGCTCTGGTAAATGAGGCCCGAGTAGAAGTCCACGTTCGGGTAGAGCTTGCGCTTGATGAAGTACTCGTCCTCGAGCGCGATTTTTTCGAGCTCGAGCGCTATGTCGAGGAGCGGGTTCTTGCCCGTGACTTCGAATACGTCGTAGGCGATTTCCTTTATTATCTTGGCCCTCGGGTCGTAGGACTTGTATACCCGGTGTCCGAAGCCCATGAGCCTGAACTCGCCCGCTTTGGCCTTCTTTATGTATTCGGGGATCTTGCTGACGGAGCCTATCTCCTTGAGCATCTGGAGCACGCCCTCGTTGGCTCCGCCG
>JAHKKQ010000008.1 GCA_020027805.1 Candidatus Dadabacteria bacterium
TCAGGACTATTTTGATTCCTCTATTGGCCATGGGATTTCAAATAAATGAAATCGCAAAAACCGTGCCGTAAAGTAATACGGGTAGGATAATGACCGGGAATTCGTTGTGTGTTCTGTTCGAATGCCTCGTCTTATCAGCCGGTTACGCACTCTATTTGAGGAATTGCATATGTGTTTTCCCTGTGATTATTTGAAGCCTTTAAATAATGATAAACTTGCAAACTGGACAAATTTTAGGAGAATCTAACAAATTATGTCATGTTTTTGCCGTATATTGATCTGAGCGGGATGCCGTAAGTCTTAATCCCGGTTTCTTTAGAACGGGCATCCGCGGAGAAATATTTGCATCAAAAGATATTCAGGTAAAATGCCTGTATCTTTTCAGCTAAACATTGAATCGGTTTTGTATATGCTTAATATAGTGATAAAAAATGTCTAAAAAGGGGATAGGAGGGTGAATGGCTAAATCTCTGGTAATAGTAGAGTCTCCCGCCAAGGCGAAGACCATCAGGAAGTATCTCGGCAAGAGCTTTGCGGTCGAGGCTTCTTCGGGGCATCTCGTCGACCTTCCGAGCAGCAAGCTCGGCGTCGACATAGAAAACGATTTCAATCCCCAATACGTGGTTATCAAAGGCAAGAGCAAGTATCTCAATCAGCTCAAGAAGGCGGCCAAGGATGCGGACAAGG
The DNA here is from genome assembly GCA_020027805.1 of Candidatus Dadabacteria bacterium. Taxonomy (GTDB): domain Bacteria; phylum Desulfobacterota_D; class UBA1144; order Nemesobacterales; family UBA2774; genus 2-12-FULL-53-21. The sequence goes on from JAHKKQ010000008.1 coordinate 688, forward strand.
TCTACCTTGCGTCCGACCCTGACAGGGAAGGCGAGGCCATTGCATGGCACATTGCCGACAAGCTCAATATCAGGGATAAATCCCACAGGGTGCTCATACACGAAATAACCGAGGCCGCGGTCAAGGAGTCTATCGCCCACCCGACGACGCTCAGCCAGGACAAGTTCGAGGCTCAGCAGGCGCGCAGGATACTCGACCGTCTCGTCGGATATCAGGTGAGCCCGATTCTGTGGAGAAAGGTCAAGAAGGGTCTAAGCGCGGGCAGGGTACAAAGCGTCGCTCTCAGGCTGGTGGTCGACAGGGAGCGCGAGATAGAGGCCTTCAGGACGGAAGAGTACTGGACGATCGAAGCCGACCTTAAAAGGGTCAAGGACACGCCTGACTCTTCGTTCACGGCTGTACTCTCGTCATATGACGGGAAAAAAATTCCGATATCCGACGGAACGCGTGCGAACTCGATAGTCGATTCCGTAAAGAACGAAAAATTCATAGTTGGTTCCGTCGAAAGGAAGGAGAGGAAAAAGAACGCACTCCCCCCGTACATCACCAGCACACTGCAGCAGGAGGCTTCCCGGAAGCTCCGGTTCTCCGTTAAAAAGACCATGATGCTCGCGCAGAAGCTCTACGAGGGCATCGACCTCGGCGAAGAGGGACCCGTGGGTCTCATCACTTACATGAGGACCGATTCCGTCAGGATATCCGGGAACGCGCTCAATGAAGCGAGAGAATTAATAAATGTTACGTACGGCGGTGAATACCTGCCCGGGAAGCCGAATACATTCAAGGTCAAAAAATCCGCGCAGGACGCTCATGAAGCTATCAGGCCCACATATGTGGGCAAGCTCCCCGACTCCGTAAAAGGGTATCTGTCCGACGACGAGTTCCAGCTCTACAAGCTCATATGGCAGAGGTTCGTCGCCTCACAGATGAACCCCATCGTCTACGACCAGACGGCCGTGGAGATAAACGCGGGGAGGGGGATTTTCAGGGTCACCGGCTCCGTCGTGAAATTCCCGGGCTTCTCGGCCGTATACCTCGAAGGCATGGAAGAGGAGGAGGAAGAGAAGGAAAAGGACGAAATGAAGAAGCTCCCCGACCTCGCGAAGGGCGATGAGCTCGACCTCCTGGGCGTAAACGGCATACAGCATTTCACACAGCCGCCGCCCCGGTTTACGGAGAGCTCGCTTGTGAAGGAGCTCGAGGAAAAGGGCGTCGGGCGTCCGTCCACCTACGCGTCGATACTCTCGACGATAATCGACCGCGAATACGTCAACAAAGAGAAAAGCAAGCTTAAGCCGACCCTCCTCGGCTGCTCGGTGAACGACCTCCTCGTCCAGGGTTTCCCCGAGATAATGGACGTGCAGTTCACCGCGGACATGGAGGAGAAGCTCGACAGCGTGGAAGAGGGGAACATAAACTGGGTGGAGCTGCTGAAAGGTTTCTATCAGGGGTTCTCGTCGAGGCTCGACAAGGCGCAGGATACGATGAAGAGCCTCAAGAGGGACGGCATACCTACGGACATCGCGTGCGATGTCTGCGGCTCGCATATGATCGTTAAATGGGGGAGGAACGGAGAGTTCCTCTCGTGCTCCCGTTACCCCGAGTGCAAGAACGCAAAGGCTTTCGAATACGACCCCGACGGCGTTATTAAAGTCGTGGAGAAGGTCCCCCCTGTAATCAGGGAAGATATAAAGTGCGACAAGTGCAGCTCCCCCATGGTCATAAAGCGGAGCAGGAGAGGGGAGTTCCTTGCGTGCACGCGCTATCCCGACTGCAAGAACGCCAAGAATTTTGAGTACGACACCGAGGGTAATATAAAAATAATCGAGAAAGTGGAGCCCGTACTCAGGGAAGACCTCAAGTGTGAAAAGTGCGGAAAGCCGATGGCCGTGAGGAGCGGAAAGTTCGGAAAATTCCTCGGCTGCACGGGCTATCCCAAGTGCAGGAACATAAAGGGCATAGACGAGAACGGCAATCCGGTCGATCCCAAGCAAAACGGGAAGGGACAGGGCCGCAAGAAGGCCGGCGGAGATCCGGCGATTCTCAATTGAAACCCGCGCTTCACGGATATGCTTGAACGCTTATTGGCGCGTTCTTTGTATCGCATACCATAAATCACGTATAATTTAGATACATGCGAAACACCGAGAGAAACTCGAGGCAGATAAACATAGGCGGTATCAGGGTTGGCGGAGGCGCGCCCGTAACCGTCCAGTCCATGACCAAGACCGATACGAGGGACGTTGCCGCAACGGTCGCCCAGATAAAGAGCCTCGAGAAAGCCGGGTGCGACATAATACGCCTCGCCGTCCCCGACATGGACGCCGCGCTGGCGCTCGGAAAGATCAAGAAGCAGACGAAAATACCTATAGTCTCAGACATCCATTTCGATTACCGCCTCGCCCTCGAAGCCGTCAGGCAGGGTGTTGACGGCATGAGGATCAATCCCGGGAATATAGGGGCGAAATACAGGATAAAGGCGGTCGTCGACGCCGTTAGGGAGAGGGGAATTCCGATAAGGATAGGCGTGAATTCGGGCTCCCTCCAAAAAGATATATTGAAGAAGCACGGCTCCCCGACCCCTGAAGCCCTCGCGGAGAGCGCGCTGAGGCACGTATCCATACTTGAAGACCTCGATTTCAGAGACATCAAGATTTCCGTAAAATCGACCGACGTGAAGAAGATGATTGCGGCCTACCGCATACTCGCGGAGCTTACGGACTACCCGCTTCATCTGGGTGTCACTGAGGCGGGCACGTATGAGATGGGGACAATCAAGTCCTCCATAGGCATCGGCACGCTTCTCGCTGAAGGCATCGGGGATACGATAAGGGTATCGCTCACGGGAGACCCGGTGGACGAGATAGACGTCGGTATCAAGATACTGAAGTCTCTCGGCATAAGGCGGAACGGCATAGAGCTCATCTCTTGCCCCGGATGCGGCAGGCTCGAGATAGACCTCATGAAGCTCGTTAAGGACGTCGAGGACAGGATAGCCGGGCTCGAGCTGCCGAGGCCCATCAAGATCGCCATACTCGGCTGCGTCGTGAACGGTCCCGGAGAGGCTTCCGAGGCCGATATAGGCATAGCCGGCGGCCGCGGCAAGGGCATGCTCTACAAGGACGGAAAGCTCGTCCGCTCGTTCAAGGAAGGACAGATCGTGGACGAGCTCGTGAAAGAGCTCGCGACCTTCGCCGAACCCGCGAGTTGAAAGTTATTCTAAAGCCCTCTTACATTCCCGCTTTTCTAATAGCACTATCGACCTATCCCAAACCCCGTTCGTCCTTCGGCACACAATGTGTGCTCATATACAATCCTTCCGTACCTCATCAGCTTAAACCAGCAACGAAGCCCACCCCGCTCGTCCTGAGCTTGTCGAAGGGCGGAGTTTTTCTTCCCCCGACATTCCCAGAACCTGCGGCGCACACACAAGTGTGATTCTACGATCCTACCGAATCTCTCCCGCTCAAACCAGCCACCGCAGTAATTTCGTATGTCCGTGGTGACTCACCGCCCCATTCGTCCTTCGGCGCGGAACCTGCGCTCGTATATAATCCATCCGTACCTCTACTGCTAAAGCCAGCAACGAAGCCCAACCCGTTCATCCTGAGCTTGTCGAAGGATGTGCCTGTCCTGAGAGAAGCCGCTCGTCTCGGCGAAGGCCCGGGCCGTAGCCGGGAAGGATCGAAAGATGTATTTTCATAAGTTTTTTGCAAAATCCTAATACCGCATCACTCCGCCCCAAATAAAAAAGCTCATATGAATCCCCCGCCCGATCTTTTATACTTTTTGCATGTATCGTAAATTCGCAAATTCCCACACAAGGGGTATCGGGCTCTGAGCGCGCAAACCCCGGGTATCAGGGGCAGGGGCTCGGCTGAGAACCCGGCTAACAGGTTCGAGAAGATCGAGTTCGAGCCTTCCGAAGAGGAGATATCGGAAGGCATATCCCCGGAGACCGTTTTTTATAAGGACGCGACCAGGTCCTTAATCACTTACAACGACAGCCCCGACGTCGGTTTCAACGCTGGTATAAACCCTTACAGGGGATGCGAGCACGGCTGTATATACTGCTACGCGCGGCCCTCGCACGAGTTCCTGGGTCTTTCTCTCGGGCTCGATTTCGAAACCAGGATATTCGTCAAGGAAGACGCGGCTGCGCTCCTTCGAAAAGAGCTTTCGTCTCCGAAATACGTCCCCGACACTATAGCCATAAGCGGCAATACCGATTGCTACCAGCCGGCCGAGCGCCGCTTCCGTCTCACGCGCGCTTGTCTCGAGGTCCTTTCCGAATTCAAAAACCCCGCGGGCATCGTGACCAAGAACCATCTCGTCACCCGCGACATAGACATACTCAGAGGCTTCGCCGAATGGGACGGTATCGTAGTCGCAGTGTCGATAACCACACTCGACCCCGCACTCAGGATGAAAATGGAGCCCCGCACGTCCGAGCCGCAATTGAGACTGAGGGCGGTAGAGGAGCTTTCCCGGAACGGCATACCGGTGATAGTCATGGTCGCCCCGGTTATACCGGGTCTCACGGACCACGAGATTCCGAATATTATCAAGAGCGCAGCCGACGCGGGCGCAAGGAGCGCCGGATTTATAATGCTCAGGCTCCCCTACGGCGTGTCCGACCTCTTTACGGCCTGGCTCGAGAGGCATTTCCCCGATACAAAAGAAAAGGTACTTAACAGGATAAGGGACGTCCGGGGCGGAAAGCTCAACAGCGCGGAGTTCCATGACAGAATGAGAGGAAAAGGAATATACGCCGAGCAGGCGCGGGACTTGTTTGACGTCGCATGCAGGAAAGCGGGATTCGACGGCAATAAGATTAAGCTCTCCACCGCACATTTCACAAGGCCGGGCGGAACGCAGCTCGATCTATTCTGAGCCCCCGCAGACCGCTTGAATTCCCGCCGCGCGCGGGACCCGGATGCCGGCTACTGGCCGAACGGTACGGCGTTGATCACCTCGACGCGGATTTCCTGCGGTATTGCGTTCAGGTACCCGGCGTCTATGTTCTTGAATGTCTTCCTGCCTTTGGCGGGCAGGACGTCGTATATCGTGGTCTTGTTCGAAAACATCGGCGTCTCTTCCTTGAACGAAAAGAACTCTACCCTGAGCTCGATCTTGGCGTACGTTATGTCGCTCAGGTTGTTGAGAGTTATCTCCGAGATCTTTCCTATGGTCCCCGTCACTCCGCCGCCCCATTTGAGGTCCTCGACGACTATGTCCTCTGACGGAAGGGGCACCTCCTCCTCGTATTCGTATTCTTCTTCTCCTTCTTCTTCGACCACTTCCTCGCCCTCTTCGGTACCTGAGGCCGTAGTATCTTCCCCGCCTTCTCCGGTCATGGCGTCCTTGACCGACTCTGTGCCGGGTTCCGGCGTCGCCGGGATCTCGCCTCTTTCCTGAGCGAGTTTCTGCTTATACCTTTCGGACAGGGAAAGGTCTTGCTCGCTCTCTGGTATCGTGCCGCCTTCCTCTCCCGGAGCCGCGGTGCCGTCGCCCGGAGCCGTGGATTTTTTCTTTTTCTTCTTAACCGCCTTCTTCCCCTCTTTCTTCGCCATCTTAACCTTGAGCTCCTTCTCGGAGATGGGTTTCGCGCTCATGACGCTTATATCCACGCTCCGGGCGTCCGGGTGTCTGAAGCCGACGTTGATGTTGGTGTAAGTGCGCTCGGCGTTTGCGGGGAGGAGGTCGTGTATTACCGCTCTGCTGGTAAAGCCCCTCACGCCGACCTTGGCCCCCGGTATGCCCAGGAAGTCGACCCTGATCTTGATGTCCTTCCAGTTGTCGCTGCTCCTGTTCACGAGGGTTATGCTCTTTAGAACCCCTTCCGTGCCGTACTGTCCCCCTGTCCATTCCCACCCCTTCACCTGGATGAGGTCCTTTGCCTGAGCGGGGGTGCCTTTCTCGATGAGGTCCGCGCCGGCTACGCGGGCGATAGTATTTTGGAGCTCCGCGCTCATTATCCCGAACTTCAGGTTGTAAAAGGTCTTTTCGCTCCCGTGCGGGAGTATGTCGTGAATGGTCCCCCTCAGCGAGCCGAGCGGGATGTCGTTCTTCGTATACAGGTCTACCTCGATCGATATGTTTTCGTAATCGTACTTGCCGACGTTCTGGAGCGTAATCTCTTTCATGATGGCGGGCCTGCCCATGCCGCCCGAAGCCCACTTGTAGTCTTTTACGAGGAGCACCCTCTTGGGTGCTTCCAATACCCTGTCTACCGCATCAGACGCGGGCGTCGCGATGCCCGATAACAGAATCGCCAGGAGTATGGAAGTCATTATACAAAAGCGCACGTCGGGATTGAGGGCTTTAATAATATCGCGGCCTGGAAAAAGATGCATCGTATCTCCTTATTTTGACAGTGAGAATAGGATAAGATTATACATAATCGGTCTTGAAATTGTAGCGTTCAAATATAACGGTTTTTTCAATGCAGATAAAGTTTTCGAGCGTATATCGGCAAAATTTACGAGCCTCCGGGACCCCCGATGATCCGTTTTCGCCCCGGCGCTGACCGCTTCGTTCCCCCCCCCATTTACAATATTAATCCTTTTTAAGTAGATTATATATAGACCGATGCTGAAGGAATATCTGCGGATACTCAAAAAACACTCTGACGACGTCTTCGGCGTAGGGGCCCGGACGACCCTTTCCGTATACACTGTTTTATCTATAGCCTGTGTCCTACTCCCGACGCTCTTCTTTCTCGTTCTGATAATATTGAAGATATTTTGAGCCGCTTCCCTCAGAGCTGCGAACGCCCGGAGCCCGTTTCAATTGAAACCCCGCGGCCTCTGCCTCAGCTCTTTTGACTCGTATTCCACTTTTATGTAAACTGGCTCGTACCAGATGGGTAAGATAAGGATTTTATCCGATAATCTTGTCTCCAAAATAGCGGCGGGGGAGATAGTGGAAAGGCCGGCCTCGGTTGTAAAAGAGCTGATAGAAAACTCGATTGACGCAGGAAGCAAAAAGATAGATATAGAGCTCGAGTCGGGGGGAAAGAGACTCATAAGGGTTTCCGACGACGGCGAGGGGATGACGAGGGACGATTCTCTCATGTCCATCGAACGCCATGCGACGAGCAAGATAAGGGAGTTGAAGGACCTCTTCTCCGTAAGCTCCCTCGGCTTCAGGGGGGAAGCGATCCCCAGCATAGCGAGCGTATCCAGGTTCAGGATGATTACGAGGACCCACGACCAGGTGATAGGCACTGTAATCGCTGTCGAAGGCGGCGTCGTCAGGAGCGTGGAAGAAACGGGGGCGCCTCCGGGCACTACTGTCGAGGTCAGGAATCTTTTCTACAATACCCCCGCAAGGCATAAGTTTATGAGAAAGACCGAGACCGAGCTCTCGAATGTCATCGATATCGTCGAGAGGGAATCCCTCTCGCGGCCGGGCATCGGTTTCGAGCTCTTGAGCGAGGGCAGGGCGCTCTTGCGCCTCCCGGGGAGGGAGACCGTCTCGGAGAGGATATCGGAGCTGTATCCGGGAATCGGCCTCCATCGGGTCCTGGCCGAGGCTATGGGGGTGCGCGTTTCAGGTTTAATGGCGGGCCCGCTCGATACCAGGTCCACGACTCAGAAGCTCTATACCTATGTGAACGGGAGGGGAGTGAGGGACAGGTTTCTGACACGCATGCTGATAGATTCCTACGGAAGGATGATCGAGAAGGGGAAGTTCCCTCAGGGTGTGATGTTTATAGATATACCGGCGGGGGACGTGGACGTGAATGTACATCCGACAAAGAACGAAGTGAGGTTCGGAAACGCCAGGCTCGTAGGCGACCTCATCAGGGAATCAATTACCGGGATGCTCGGGAAGGCGCCATGGCTGGACGGCCGTAGCCGGGGCTTCGAGCATGCGCCTGGAGGTTTCGTCCCCGCCCGTGAGGGCGGCGCGGCCTACGGCGGCCCGGGATCAGGTGACGGTGAGGCCGGCCGCGGCGTGAATAGTTTTCGGGTATATACTAATGAATTAGAGACATCCGCCGCCCACGTCCCGTCAATCGGCCATGAACCGGACCGGCATGCGGAAGATGAGAACCGGGCGAAAGGACTTTTCGGCGAGAGCGGTTTTTATTCCGGTCTCAAGGTGCTCGGACAGCTTGGCGACCTCTATATAATATGCGCCTCTCCCGACGGCATGATACTCGTCGACCAGCACGCGGCTCATGAAAGAATTAATTATGAAAGGCTTAAAAAGGCGTACACCGGAAGCGGGACCATCCACACACAGGACCTGCTCGTGCCGGAGGTTCTGGAGCTCTCCCCTCACGAATCGGACGTCCTTTCGAGATACGCAGTAGAACTCGGGCCCCTGGGGCTCCATATTGAAGGTTTCGGGGATAATACATGTATAATCAGGAGGGTCCCGGCTCTCCTTAAAAATACCGACCTCAAGCGTCTCGTCAGGGATATCGTATCCGAGATAAAGGAGTCGGGAGCGGAGAAGAGTTTGACCGATAAAATAGATACGGTGATTTCGACGATGGCGTGCCACTCTTCAATAAGGGCTAATTACGAGTTGGGTCCCGAGAAGATGAAGGCGCTCCTCTGTGAGCTCGACCTTGCCGAGTTCCCTCATTCGTGCCCCCACGGGAGGCCCGTCGCGAGAGAGATTTCCTATACCGACATAGAGAGGATGTTCAAAAGGACATAAGACATGAAGGAACGGATTATTTCGAGACTCAGGGAAAGCGCCGACATAAAGCTCCGTTTCGCCAAGGAATCCGTCGCGGAGGTGGAAGAAGCCGCTTCGACCATAATCAAGTCGCTTAAATCGGGCGGAAAGGTGCTGATATTCGGCAACGGGGGGAGCGCGGCCGACTCCCAGCACATAGCGGCCGAATTCGTGAACAGATACTCGAAGGAGAGGAAAGCGCTCCCGGCCCTTGCCCTTACAACCGACTCCTCCATTCTCACTTCCATACCCAACGACGGCAGCTTTGAGGACGTCTTTTCGCGCCAGATAGAGGCGCTCGGAAATAAGGGGGACGTCGCGTGGGGCATCACTACGAGCGGGAAATCGGCGAATGTATTGAAAGCGCTTCAAACGGCGAAGGCGCTCGGTCTAAAGACAATCGCTTTTACGGGGCAGGAGAAGGGCAGGGTCGAAAAGACGGTCGATTGCTCGGTGAGCGTCCCTTCCAAATCCACTCCCCGGGTTCAGGAGCTCCACATTACCCTCGCGCACATAATATGCGAGCTCGTGGAGGAGTCCTTTGCCGCAAAAAAGGAACCGTCCAGGAAAGAGTCGCCCAGGGCGGAACCCTGAGCCCTGTCTAAAGCGTGAATTTTCATCTTATCCTTGAAATGTACGATTGATAGGAGTAATTTCATTGCCCGTGGAAATCAGATGTCCCAAGTGCGGAAAGCCCTCTCCCTGGGAAGGGAACCGGTGGAGGCCCTTCTGCTCCGAGAGGTGCAAGATGGTCGACCTCGGCGCATGGGCGACCGAAGGCTACAAGATACCGGGCAGCCCCGAAGAAGATACGGCGGCTGATGATGAAAATCCCCGCGATGATGAAGGAGATCAATAGTCTCTATGCTTGACTTTTAAATAAATCGGGAGGTACGCATTAGATGGGAGTAGTCGAAACTAATCAGTTCCATAAGGGTCTTAAGATAGAATACGAGGGCGCGATCTGGGAAATAATCGAATACAGGCATTCCAAGATGGCGCAGAGGAGCGCCGTTATGAAGACCAAGATCAGAAACGTGGTTACCGGAGCGGTTCAGGAAAAGAACTTCAGGTCGGGCGATTCATTCCGTGTGCCCGATACGGAGAGAAGGTCCATGCAGTTCCTCTACAAGGAGGAGATAGGGTATCATTTTATGGATAACGAGACTTACGAGCAGCATACCCTGAGCCTGGCCCAGGTGGGCGAGGTCGCGAGCTTCATCAAAGAGCAGCAGGAAGTGAACGTCCTCTACTTCAACGGCGAGCCCATGGGTGTCGAGCTTCCGACCGCGGTCGAGCTCGAGATAAAGGACACCGAGCCCGGCATGAGGGGCGACACGGTTACAGGCGCCACGAAGCCTGCGCTGCTCGAGACTGGCGCCACGATTCAGGTACCCTTGTTCATTGATGTAGGCGACATAATCAAGGTCGACACCAGGACCGGGGTGTACATCGAGAGGATGAAGAAGAAATAAGATTTTGTTAATTAACAATATAGACATAAGAAGATGGTCGATCGTATGCATCGATATTTCAACCCGTTTCGATTTCGTAGGTGGATGACTGTCCTGACGGATATGCTTGACCGGGATTATCACAGATTCTAAACACTTCACTGCCGCCGATTGGTTCCGGGGGTTTCGGGGGTCACCGAAACCTTTTCCGAAATCTCAAGTTAATAAACAATAAGGCTGAATTGGCTCCAAATGGACATTGACATAGAGCTCATGCTGAGGACAAAGTCTGGGGACGACGGTGCATTCAGCGAATTAATGAGGAGGCATTACAAAGGGGTTGTGAATTATATATACAGGTACACCAATCTGAAAGAGAATTCGGAAGACCTCGCCCAGGAGGTGTTTTTAAGAATTTACAGGTCCCGTAAGAACTACAGGCCCGAGGCCAAGTTCTCGACGTGGTTATACAAGATCGCGACCAACGTGAGCCTGACCCACGTAAAGAAAAAGAACGTCAATTTGAGCCTCGACGAGATGAACGACGAGGGCGGGGAAATCGGGGACCCGGAGATCGATATAGCCGCCGATTTGATATATAGAAAAGAGATAAAGGACGTAATATTTCAGGCTATGGAGTCTTTGCCAGAGAGGGAGAAAGTTGCTATTATGCTTTGTAAGTACGAGGGGCTTTCATATGAAGAGGCGGCCCAGGTGCTCGAGTGCACCGTGGGCGCCGTCAAGTCTTACGTTCACCGTGGAAGGATGAAATTAATAGACAAGTTGAAACCGCATTTGCCGGGAGGAGGAGAGTATGGAGTGTAGTGATTGTAAGGAGCTCATTGTCAGCTGGTCGTCGGGCGATCTGCCTCCGTCCGGCAAGGAATCGATCGAGGCGCATATCGGGGAATGCCCCGAGTGCAGACTCTACATGTCGCAATCCGACCGGGTGTGGAATTTACTCGGCGAGTGGAGGGAGGTCGAGCCGCGTAGCGACTTCGTCTCCTGTTTCTGGGACCGCGTATCGAAAGAAGAAAGAGAGTCCGGTTGGAGTGTCTTCTCTTACGTCAGGAAATTAAGGCTCAACTGGGCCATGGCCGGCGCCTTGGCATCGGTGCTTATAGTGGGCATATTTACATTCGCTTTATTCAAACCCGATTCGGGATTCGAGACTTATGCCGATAACGATGCGCGGGACGAGCAGATACTCCTCGAGCTCGACGATGCCACCACGAGAGAGACAACCGATGCGCTCTCCATCTACGGCCCATGGGAAAACACGGTGGAAATCATGAAAATAAACGGATACGGAGATATGAATTGAGGGTGTCGTTCGCATTAGTAGCCGTCGCATGTCTCTTCTCGGTAAATGCGTTCGGTTTCATGAGCGCTGAAATCCATTATAAATGGTGGAAGAACCCCAGGATCAAAGAGGAAATGGAGCTCACCGATAAACAGGTCGAAACGATCGATAATATATTCATTTCCTACAAGGAGCGGATAATACTCTTTCAGAGGGAGCTCAAGAGGGAGGAGGCCGAGTTGCTGAACGTCCTTAGAAAACCCGAGTGCTCGAGGGACGAGGTAATGGAAATAACGGACCATATCGAGGATATGAAGGCTACCCTTACCCGTATCAAAGTCGAGATGTATCTAAAGATTAAAAACGCGCTCACCGCTGAGCAGCAAATGATGCTCCATAATATCAAGGAACAGTACAGGGGGAGGACTCGCTGAGCAGGACGTCCCGTCCCTCCGCCGTGTAAACGCTCTCCCGCCCCGCCCCTTTTTAACCCCCCTGCGGCACAGAGCCGGCTATTCGATATTTACACGCTTGTTAACGGGTATAGAATTTATTCCGGGGGCGTTGTGATTTGCCCGAAACCGGGCTTTCCGGTATCCATACGAGATGAGAGTTTCGAATGCGCTCACGGTATTTACTCACCTTCTTGCCCTTGCGGGTTTTCTGTCGCTCTCTCTCACGGGCGCGGTCGGCCCGCCGGTAATTGCCGTATTTTCGTTCTCTCTCGTTCTCAGCTTCTATAACGAAAGGTATGGCAAAGGCTATTATCTCGGCCACCGCATATCCACACTGTCAGCGCTCCTCCTCGTTCTCTACGCCGCGCTCGGTGTTTTTCTCATGGGCGTTGAGCCCTTTAAAGGCATACTGGAATTCCTGATTCTCGTTCAGGTTCTGAAGCTCCTCGGCAGAAAGAATATGAGGGACATAATGCAGATTTATGCCCTCAGCTTTTTTCAATTCATAGCCGGAACTATAATCACGGTTAACTTTTCGTATGCGGCCGCCTTCGTCATATACATCGCGGTCGCGGTATGCGCCGTTATCGTTTTTGAGATGAGGAGAGGGGCGCTCGAGTCCGGGGGCCCCGGGAGCGATGAGCCGGAATTGGTTACGCCTCCTTTTCTCGGCACGAGCATCGTTCTCGGCATTTGCATACTCCTGACCGCGGCGCTGATTTTCATATCCGTCCCGAGACTCGGGGGGAGCTACTTCAGCTCGGGCTTCCTCAGGACCGGGGAGCTCAGGAGCGGTTTCTCGGACAAGGTCAGACTCGGCAGGGTCGGCGAGATCAAGCTCGACGGCTCGCCCGTGATGACGGTCAGGGTTTTGAACCGCGATATATCCGACGTTCCCTACCCCGTCTACTGGCGGGGAGTGGCTCTCGACGAATTCGACGGGGAGTCCTGGCGGTCGGGTTCGGCAGGCTACAGGATATATAAGCCCGGCCCGGCCGGAAGGGTTATTGTGGGCGGCAGACCCGCGGGGGGCGTAAAGGACATCGTTGAGCAGGAGATAATAACCGAGCCCCTCGATACGGACGTCCTTTTCTCGGCGAATTTGCCGGTGGGCTTCGGCTCGGTCCCCGGGGGCAGGGTGGCTGCGCTTAACGACTCGTACAGCCTTCACGACAGGGTATCGTACAGGATTAAATACTACGCCGTTTCTGATATAGGCGTCCCTTCGCCCGGGGAGCTTCGGAATGACGACTCGGCCTACGCGGACAGTATGGACACTTATCTCAAGCTCCCTCCCCTGGGGGACCGGGTAAAGGAGCTCGCGCTTGAGATCACCTCTTCGGACGCGAGCGTTTACGACAAGGCCCTCTCCGTAAAGCGCTACCTGCTGACAAATTACACTTATACGCGGACGCTCGGGCGGGGCGCCTCGGGATTCCCCCTGGAGGAGTTCCTGTTCACGAGAAAAGAGGGACACTGCGAGTATTTTGCTACCGCCATGGCGGTTCTTCTCAGGGAAGCCGGAATCCCTTCGAGGGTTGTCAACGGCTTCATAGGAGGGGCTCCGAATGAGCACGGCAATTTTTTCCTTGTACGTGAAAGCGACGCCCATTCGTGGGTCGAGGTGTATTTCCCCGGGCACGGCTGGGTGACGTTCGATCCCACCCCCGAGGGTCAGGCCGGGGCGGACGCAGGCGCTTTCACCCTGGTCACCTCCTATCTCGACTATCTGAGGTACAGATGGAGCAGGTACGTAATCGATTTCAGCCGGGGGGATCAGCTAAGGCTGCTAAACGAGGCCAGGGATAAGTGGAGCTGGAAAAATAAAACGCTTTTCCGCAGCACGGGAATTAAATCATTATTCGACAGGAGCCCGGCCGCCGTCATCGCGGTACTGGTATTATGTATATGGCTCGCAGCTTCGAGAACGCGTATCGCATCCTGCTTCCGCCGTAAAAGTAAGGGCCCCCGGGGGAAGGCGTCCGCTCTATATGCCGAGGCGCTTGGGTTTCTAACCAAAAAGGGGTTCGCAAAGCCCGGGTCCATGACTGCGGGTGAATTTGCCGACTCGCTCGCTGACAGGTCTTACCCGGGCTCCGCCTTGATGAAGCTTCTTACCGATACGTATTTGGGAATGAGGTTCGGAGGCCCGCCCGACGAAAAGGGGCTCAGGCTCCTCGCCGGATTGCTCGGGAAACTCAAGAGAATCAAGGCCTGATATGGGGTTACATGCCCCCGGCCGGCTCCCCCCATCCTTGCTCTATCGGGTCTATTAGGGTAAAATCTTAAGACAAAAGCGGGTACGTCCCGCTTTTTTAATTGAGAGAGCAGGGCGCAATGGCTTCACAGGAAAATGATATTTTGTTTAATGTCAGGGAGTTATTGGAGCCGCTCCTTGCAGGCAAGGATCTCGAGCTCTTCGATATAGAGTTCAAGGGACAGGGTAGAAACGGTGTGCTCAGGGTGTTTATAGACAAGGAAGAGGGGGTAACAATAGACGACTGCGCGCACGTCAGCAGAGAGCTCGGGACCTTACTCGACATACACGACATGATACCCGGCTCCTATACCCTCGAGGTCTCCTCTCCCGGTCTCACCAGGGCGCTCAGGAACCCCGAAGATTTTTTAAGATACAAGGGAAAGAAAGTGAAAATTAAAACAAATAAGGATTTTGAAAAGAGGAAAATATTTATAGGCAAACTCCTCGAATTCAAGGATGGTCTTGCAACTGTTGAGACAGAAGTGGGCAATTTCTCCATACCGTACGTCGATATAGAAAAGGCTAACCTGGAGCTGGACTTCTAAGGGGGCAAGCAAATGGCTACGATGACGGAATTAAGCCGTGTGATGGATTCAGTTTGTAAGGACAAGGGCATAGAAAAGGGAGAGATTGTAAGCGCCGTGGAAGAAGCGGTGCTCTCCGCGGCCCAGAAACTTTTCCGGATGCAGGACAAGGAAAAGGAGCTGGAGGTGCATTTTAACGAAAACGACGGCGATGTGGAGCTCTTCGAGTTCAAGACTGTAGTAGAGGATATTGCCGACCCGGACATGGAAATCTCCGTCGACGAAGCCGTCAAGCTCGACCCCGAAGCCGAGCTCGGCGACCAGATAGGGGTGAAGATAAACCCGGAATTTACCAGGATTGCGATACAGAACGCGAAACAGAAAATACTCCAGAGCATTAAGGAAGCCGAAGGCAAGGTCATTTACGAGGAGTTCAAGAACAGGAAAGGCGAGCTCATAAGCGGTATCGTGAGGCGCGTCGAGAGAAAGAACATAATCGTCGACCTCGGCAGGACGGAGGCGATACTCCCGCCCGAGCAGCAGGTCCCGAGGGAGTATTACAAACCCAAAGAAAGGCTCAGGGCCATACTCTATGAAATCAAGGAAACGAAAAGGGGCCCTCAGCTCATTCTCTCGCGCTCCCACCGCGATTTCGTACGGAAGCTTTTCGAGTCCGAGGTGCCCGAGATAAGCGATCAGATAGTGTCGATAAAGGCATTAGCGAGGGACCCCGGGGGCCGCACGAAAATAGCTGTCACATCGAACGATACCGATGTCGACCCTGTGGGCGCCTGCGTCGGCATGAGGGGAGCCAGGGTCCAGAACGTCATACAGGAGCTCAAGGGAGAAAAAATAGATATCGTCCCCTGGTCTTCGGACGCGGCGAGGTTCGCGTGCAACGCGCTCTCGCCGGCAAGGGTAAGCAAGGTCATCATTGATGACGACAATAAGTCCATGGAGATAATAGTGAACGACGACCAGCTCTCTCTCGCTATCGGGAGGAGGGGTCAGAATGTCAGGCTCGCGTCCCAGCTCTGCGAATGGAAGATCGATATCAAGACCGAATCTCAGGTCAAGCGCGAGCAGCAGGATGTCGTCACCCTACTCATGTCGCTTCCCAACGTGAAGGAAGTGACCGCCAATCTGTTATACGGCGAGGGGTTCCATAAACTCGAGGACATTGCATTCGCCGATCCGGAAACGCTCGTCAAGTCTGCCGGGCTCAAGAGCGAAGAAGACGCGCTCAAGCTGCAGACAGCCGCGAGGATCGCGCTTAAGGACAAGCTCGAGCAGATGTCCTTTACCCAAGAGGAAGCCCCGCTTGCAGAGAGCGAAAACGCTGCGGAACAGGAACAATAAGCTGCCGTTTCATATAATCAGACAGATATTGCTCGAAAGGCCAAGGGAACAATACTGAGAGATTACGTTTATCCCTATTGCAGGCGCGCTTCCGGATCTGTCTCACTTTTGCAATCGCTTGTAAACTTTGGTACTCTTTTCTGGATAAGCTTAAGTTTGTTAATTTATTGTAAATAAGCGGTCGTGTACAGGGTGCGTTATATATGTCTAATGTAAGAGTCTACGAGCTCTCAAAAGATTTAAATAAATCGAACACTGAAATACTTAACGTGGCGAAGGGGCTGGGTATATCCGTAAAAAGCCACGCAAGCTCCATTACAGAAGAGGAAGCGAAGAAGATAAGGGACAGGATTTCGGCTTCGGGCGGGGGAGGCGCGGCCTCGCAGCAAAAACCCGCTGAAGAGGAGAAAGAGAAGGTCAGGGTATTCCGTTCGGATAAAGGGGAAGAGGTGGTCGAGCGGAGACAGGGCGAAAGGGTGGTCCTTCGCAGGAAAAAGAAATTAGAGGAGCCCGTAGTAGAGGAAGTCAGGGGGGCGTCGACTCAAGTCCTTGAAAAACAACAGGAAGGCCATGCAGAGGGACTAAATGTCTCTCCGGCAACTGCCGGCGAAGGCCCGGGACTGGAGCATCGGTTAGAGGTGCCGGGGTCCCCGGAAGTATCTGCGGCCGGAGAAGATACGCTCGGCGCTATGTCCGGGGATGAAGGTCTCGACGAGCTCATGGAGACTCCGCTTGCCGAAGGGGCTCCCGGAAAGGTCGTGCCCGGGATTAAAGCGGGCGCGGTGCCCGGAGAGAAGGTTCAGGAAAAGGAAGACGCGGAAGAAGCGGCCAAGAAAGCGAAGAAGAAGGTCCGCAGGCTCAAGCCGAAACGGGAAGAAATAATAGATGAAGATACGCTCGAGGAGCTGAGGAAAGCGTTTAGGACAAAGCTCCCCGGGAGAAAAAGAGAATACCTTGTTGATGACAGGCGTGCGAGGCCGCGTACTACCGCGACCACGGCGCACAGGGATAAGGTGTTTGATAGAAACGCGAAGGAGATATTCAGGCCGAGGGAGCACATGCCGGAGACCGCGGAGGAAGCGAGGGTCATACCGTTCCCGGCGAAACCCGCCAGGCGGACGCTGAAAATCGGCGAGTCGATAAACCTGGGCGAGCTTGCTAAAATGATGAGTTTAAAAGCCGGGGACGTCATCAAGAAACTCATAACGATGGGTGTCAGAACGACACTCAATCAGGCGCTCGACCATGAGACCGCGGCGCTCGTAGCTGAAGAATTCGGATTCGATGTTTCGGTCGATATATTCGAGGAGAAAGACATACTACTTGAAAAGTACACGGAAGAAGGCGGCAAGCTGGTCACCCCAAGGCCGCCTGTCGTGACGGTAATGGGGCACGTCGACCACGGGAAAACCACGCTGCTCGACGCTATCAGGGAAACGAACGTAGTCGCGGGCGAGGCGGGGGGCATTACGCAGCACATCGGGGCATATGCGGTCGATGTGGACGGCAGGAAGGTTTCCTTCGTGGACACCCCGGGCCACGAGGCCTTCACCGCCATGAGGGCGCGGGGAGCGAAGGTCACGGACGTAGTAATCCTGGTCGTGGCGGCCGACGACGGTGTCATGCCCCAGACCATAGAGGCTGTGAACCATGCCAAGGCGGCCCAGGTCCCGATAATTGTCGCTATCAACAAAATAGACAAGCCGGAAGCGAATATCGAAAGGATAAAGAGGCAGCTCTCCGAAATAGGCCTTCTTTCGGAAGAATGGGGGGGCGATACCCTCTTCGCGGAGGTCTCGGCCAAGCAGAAGCAGGGCATACGGGAGCTGCTCGAGCTCGTTCTGCTTCAGGCGGATATACTCGAGCTTAAAGCCGACGCGACAAAAAGGGCGAACGGTTTTGTCATAGAGGCCAATCTCGATAAGGGCAGGGGACCCGTTGCGACTGTTATCATAAAGGAAGGGACCCTCCATATCGGGGATTACCTCGTTTCGGGTACGACCTCGGGCAAGGTGAGGGCGCTGATCGACGATAAAGGCGGACGGGTAAACGAGGCCGGTCCCTCGATGCCTGTAGAGATAATGGGCCTTTCGGGCGTGCCTGAGGCCGGGGACTTGATCTATGTCGTCAAGGACGAAAGGGCGGCAAAGGAAGTAGTCGGCCACAGGGAGATGAAGCAGAGGGAATCCGCCGCGGCCAAGGAAAGGAAGCCTTCCCTCGAAAACCTGTTCCAGAGCCTCCAGCAGGAAGAAGCGAAGGAGCTCGCGCTGATTATCAAGGCGGACACACAGGGGTCCGTTGAAGCCGTTAACGAATCTATCGGCAAACTCAGCACCGAAAAATGTCAGGTCAAGATCGTTCATACCGGTGTCGGCGCGATAAACGAAACGGACGTCGCGCTCGCGAGCGCATCCAATGCGATAATAGTCGGGTTCAACGTAAGACCCGACGTCAACTCCCTTGAGATAGCCGAGAGGGAGGGTGTGTCTCTCGAGCTCCACACCATTATCTACAAGCTCATCGACAGGGTGAGGAGCGCCATGGAAGGCCTCCTCGAGCCGATAATCAAGGAAAAGATCACGGGACACGCCGAAATCAGGGAGACGTTCACAATATCGCGTATAGGCACTATCGCGGGTTGTATGGTCTCGGACGGTAAGGTCTCCAGGGATAACAGCGTGAGGGTGGTCAGGGACGGGGTCGTGGTCTTCGAAGGCAAGCTCGCATCCCTGAAGAGGTTCAAAGACGACGTGAAAGAGGTAAACACCGGATATGAGTGCGGTATCGGCGTCGAACGGTTCAACGACATCAAAGTCGGCGACACGCTCGAGTTCTACACTCATGAACACTTTAAGCAAGAGCTCTAACCCAAGGTAGATGGTTATAGGCATACTACGCATTGATCTATATATGAACGGCAACAGATCCCTCAAAGCCAAGAGACAGACACTGAAAAGTCTTATCCAGAGAATAAAATCCAGATTCAACAACGTATCGGTATCCGAAGTCGGGTCGCACGATCTCTGGCAGAAGGCTACAATAGGCATATCGTTCGTCGGCAACGAGTCGCGCTTCGTAAACTCGGTTCTCGACCGGGTAACCCAGTTTATAGAATCTACCGGGGTCGTCGAGATGGGGAACAGGGAATTCGAGATAATACATTTTTAGGAGACGGGTTTGGGGTTGACATTCAAGAGGTCGCAAAGGATATCGGACGAGATCGTGAAGGAAGTGTCCGAAATGATAGTCAGGAGTGAGATCAGGGACCCTCGTATAAGCTCCGTGTTTATAACGGGCGTAAAAATAACCGAGAACCTCAGCTTGGCCGAGATATTCTTCACCGTCCTTGGCGGCGAAGGCGAGAAGTCGGACGCGCTCGAAGGGCTTCTACATGCGAAGGGCTTCATAAGGAGCAAGCTCGCGAAGAGGCTCAGGATGAGGAAGATACCCGACATCAAATTCAGCTACGACAGCGCGCTTGAAAAAGGCTACAAGGTCGACGAGATATTAAGAGGGATCGCCGGTGACAAGTGAGATGAACGCGATATTGGGACTGATAAGGGACTCGAAAAGGGTGCTTATATCGTCGCATGAAAACCCGGACGGCGACGCCATAGGGTCTATGCTCGCGCTCGGTCTCGGTATAGAACAGATGGGCAAGGAAGCCGTATTCTATAATAAGGACGGGGTGCCCGAGATCCTCCGTTTTCTCCCTCATTCGGACAGGATAGTCAAATCGCTAGACGAGATAGAAGGGACGTTCGATCTGGTTTTTGCCTTGGACTGCACGGGGACAAACAGGGCCGGCCGCGAGTTCGAGGATTTCCTCAGGACCGGCCGGGGCGGAAAAGTCATTATAATGGATCATCATCAGACCAACAATTCCTCTGCCGACTTCCGCCTCCTCGACCCTCGTTCTTCCTCGACAGGGATTATTATCTACTCTGTCCTGAAGCAGCTGCCGGTTGAGATAACCAGCGATATAGCGGACAACATATACACTACTATAATAGGCGATACCGGTTCTTTCAGGTACTCCAACACCAACCCGGACACGTTCCGGGTGGCTGCGGAGCTCGTAGAGCACGGGGCGGACCCGGCGGAAATATCGGGATCCCTCTTTGAAAGCGAACCCTTGAGGAAGCTTAAGCTCATAGGTCTCGTGCTTCCCACGCTCGAGGTGTCAGGGGATAAAAAAATTGCCTCGGTCTACGTGGATAAAAACATGTTCGCGCAAACGGGCGCCCGCAGGGAAGATACCGAAGGCATAGTGAATATCCCGAGGAGCATCAAAGGCGTCGAGATCGCCGTGCTGTTCAGGGAGGAGAATGATAAGGACGGTTCTCTCTGGAAGGTGAGCTTCAGGTCGAAAGGGCAGGTGGACGTGGCGAAGATCGCCGAGGGATTCGGGGGGGGAGGGCACAACAAGGCCGCCGGATGCTCGCTCGCGGGGGAACTGAACGAAGTCAAAAAAAGGATATTCGAGTCTGTAAGGGAGGTCCTCCCTTGAACGGGGTGCTGGTTCTCGATAAGCCGAAGGGCATAACTTCGCAGGCGGCGGTCAATGCGGTGAACAGGATACTCGGAGCTAGGCGCGCCGGACACACCGGCACACTCGACCCGTTCGCCACCGGGGTGCTGCCCATCTGTGTCAATAATGCGACAAAGTTAATTCCCTTTATGGACAGCGGTCATAAAAAATATGAAGCGATGATGAGGCTCGGGATTAAAACCGACACCCTCGATTTAACCGGAAGGGTGATGGAAGAAAAGGATATAGGTATTATCAATAATTCCGGACTATTAGATGCATTTTCCAAATTCCGGGGTAAAATTACCCAGGTCCCGCCCATGTACTCCGCCCTCAAGAAGGACGGAGTCAGGCTCTATGAGTATGCCAGGCGGGGTATGGAGGTCGAGCGGGCGGAAAGAGCGGTTCTGATTAACGAGCTCGAATTACTGGATTTCAATCCCCCATTCGTCAGATTTATGGTAAAATGTTCCCGCGGCACATATATAAGGGTGCTCGCTTCGGACATCGCCGACGAGCTTGGATGCGGCGGACACCTTACGGAGTTGAGGAGGATCGAAAGCGACGGCTTCAGCATTAACGACGCCGTTACGATCAAAGATGTCCAGAACGGCTCGGCAGTCCTGGCCCCGCTCGATCACGCCCTCTCCCATATGAAGCGGATTCATGTGGATAGGGACCTCGCGAGCGAAATAAGGGAAGGCAAGCAGTTAAGGAAATATAGCCTCGACAGGCTGAATATCCCCCGGTTCGATGCGGGGGAGAGGGTCATGGTCTACGAGGGCGAGACACTCGTGGCGGTTACGGAAGCCATGATGGGCTCGGTTGAAACGGGAGACCTCGGCGGCGGGGTTATAGTATTTAAGCTGCTGAGGGTATTTAATTGAGAGTGGAACGAAACAAACTGAAATAGAAGTTTAAGGAGGGCATTAGATGTCGATCGAGAAGGAAGAAAAAACTCAGATTATCAGCGACTACGCTCAGCATCAGAAGGACGTCGGCTCGCCCGAAGTCCAGGTCGCGATACTTACCCGCAGGATCAAGGACCTTTCGCTCCATACGGAAAAGGCCCCTAAGGACAATCATTCGAGAAGGGGTCTCGTGTCTCTTGTCGCGAGGAGAAGAAGGCTTTTGAATTACATCAGAAAAATCAAACCGGAGACATATCCGGATCTCATTCAGAAACTCGGACTTAGAAAGTAGGGTTCAAAGGAGGACCAGTTTTGACTATACAACCAAAAAAGGTTGACGCCCGGATCTTCGATAAACATTACGGGCTCGAGACCGGATCGCTTGCCAGGCAGGCTAACGGGGCAGTATTTGCGCGTTACGAGGACACGGCGGTACTCGCTACCGTCGTCGCCCTGGATGAAAAATCGGAAGGGGAGGATTTCCTTCCGTTGACCATCAATTACCAGGAGAAATCTTCCGCGGCCGGAAAGATACCCGGCGGATATTTCAAGCGTGAGGGGAGGCCGAACGAAAAGGAAGTCCTGACTTCGAGACTTATAGACAGGCCGATAAGGCCGCTCATCCCGAGTGGCTTTACGTATCAGACACAGATCATCATTACCGTATTCTCGGCCGACGCCGACCACGATCCCGATGTGCTGTCCTTGACGGCGGCTTCCGCCGCGCTCATGGTATCGGACATCCCCTTTGACGGTCCGCTCGCCGCTGTAAGAGTAGGCAGGGTCGGGGGCGCATTCATATGCAACCCCACGAAGAAGGATCTCGCGGAGAGCGATATGAACATCATCGTCGCGGGGACGAAAGACGCAATCGTCATGGTCGAGGGCGGCGCGAACGAAGTTCCCGAAACTGAGATAGTCGATGCGCTTATGTTCGCGCATCAGTGCATCCAGGAGTTCATAAAGCTCCAGGAAGATTTGATATCCGGTCTGGATATTCAGAAAAGGGTATTGGATTCCACAGACGCCGATGACCCCGTTCAGGCGGAGGTCCTTGCCTATGCCGGGCAGAAATTACGGGAAACACTTATATCGGCGTCCAAGTCGGAGAGAAAGCAGCGGATCAAGAACATACGCGCGGAAACGGAGGAGCATTTAAAATCCCTCCATCCGGATGAGGAAGTCGGGGTTTCCAAACCATTTGAAAAAATATTGAAGGACCTTGTAAGGGAGCTGATAGTAAAAGACAAAGTAAGGCTCGACGGGAGGGGATACGCCGATGTCAGGAATATATACGGCGAAGTCGGATTCCTCTCGAGGGCACACGGCTCCGCCCTCTTTACGAGGGGCGAGACCCAGGCGGCCGTTACCGCGACCCTGGGCACGAAGTACGACGAGCAGAGGATAGACTCCCTCGAAGGCGACATTACCAAGACGTTCATGCTCCATTATAACTTCCCTCCCTACAGCGTCGGCGAGGTGAGTTTCAGGCTGGGGCCGGGACGGAGGGAGATAGGCCACGGGGCGCTTGCCGAAAGGTCGATAATTCCCGTGCTCCCGAAAAAGGATCAATTCCCCTATACGATACGGATCGTCTCCGACGTCCTCGAATCGAACGGCTCTTCCTCCATGGCCACCGTATGCGGCGCGACGCTGTCACTTATGGACGCGGGCGTTCCCATATCCGCTCCCGTTGGCGGCATAGCCATGGGGCTCATCAAGGAAGGGGACGATTTCGTCATCCTCACCGACATACTCGGGGACGAAGACCATCTCGGGGATATGGATTTTAAAGTGGCCGGCACGAAAAGCGGCGTAACCGCTCTCCAGATGGACATCAAAACGACCGGGGTCACGAAAGAGATACTCTCGGCCGCTCTCGAGCAGGCGAAGAACGCGCGGATGACGGTTCTCGATAAAATGAACGAAATCATTCAGGTCCCGAGAGGGGACATTTCGAGTTACGCCCCACGAATAATCACGATACAGATAAGCCAGGACAAGATAAAGGACGTGATAGGTTCCGGCGGGAAGACCATAAAGAAGATCGTCGAGATAACGGGCGTGCAGATAGATATAGACGATTCCGGGAGGGTGAATATAGCTTCGCCCGACAGGGATGCCTGCGATAAGGCGGTCAAGATTGTCGAGGGGATCGTTGCGGAAATCGAAGTCGGCAAGATATACCGCGGGACCGTAAAGCGGATCCTCGATTTCGGAGCTATCGTGGAGCTGGGATACGGAAAGGACGGTCTCGTACACATATCCGAGCTCGCGCCTACCAGGGTCAAGAACGTCACCGATATCCTTCAGGAGAAGGACGAGGTGCTCGTAATGTGCATAGGCAAGGAGCACGACGGCAAGATCAGGCTGAGCAGAAAAGCGGCTCTCGATGAGAATATAGAGAATTACACCAACAGTGCGATGTAAGGGAATAGTCCGCCCCGGGCCCGCGGACTTGCTTCGCGGACCCGGCGGGTTTCTTCTTCCTATTCTCTGATCTATTCGTCACGCGTCTAAAGTGAAATCTGATAAACCCAGGCTTCTCGTCATACTTGGACCCACCGCTTCGGGTAAGAGCAAGCTTGGCATGGATATAGCGGAGGGTCTCCGCTCGGAAATAGTGAGCGCGGACTCTCTCCAGCTGTATAGACACCTCGACATCGGCACGGCCAAGCCCTCGCGCGAAGAGCGAGGCATCGTCCCCCACCACATGATCGGCATAATCGATCCGGACGAGGACTTCAACGCCGGTAAATTCAGGGCGGAAGCCCGGAAGGCTATAGAAGAGCTCGACCGCTCGGGAAAGGGGATCATACTCGTCGGCGGGACTTATCTTTATGTCAAGGTCCTGCTGTCCGGGCTCATCGAAGACATCCCCGCGGATCGGGAAATCAGGAACAGCCTTAAAAAGCTGAGGGCCGCATTCGGCACAGAGTACGTGTACGAGAGACTGAAATCCCTCGACCCCGGGGCCGCGGCAAGGATACATCCCAATGATTACCTCAGGGCCGAAAGGGCGCTCGAAGTCTTCTACCTCACGGGAGAGAAGATGTCCCACCTTCAATCCCTCCACGAGTTCGGGGAGCGGGACTATGAATACATCAAGATCGGAATAGCCGTTGAACGCGGGGAGTTGAGGGCACGGATCGACGCGAGGGTCGATAAAATGATGGATGAAGGCCTCGTAGAGGAAGTCAAAAAACTGAGACTCATGGGTTACGGGCCGGAATTAAAACCGATGCAGTCGATAGGATATAAAGAGATTAACCGCTACATCGATGGAGAGATCGGGCTTGAGGAGGCGGTCGGGCTTGTCAAGCGCGACACCAAACGTTTCGCGAAGCGTCAGATGACCTGGCTCAGGAGAGACAAGGAGATTGTCTGGTTCGAGCTTCCCCGGGATCTCGAAAAAGTCCTCCATACCGCCCGCGCCTTTTTCGATGTGTAAGCAAATTATGCTCTCGATTTTCCCGGCATCGTCACAGTCTATGAATCGCTCCGGTTTGAGGGTCTCACCGTAAGATTTGTAGTAGCGGCTTCCAGCCGCGATTCCGACCCCGTTCGTCCTGAGCATGTCGAAGAACGTATCTTTATCTGCCATTGCAATGGAGCACTTTCCGTGACCGCGGCAATCTCATTTTTTCTTTCCCCGACATTACAGAATTTGCGGCGGGTGCTCACCCGCGGGCATACGATTTCTAACATCCCCCTCAGCTCACCGCCCCGTTCGTCCCGAGGCGCAGAATCTGCGCTCATATACGAACCTTCCTTCACCCCTCGGCTTCCCTATGCTCCCGTAAGTCAGCGGCGACTCGCCGCCCCGTTCTGAGCTTGCCGAAGGGCGGTAATTGTCATTCCCGAGCAACGGTTGTAAGCGTGCGCGCAATCGGTCGCCCTCAGCTGACTGCAATTAAGCCGTTTATCGAAGCGCCTCGCTGACACAAGCCAAAAAGAATCGGGAATCCGTCCCCCTCACGACTCGTGCCTTTTCAGCTCCTCGTCGATCTTGTGCATATAATCGCTGTCGGCGGTTGCCTTTTCTGTCTTATTCCCGGAATTCCGTGAGCCCTCGCCCGATTGAGATTTATAGAGATATATCCCGATGCCGAGCCCTCCGAATATAATCGCGAGGCC
>JAHKKQ010000222.1 GCA_020027805.1 Candidatus Dadabacteria bacterium
GGCCGAGGTGTAGGGCGCTTCTCCGAAGCCGTACTTCTCGCAGGCGACGGAGCTGAACTTCCCGTCCTTGAACACCAGCTCGTCCTCATCGCCTTTCTTGCCGGTCTCACCCATCATGCCCGAAAAGGTCTTGCCGTCGAGCGCGCCTTCCGCCGACCGGGCCGTCAGGGCGCCCGGGATCGATAGAACGAATAACAGAACCAGACTGCATACGATACCTGCGTGAGTCCTTTTCATTTCTTACTACCTCCTGCCGGAATTTTATTCTGTATAGGATGATGGCAGGAAACGTGCCATGAGGGTGAGAATGAATATTCGTGCATGCTTCCGGGGGATTACATCGTTCGCTGCGGTAAGCTGGAGAATGCGATTTTAAGCGGTGCGCGAGATTTCACAGTGTAGAAGCGTGAAATTACGCGCCTTGGTCGGAATCGTTTCTTTTACTTCGACGGGCACATCTCGAACGGATTCGGCTTCGTTGTTTATCTGAGCAGAGAAGATTCAGGAGAATCGTAAAGCACACACTATGTGTGTTTACCCGCCGTTTTCGTCCCTCTTTATCCCGAGGGCCTTCATGCGGG
This sequence comes from Candidatus Dadabacteria bacterium, assembly GCA_020027805.1. GTDB lineage: Bacteria > Desulfobacterota_D > UBA1144 > Nemesobacterales > UBA2774 > 2-12-FULL-53-21. Next base: position 582 of record JAHKKQ010000222.1, read on the forward strand.
AGCGGAGTGTCGAGGGGTTCATGCCGAGGAGCGTCGCCGCGCCGCCGTCACCGTATATATCACGTTCTGGAGCTCCCTCACGTTTCCGGGCCAGGAGTATGATTTCAAAAGTCTTATACAATCGTCGCTTAACGGATGGAATTCCCGTCCCATCCTCTTCGCGAATTTATCGGCGAACGACCTCGCGAATAGCTCTATGTCGCCGCTCCTGTCACGGAGCGGGGGGAGCGTTATGGGGAACACGTTCAGCCTGTAGTAGAGGTCTTCGCGGAACTCGTTTTTTTCGACGCTCTTTTTGAGGTCGCGGTTCGTGGCGGCGAGGACCCTGACGTCCACCTTCTTCGTGCTCGAGCTTCCGACGGGCTCGAACTCCCCTTCCTGAAGCACGCGGAGGAGCTTCGCCTGGAGGTCGAGGGAAAGCTCCCCGACTTCGTCGAGGAATATGGTGCCGCCGTCGGCGAGGGTGAACCTGCCGTCACGCTTTTTGGTCGCGCCCGTGAACGCGCCCGCCTCGTGCCCGAAGAATTCGCTCTCTATCAAGTGCACGGGAATAGCCGCGCAGTTTACCTTTATGAGCGGCCTGTCGCTCCGCCCGCTCGATTTGTGTATCGTCCTCGCGATCACTTCCTTGCCCGTGCCGGTCTCGCCCAGTATGAGCACGGTGCTGCCGGTCCCGGCGACCTGGTTAACGTCCTGCATGACCTCCCGCATCGGGGCGCTCGTGCCTATGATATCGTCGAAGTTGCCGAGGTCCTTTATCTCCTCCTCGAGGTATTCCGCGGCGTCCATGAGCGAGCGTATCCGCCTCGTGGCCTCGATGCGCTCGTTCACGTTCCTGAGTATGAGCGTGTAGAAGATTTTTTTGCCGGCCTCGTAAGTGGATATGGTCGCTTCCGCCGAGAACCTGCCTCCTGATTGAGTGACGGCTTCGAGGCCGCTCGGTATCCAGACGTACCTCCTCCCGTCGGGCTGCATGTGGAGCTCCTTGATTATCCCGGTGAGCTTTACGCGGCTCTCTTTCGAGAGGAAACGGGTGAAGTCGCTCCCGACGAGGCTCCCCGAGCCGAAACCGAAAAGTTTTTCAGCTGCTGAATTGACGAGGTTGATCCTCAGGCCGCCGTCCAGCTCTATTATTGAGTCCATCGCCGACTCGAAGAGGCTCGAGAGCTTCCCCTCGCGCTCCCTTATCGTCGCCTCCGCGCGGATCCTCGAAAGCTCCGCCGCGGCCTTGTTGGCGAATATGTTGAATATGCCTATGAGATTGTCGTCCACGGGGATGGGACGAGTATCGAGCACCGAGAGATAACCGAGCGTGACGCCGTCCTTGTCCTTGAGCGGCGCTCCCATGAAGCTCACGGCTTTATAAGATTTGAGCGTGTCGCTATCGGGGTAGATGTCCATCACGTTGTCGGGGTGGTGGACGAGCTTGTCGGCGAGTATGACTTCCTCGCATACGCTCCCGGTGAAGTCGTACTCGTAGTCCTCTAACCACTCCCCCTGCATGAGGAACGCGAGCGCGCGGAGGGTTTTCTTCTCCTTGTTGAGCACCGTGCACCAGGCGCCTTCCGTACCGAGCGCTTTGCTAAGGCCTTCCACGATGCAGTTGAAGAACCTTTCGCCCGTCGCGGACGCAGTGCATTCCATGAGGTTCCGCAGCACGGAATCCTTGTCTATTTCACGCATGCTGACCTGACAAGGTTCGCTTATATTGTCTATTGGCGGTCCCTGCGGTCTCATGCCATGCTGCCCCTTGAGGACCGGCAAGCTGTATGCAATAAGAGCCGGTCAACGATAAAAGTCTAACACAAATGATTATCCGAAATAAAGGGGGGGGAGGTGATGGAGGATACAGGATACAGGATAAGCCCTCTAATCGTTCGTACTGAGCCTGTCGAAGTATGAACGAGTTTGGCTTCGCTGCATGTTTAAGCAGAAAAGTTGGGTGGAATCGTAGATCACACACTATGTATGTGTGCAGGACGGTGTGAATCTGGTACAATTCACTCGGGTAAAAAGTAACAGCCGCTATGAAAGATATCACGGACAGAGAGGACATTGAGCTTCTCATTGGAAGGTTCTACGAGAGCATGATGGATGACCCTATCCTCGGGTACATCTTTACCTTCTACGCGAAGATCGACCTCAAAAGCCACCTTCCCGTGATAAGCGATTTCTGGGAGACGGTGCTCTTCCAGAACCCCGTTTATCAGGGCGGGGCACAGGCCATGAACGTGCACTTGGACCTGAATAAAAAAATACCTTTCAAGAACCAGCACTTCACGAGATGGCTCTTCCTCTTTCACAGGTCGGTGGACGAGCTCTTCGAGGGTCCGACTGCGGTGAAGGCGAAAGAGCGCTCCGCATCCATCGCCGAGCTCATGAAGAAGAGGATGGGCGTCCTGCCCGACTGCTGAGCGGGCGGCGAGCCGACGCGCGCATACAGGCGTGTAATGATTTCCGAGGAATGAGGAAGAATAACCCGTTCGTCCCGAGCCTGTCGAAGGATTGAACGGGTTTGGTATTCTGCTGCGGGTCTGATTTGAGGAAGTACGGAAGGATCGACAGACGCACACATAGTGTGTTTATGAAAAGACAAAGGAAGGAGAAAGGCTGTTTTTTAATCCTTCTTTTCCTTGATGAAAAGAAGCAAAAATCACACACGTAGTGTGGGCTATGAAAAGACTGTACATAATTTGCTGAAAATCTCATGTACTCGCTAAAT
>JAHKKQ010000223.1 GCA_020027805.1 Candidatus Dadabacteria bacterium
GATAAAGAGGTGTTGTTGTCATTGCGAGCCGAAGGCGAAGCAATCTCATGAGAAAAGCGAGATCTGTAGGTGAAGCAGTCTCCCTTAGTCTATAATTCCATTATGAATCATAACTATTATTACGTTTATATACTGACCAATAGTAACAATAGAGTCCTATACACAGGCGTTACCAATGACTTGAAAAGGAGGGTGTATGAACATAAGGAGAAACTCGTCAAAGGCTTTACTAAAAAATACAATGTGTCCAAGCTGGTTTACTACGAGGTATGTGAGGACATTTACGGTGCTATCAGCAATGAGAAACAGATAAAGGCCGGTTCAAGGAAGAAAAAGATTGAGTTAATAAACAGCGTGAATGAGGAGTGGAAGGATTTATACGATGAGATATGAAGAGAGAGATTGCCGCGGCTACAATGTTTTGGATTCAGCATTTATTTGCCATAAGATATTGGTTCTTAGGAATCAGCCAAGGGCGACCTGCTCCTCTTATTCATCGGAGCAGTTCTCGCAATGACAGAAAAAGGTCACTCACCCCTCATGGGACAGATGGGACATACGGGCGGGGTATATAGCCTACTCATCTGTCCCATTGTCCCATCCCTGCACCCGCCTGATCTCGTAATGCCCCTTCTTTGATTTACGTATCTTCCCCGCCTGGGCGAGCCTGCTGAGGGCGCGGTTCAGAGTTTTCCTGTTCACTCCGAGCTCTTTTTCGATCGCCTCCGCGATCTCCCCCGTCCTTAGCGGCACGAGGGACTGCGAGAGAAGCGCGATCACCGCGTCCTGAGCCTGGTATATCGCAAACCCCGGCTCTTCGCCGCCCCCCTGGTCCGGGCACGGCTCGAAGCGGTCCTCCCCGGCCTTCCTGAGGAGTAGCTTCGGGTTAGACCCCTGTATCCTGTGCTTGACCACCGACAGTTTCAGCACGTCGTCCCCGAGCGCGTCGAGGTTCACGACCACGTCCACCGCCCCCGCTATGGCGGACGCCCCGCGTCCCCTGTAGACGGCCTTTCCCTCCTCGCCCTTGGTCGAGTGGTGTATGAGCAGTATCGCCGAACCCGTTTCGTTCGCAATACGTCTGAGAAGCCCTGCCAGGTAATTCGCCTCCGAGTTGTCGTTCTCCTTTTCCATCGCCAGCACCCGGCTCTGAGTATCCAGCACGAGGAGGTCGTACCTCCCGCGCCTGCATAGCCTGAGCAGGTAGTTGAAATCCCTCCTTAGCTCGATGCCGTCTACGATGTAAAAATCCCCGGGCAGCTCCCCGCATATGAGCTCTATCTTGTTCTTCCGCAGAAAGCGCGGCGTCTCGAGATCGACGTAGAGCGATTTGAGGCGCTTCGAGAACGGGACGTCGAGGAACGGCTTCCCGGATGCCCCGAGGGCGCAGATGTTGTACGCGAGGGTGCTCTTCCCCGCGCCGGGCTCGGAGTTAAGCTGCACGATGCAGCCGGGGTATATGATGTCCGCCCAGAGTGAGGCGGGCGGGGGCATGTCCGCGAGGTCGCGGGCGGAAACGGGGACGGGGTTATCGCCCCGCTCCTCTACGTGAGCGCCCGAGAGCTTCTCTATGATCCCGTCTATCTTTTCCCAACCCTCTTTCTTTTCCACGGCCTTCATGATCTCGGCGCCCCGCCGCCATACGCCCCGCATGAGGGAGTCGTCCTTGATTATCCCTACGTAGTAGCCGAGGTTCTCCTCGAAAAATGCGTTGCCCGCGAGGTAGGCAAGGTAGCCCGATCCGCCCGCGTTATCGAGCTCTCCCGCGTCCTCGAGGCACTGCCTGAGCGTTACGAGCTCGACGGGTATGCCGCCCTCCCTCATGTCGCCGATCATTGCGAATATCCACTGATGCCGCTCCACGTAAAAATCCTGGTACTTCAATACGGCGCTCACGTCGTCATAGAGCCGGGGCTCGTCTATGACCGCCCCTATGACCCCTTCCTCGTAATCCCTGTGATACGGTAAAATCCCGTCTTCCATCTCATCCCCTCCAGGTTGGTTTGTACTAATAAATTTTCTGTGGTACCCCCTCACCCGCACCCTGATTCGGCTCAGGCAACGTTGAAGCTGACGTTGAGATACTCCTCCGACTCCGTTACAGGACAACCGAATGCTCGCTTGCTCGCATCCGTTCCACGCCGGGGAGAGGGAAATCTTTGAGTAGGCAGAGGTGTAATTCAGGAAACGTAAGATCACACTACGTGTGTGCCCAAAAAAAAAGGAGAAAACACCGGGAGGCACGTAAATGCCCTGCCCTGTATTTTCTCCTTTACACTTTCAGCCGCCCTGCACGCGCAGGACGCCCGTTAATATATAAACTATATGATTTATATACATTCCGCAAGGGGTGAATATTCGGATTTCAACACTAATTTCTTTCCCCTTCCTTTTATAATCACTGTTAGATATTATTTAGACGTATTTCAATATGTCTCATGCGTCTCTGTAGGGGTGACGGAGGCGGTGAGTGAAAGTAGTAATCTGCGGGTCTCCGCAGTGGACGCGCGACGAAATAGTAAAGGACGAGATAGTCCGGCTCCGCCGGGAGTCTATGCTGTCCGGAAAGAAGCTCCTTATCATTCACGGCGGAGAGCCCGGCCCGGAGACCGCCGCACAGGAGTATTGCCGCGAGATCGGCGTCGATACGATCGTGCAGGAAGCCGTAAAGCTCCGGGGGCAAGACTCCTATTTCCGAAGAAACGAGCTGATCCTTGTCTATCATAAACCCGACCTGGTCGTGGGTTTCGCCCATTCATTTAAGGAAAGCAAGGTTGTTTCCGATATGCTGATAAGGGCCGACGGGAAGGGCATCGAGGTCAGAGCATTAAATTATAAGGCTATTTCGGCATACAGCACCGACGGCATTCGCATGGGACACTATAAATGCGGTTTGTTATAATGAGGGGGGGGATGCGCGGCGGGTGTTTGCCTCACCACCCCCCGAAATTTGACAACA
>JAHKKQ010000009.1 GCA_020027805.1 Candidatus Dadabacteria bacterium
GAGAACTACTATAACCAGTCGTACACGAACATGACGAAGGCGCTTCAGATAAATCCGAACCTCGAAGAGGTGCAGCTTGCGCTCGCATACAGCTATATTCAGCTGAGCAGGGAGAAGGACGCGAAGACAGCCGCACAGAAAATACTGGCCAAAAACCCGAACAACCCGGAAGCCATTTACATCCTCTGGTCGGCCAGCGGAGAGAATCCCGACTCGCCCGAGATAAGAAAGGTGCTCGAGCTCAGTCCGAAGTTCGTACCGGCATATGTTGGACTCGCAAACGCCTTGTTCTTCAAGAAAAGGGCTTACGGTCAGGCGACCGAGAACTTCAGAAAGGCCGCGGAAATAGCCCCTTCCGCGCAGATTCATAACCTGTTCGGCACCGCTCTCAGGACGCAGGGACACTACAACGAAGCGATCGACGAATACGAGAAGGCTATAAAAGAGAACCCGAATTATGCGCCCGCATACATGAACCTCGGCATTACATATTATTACCTCAACAAATTCAACCAGAACATCGACAACCAGAAGAAAGCGATATCGCTTAATCCGAATTACCCCGATGCGTACTTTTTTATAGCGCAGGGCTACGAGAAGGCCAACAACCCTCAGCAGGCAGTCGTTTACTACAAGAAATTCCTCGAAGTGTCGCTCGAGCAGGAGATGTATGCGGGTTATGCCGCGCAGGCCAAGCAGAGGATTTCGGCCCTCGGCGGCGGAGGCAAGTAAGGTATACAAGCAGGCTCGCTCAGCTTATACAGGCTGCAAATAGAGTCGGTTTGTTCCGGTGATCAGATAGGCTCGGCCGGGGGCGGAATAAATAGTACGGGGCGGGTTCGGTAATATGCAGCGGGCTAAGGACGGACATGAGTTGATAGCGTTGACCTTCGGCATGGAATCGAGTGCGAGCCTCTGGAACGTTATATTCGAGGGTTTCGATCAGGAGGTCGTGCTGGTTTCGAAGTTCTCCGGAAGTGACGACCGTGTCGTGAACACCCTCTACGAGTTCGGCGATATAATCGTAAGGAATTATAAAGACTGCAAAGTGAAAGCGACACGCACGGGTATCGAGATAAAAAAACCGTTCCCGAGGAACGACGTCTCACTCGTGAACGAATGGACGGGTCTCATGGAAAGCATTCGGGAGGAAATGACCAAATTTATACCCGATGCATTTGAGGCCCGGCCAGGGCGTTAGATAATCGGGCGTTAGATAACGGCAACATCTCCCGTTATTATCTCGGCTACGCTCTCGTCCTCTTTCTTGAGAAGCAGGTGACCCTCACCGTTTATTCCGGTCGCGGTACCCTCGATCACCTTTCCGTCTTCCGTGCTGACCCTGACGCGTTTATTATATCCGCCCCACCTCTCTGTCCATTCCTTGATTATGGAGGACTTTCCCCGCCTGTTAAACGCTTGATACCACGATTCGAGCTCTAGCAGTAGGTCTCCGGCGAATTTAGCCCTGTCGACGTCTCCGCCGAGATTCTCCCTGAGAGAAGTTGCGAATTTCGCGGTCTCTCCCAGTTCGCGCCTCATTTGCTCTCTGGTCATGTTTATATTAACCCCGATTCCGACTACTATATAATCGACCCTGTCGTCTTTGGGCTCCATTTCGGTGAGCACGCCCGCTGCCTTTTTGCCCTCGATCTGCACGTCGTTCGGCCATTTTATAGACGTGTTCCGTATGCCTGTCTTCTTAATCGTCTCTGTGATCGCTATGGAAGCAAGGAGTGTGAGGAGCGGCGATTCCCAGGCCGGTATAGACGGCCTGAAGAGGACCGACATGTGCAGGTTCATTCCGGGCGGGGAGATCCATCTCCGTCCGAGCCTTCCCTTTCCGCTCGTCTGCTTGTCCGCGATGACCGTAGTCCCTTCGGAGGCGCCGTTATTGGCGAGCCTCGATAAAACGGTGTTCGTGGACCCGGTCTCATCGAAGTAATGTATGACTTTGCCGAACGTCTCGGTTTTGAGGAGACCGTTTAATTTGCGTATCATCGGCGATGTCATTATTAACTCTCCCCCTGAGGCTGTCAGGTACGTATTCTAACTGTTTAATTGCCTGTGTAGAATCTCCCGCATCGCGTCGCGCTAAACGGGACCCGGACATTCCAGGACGGCAGGCGGTGGAAAATCACCGGAATGTGCTTATAATATCTATATCTGACGTCTATCCGGATTATGCCAATGATTAATATTTTAAAGATGTGCGGGTTCCTGGCGATATTCTCGCTGCTTATATCCCCGTTCTTACAGGCGGCGGAGACGCCCGCCCCGAAAGAGAGCCCGGTGCTCGAAGTCCGCATAAAGGACGTGGTCTCGAGCCCCGGTGAATATAACGGCAAGAAGGTCGCCCTCGAGGGCAAGGTCGCAAAGGTCGACTACAGGAATTCCAGCAAAGGGGAGCCGTTCACTATATTCAAGCTGAAGGATTCCGAGAACAACGAAGTGGGGGTCTATTTCGAGGATCAGCGCCTGCCGATCTCGAAGGGCGATAGGGTAAAGATCATGGGCAGGTTCTGGAAGGAGAAGAGTTACTTCCTCTATAAAATAAAAAACGTGATCAAAGCCAGAACAGTAGACATCATTTAGGCTCCAACGTGAGTTGGAATCACTTCTCGGGCTATATGTTTTCCACGGACTACCTGTCTTAATGAAATTTCACTTTCAAACGGACGATTCGTCATATAATATCTTTTCATGACCCTGCTCGGGAACGGGTTAGCCAGAGTACTCTTTTTTATATTCCTCATTTGTTGTGCCGTCCTCGTTTTTCTCAACATTTACTTGAGCGGGAAATTAAGACAGCTCGCGCCCGGATACCTCGATCAATTCTCGAAATCAAGCGGCTTTAATATTCATATGGATGAAGTAAGCCTCGATCCCCTTTTCAGGATAAGGCTCGACGGGGTGAAGGTGGCCGATCCGGACCCCGCTCAAAAAGGTCTTGCCGGGATCGGGACTCTGACGATCGATCCGAGCGTCCTTTCTTCACTCATGTCCCGGAGGGTCACGATCGGGGAGATCATAGTCGACCGTCCCGTTATCAGCTATAACCGCGTGAGCGCGGACAGGGTCCTCGATCTGATTAGAGGGGGAGAGGGCGGAGGCGAAGGCACGTCTTTCGAGATCAAAAGAATAAGACTGAACGACGCGCGGATCGAGATCGGCCCCGATACGGCTTTTACATCCGAGGCGCTGGATATCCGAATTACGAGGAAAAGGCCGCGGAACGAATCCGGGGTCACCGTCGACGGCGATATGGCCGTCTTCGGAAACGGCATGGATGTTTCCGGAATAATGAATCTAAAGCCCGGCGAAACGAGCGGGCAAATAAAGATCGTGACGGATAAATCTCAGCCGGGTTCGTCTCCGGAGTCTCTGGTCTCATCCAGGAATCTAAAGGGGGTTTCGGAGATCACGTTCAGAGCCGCCGATAACATTGATTCACACGGCGAAATATCCATATTCTCTCTCGATAAACAGAGCGGCGTTTCCGGAGGGGCCCTCGGGAGCCTCGAATACGACTTCGCGTACGACAAGAACACCGACACGGCTCACGTAAGCACCCTGGCGTTCGACGTAATAAACGTAATAAGCGGCTCTCTCGCGGGGGATCTGAATGATGTTTCGGACGGTCTCGGGTTCGACTTGAAAGGGTCTCTGGCTTCAGGCGATTTGACGGAGCTCTCCAAGCGGGTTACCGAAATCAACCCGCAGACCGTCACAGGACTTATAAGGTCGGACAATTTAAGAATAGAGGGCTCGCTCGGCAGGAACGACGTCAGGCTGACAGGAAACGTTATTCTCGACGACATCGGATTCTCTTTCGCGGACGAAAGTCTCCGCGTTTCCGGGCTCGGATGCGATATGGACGTAAAGCAGTATTTAAGCGGCGGGTCCGGCTTCTCTTTCTCGTCGCGGGGACCGTGCTCCGCGGCTGAATTTGCCTGGAATGATATAGGCGCTATAAAAGACCTTACTGCGGGGGTGGATATTAATGTCGGCGGCCTCTGGAGGAGCAAAGAGCTCTTGTTCTCCGGCCTGAACGGCCAATTCATGGACGGCGCGGTGTCGGGCTCGCTCAAGCTCTCCTCGGCAAACGGTAAGAGCGAGCTCACCGGCAGGCTCGATGGGACGGGCCTTAATCTCGAGAAAGCCCCAAAATCAATCGCACCTTTTGACCTGACGGGAACCGCGCGGTCCGTATCTGCAGATATACAGGGGAATCCGGGCGCGTACAGGGCGGGAATTACATTCGCTATAGACGATTTTACAGTAAGGTCGAAAACCGGCAGGGAGTTTAAGGTGTCTGGGGCCAGGTCCGCCGGTCCGCTTGATCTGGAGTACCTGGAGAACACCCTTGCGGGGGGCGCGGAGACCGAAAGGAAAATCGTAATTAAAGACAAGGGGCTCTCTTATGAGGATCTCTCGTTCGGAGAGTATTTCATCAAGAACGGCAAGGTCGACGACCTCTCGTTTTCCCTCGATCTCGGCGGTGACTGGACGCTCGGCATGGCGTCCCGGGGGGCGGGATTTCAAGTGCTCGGCATGGACGTGCACATGGAGGAGTTTAGAGAGCACATCGAAATTGAAGAAAGCGGAAGAAGGGGTTTCAGCGGGACGATCGAAGGGACGGGGGGCAGGTTCAAGAGCGTGACCTTTCCCGCGCTCACGGCCGATTACATGTTCGGCGGGGATTTTATCGATATCCGGAAATTAAGCGCCAGGGTGAGTACGGTAGGTGAGCTCAGGACAGATGATTTCAGAGTCGAATTCGGCGCCGGGAAGGGCGGCTATCCTTATACAATTAAACTAAAGAACGGGGTTTTCTCCGGATATGAAGATAAATTGAAATCAGAAGGCGTATCGGGAACCTTTGTCGTGAACAATCCTGAAACGAGTGAGACCGATTGGGAGGGTACCGCGTCGGCCGGGAAAACCGACATATTCTCCCAGGTTGTCGAGGGGCTTAAACTGACGGTAAACCCTTCTCCCGACGGCATAATAATAAATGACATATCGGGTAAATACATGAACGGGGATTTGAACGGCGGGATAGATATAATTACCACGGGCCCGGCAGCCCGCATAGTAACCGACCTCGGACTCCTAAACGCGTCGGTTAAGTCGGGTGACCTCGACATCACTCTCGGCAGGGCTGATTTCGATTTCTCGGGCGCCCTACCCGACAATTCCCTTCCCGAAGGTACGGGAAAACTGGGGTTCGATAATCTCAATTTGAAACGACAAGGTCTCGACGCCCTTTACAGCGGGGCCGTAAATGCCCGGACATCCGGTGAAACATTATTCATCGATGACGGGTTTATAAGAAATAAGGATAATAGCGAGTTGAAATTCTCGGGAGAGATGACTAATTCCCTCAACGGGGCGAGGAGGCTTGCGATAAGCATCCCTGAATTCGCCCTGAAAAGCGCCGTTAAATTCCTGTCCCCCATCATGCCCGTGACGGTCAAGGAGGGACAGGTCGCAGGTACGACGAGTTTTAACGTCCAATTTAACAATCTATTTGATGCCGGGAGCTCATGGAGCGGCAGCCTTTCATTTATGGGGGCCTCGTTTGCCGCTTATATGGGCGGCGCGGAACTTTCTTTGAGAGGCATCAACGGGACCATTACCGTGAAGGAAGAGGGTGAGGGCGGAAACGCTCTGGCGTCTCTCCTGGATGGTGCGTTGACGCTCGATAGGGAGGTCTATAAGAATTACCTCCGTTCTTTCAAGGAATCCGCCCCCGATGCCGAAGCCGACCGTATCAACATCGAGGAGATAGAATACGGCATACTGAAATTCGAGAACGTCGAATGCGCGCTCGAAGCCGACCGGAGTAAGCTCGGCATACTAAAGCTCGCAGCCGGTTTCTTCGGCGGGAAGCTATACGCGAGCGGCGCGCTTGATTTTGACAAAGCGGGCGGCGTTTATAATTTCTCGTTCCTCTTTAACGACATCAGCTTGGGCGCAATTTCGACACGGCTCTCGCCGTCCCAGGAATATATAACCGGCAGGGTCAACGGTCTCGTATGGCTCAGCGGCGGGGGCGGCGACCTCGGCACGATAGATGGCCCTTTCGAATTCTGGTCCGTGAGCTCGGACAAAGAGCCGAGGTCTATCGGCAAGGCGCTACTCGACAAGCTCGGCGCAAAAGAGAGACTCATTCTCGGCTCCTCGCGCAGCTATGATAACGGTGAAATTTCAGGTTATATTAATGACGGCGTAATAACGTTCAAAAAATTTATTATATCTAACTCGATTCTGGGTATTAAGAACTTATCGATTCAGGCGGACCCGGTGAAGAATTCGATTTCCATAGCACATCTGGTATCCGTGATAAGGGAAATAGCCAGGAGGTCGCAGTCGGGCGGTCCGACGATAGAAACTCAATAAACGAGGTGAAATTATGACTGGAAATTTATTCAGGGCCCTGCAATCCTCTCTTTTCATTTTGGTGTTCTATTCCGTGTCCTGCGCCACTATCACCGTCAACGTGTATTTCCCGGCGGAAGAGGTAAGGGAGGCTTATTCCAACCTTGAGGAAGAGTTCCTGAAGCAGGGTGAAAACGGTAATTCCGGTACCGAGAAAAAGCAGCCCGACGCTAATAAACCCGCTGCCACGCCTCCGCCGCAGAGCATGAGAAAGTACCCGGATCAGCCGACTCTTTCGTCCGAGAAGAAATATTTAGTTATCAAAAAGGAAATTTCCCTCGACTTCAGCGAATATGCCTGGGCTCAGGGAAACATAGCCCAGCAGATCACTCAGAAAATACGCAGCATGCCCGATGTCATCCAGGCTTATAAACAGAGGTCCCAGCGACTGGGCGAAATAAACCAGATGCTGTCTCAGGGCCTCGTCACCGAAGGCAACCAGGGGCTGCTTATACAGAAAGGGAGCCTGACCCCGGGTCAGACCCAGGCATTCAACGCGGAGAACACCGACCGTCAGGTGATTATCAGGGGGATGGCCAAAGCGATAGTCGAGATCAATAATATAGACCCTACGCCTGAAAATATCGAAAAGGTGCTTCCTGAGGCTGCCAGACAGTTCGCGAGCGTAAGGCAGAGCGATAGGTAAGGGAATCCCGATAATTCGGAGTTGATACCCTGCCCGCGGCCCGGTCCTCCTGCATCGGATCCCTCATTAGAGATTTGCCCGCACGGGAAGGGGTATGGATCCCCTTCCCGACCCCACATTTTAATATCCTCCCATCTTGAAGTTGCCCGGCAATTGATGTCTAATAATATGTACCAAGGCCGCCCATACCTATTGGAAATGTCGTCCGGAGGATGAGACATGACCCCGAGAATAATTCTACTATCGTTAATAGCGGTGTTCACGGCCTTTACGCCCCTCACGGCTGATGCAAAGAAATTGTTTGTCGCCAATATAGAGGTCGACGACGAAGTCGAATTCGAAGGCACCGACAGCTTATTCAAGGTAGTCGATTTTTTTGACAACAAATCGCTTAAGGAATTCTTCCCGGATTACACGCCCGATTCCGCCGTGCTAGCGCGAGTCGATCTGAGGGGGGTCGGTCTCGAAGTAGAGTACCATCAGAATTCGTCGGTGCTTATCGTCAGGATACCTTCCAAGAATTTTGAGGTCACATTTGACGGGGGCAACCGCAACGAGAGTCAGGAGCAGTTCGAGGACTGGCTCAAGGGCGATTTCGAATCTCCCGCAGCTCCGAGCCGGAAGCTTACGACGCTCCTCCACATTGTCGTCGCCAATTCCCCTGTCGAGCCCGTCGCCGGGAACCCTAACAGCCTGCTGACGAGGATGTTCCTGTCCGATTTCAATGCCGGAATAACCGGGCCCTTTATCAGCTCCCGAAAACGCGTGGAGGGGAATCGGAACTTCCTCACGCTCGGGGGCGAGTTCGGCTTCTTTAACGCGGGCCCCTACGACGGCCAGGTGATGAATTTCCCGATAAATTACAAGTGGAATCTTAAAGGGTGGCCGAAGCTCTCCCTGATATTCGACCTCCCCATAACGCTTACGAGGGACGAGACGGGGTGGGCCTACATGGCGTCCTTCGGCACGGGCTTTCAGTTCAGGCCCTATAAATGGTGGAGCATCACCCCGATAGGACGTATAGGAGGGGTCGGGTCTTTCGACGTGGGGGCGCTCGCTGTTCTCGCTTCGGGGAGCCTGACGAATTATTTCCAGGGGAGCATCGGCTCCACGAACCTCGGCTTCGGGACGATGACGGGCATTTCGACCACGATAGACGGGATCAAGGTCGGGGGTTACGACCTCAGCTACGAGCTTACGAATTATGTGCTGCGTAACGGCGGCAACCTGACACAGAAGCTCAATTTTAATTTCCTCGGAAACCCCGCAGCGTTCAAGCTCTTCCTCAACCACACGAAATTCTGGGGAAACGAGCTTTATCTGAATTCCTTTTTCGATATGGGGCTCGCATTCGTGACGATTAAAAAAATCTCCGATTCCTTCGTGGAAGCGCTCGACCTTTCGTTCACTTTCTCCGCGGGCGTCGATAACGACTATAACAATTACAGCATTCAATTGACTTACCGTTTCTGACACGCACGCACACGATGTGCGGCACACAATGTGTGCACATGTACGATTCCTTCGTCACTCCTCCGATTCCGCCTTACTCCCATATGTCCGCAGCGACCCGCCGCCCTTTCTCCTCCCCTATCGATTCTCTCCAAAATCCTCTATTATTTGGTTATGATTTATCCCGATTATTCCGCCGGAGGTCATTAGAATGTCTGGGACCGTCAGACCGGGCTTCTTAGCCCTGATGTTCAGCTCGACTCAATACAAGATGTTCAATTTCATGGTCTCGATATTGCTCCTGCTGATCCTCTCGGCGGTGCTCGAAGGTGCCGAATACGGATATATCGTAATTAATACGATGAGCAGCATCGTTTTCTTCCTCGGGGTCTATGCTGTGGGCAGGAGCAGGCGCGCGCTCGTCACCCTGATTTTACTGGGGCTGCCGTGGTTTTTCTCCGAGTGGGCCTTCACAAAATCGAGCAGGACTATATTCACGAGTATGCTCTTTTTCATTTTCGTGACCGCCACGATACTCGAGCATATCTTAAAAACGGAGGAGGTGACGACCGATACGTTATACGGCGCCGTCTGTGTTTATCTCCTCCTCGGGATAATGTGGGCCTCCATTTACGGTTTCCTCGAATATATTACGCCCGGGGCGGTCTTCAGGGGGTCTGACGTGGGTGCCAATACGAAGCTCAGCACGAACGAGCTCATCTATTACAGCTATACCACGCTCGCGACCATCGGCTACGGGGATATAACCTCCGTGACGCCTGTCGGGAGGATATTGTCCGTGCTCGAGGCCGTTTTCGGCCAGCTCTACATCGCGTTCCTCGTCGCGAGACTGATAAGCATATACACGACGAACGCGCTCAGGGGGAAAGGCTGAGCTGTCATTTTAGTTCGCGATAGTCAAACCGGTTATAAATTTCATCCCTATCACAACCACGCCCATCCTGATCCACCAGTCGAGGAACACTATCGGAATAAAGAGAACCGCCGGGTAACGCATCATCCCGCACGCGGCGTACATTGGGTGGGCAGGTATCGGCAACATGGCGCCCCCGAGCAGCATCAGGCTAACGACCCTGAGCGAACGGCCCTTCGTCCATCTGTGGTTTTGAACCTCCGGGGATTCCCTTCTGACGAAGTGCGTATCCCCGAAACACCTGCCCAGGATGTAGGATACGGATGAGCCTGTCACAGCCCCGAGCGCTATGAGCGTTATGAGCCTCCCGGGCTCGTAGCCAAGCAGGGCTCCGAGCACCGCGTAGGCCGTGACGGGAAAGGTCAGGGGAGAGCTGCTGACGGCTGTAATCAGGTACCGCATGATGTCGGTGTTCCTCTGACCGTAGCTCGTAAGGAGGCTTTCCCCGAAATCGAGCAGCCTTTCACCGTAGAATAACGAGACCGCAGTGCTTGCCAGGACCATCCCGAACGTGACCAGCAGGGCCAGCTTTATGGAATTCGGAACCGCATGAAGCCTGAAATGGATCATCACGGGTAACAAGTAAAACATGACCATCTTTGGTTTCGGTTAAGGGGTTGTGAACCTGTGGTGAAGTTCAAAGTGTGTGCGGCGGGTATAATTTACGGATTTTTCATCACCGGGAATTGATAAGCTCCTTAAATCAGTGTTCAATATTCGGCATGAGCAAGCGTGAGATCGTAATAATCCCGGGGGACGGCATCGGTCCCGAGATAACGGCGGCGGTAATAAAGGTTATCGAGGCATCCGGCGCTGAAATCACGTGGATCGAGCACGTGGCCGGCCTTGCCGCCCTCGAGAAGGGTCTGGACGTCCTGCCGGACGAAACCCTCGAAGCTATAAAAGAACACAAGGTCGCCTTGAAGGGCCCCTGCACCACTCCGATAGGCGAAGGTTTTACGTCGGTGAACGTAAAGCTCAGGAAGACGCTCGACCTCTACGCGGCCGTGAGGCCCGTAAGGAACCTCCCGGGAGTGATAACGCGTTTCAGGAACGTGGACATAGTGATAATACGCGAGAACACGGAAGGCCTTTACAGCGGGGTTGAGAACATCATTACCCCGGGCGTCGTGATGAGCATGAAGGTGGCGACCGAGAAGGCGTGTACCCGAATTTCGCACTGGGCGTTCGAATACGCCCGCCACCGTCAAAGGAAAAAGATTACTGTTCTCCACAAAGCTAACATCATGAAATTAACGGACGGACTCTTCATCAGAAAGTCGAAGGAAGCGAGCAGGGAATACGGCGATATCCAATACGAGGAGATGATAATCGACGCGGGGTGTATGAAGCTCGTACAGGACCCGGCCCTTTTCGATATGCTTCTTCTCGAGAACCTCTACGGGGATTTGATCAGCGACCTCTGCGCGGGCCTGGTCGGCGGGTTAGGGGTCGTCCCCGGGGCCAACATAGGCGACAGGGAAGCCGTTTTCGAGGCCGTGCACGGATCGGCTCCCGATATTGCGGGCAAGGGCGTCGCCAACCCGCTCGCGCTCCTCATGTCCGGGGTAATGATGCTCAACCACCTGGCGGATACGGAGGGGCGGGAAGACTTCCGCGCCTGCGCCGTGAGGATAAAAAACGCGTATGACAGCGCCCTTCAGGAGGGCGACAGGACGCGCGACCTCGGCGGAAAGCTCGGCACCATGGAATTCGCCGACGCTCTGATCAGAAGAATTTAAACCGGGCTCGCGTGGTTCTACAGACAATGCGGGTGAAGCACGGATGAAGCGGCCGGCTAAATGTTCTCCTCAATCACCCTCAGGAAGTTCCCGCCCATGATCTTTCTCACCCTTTCCTCGGAGTATCCTTTCTCCAGGAAATAACTGGCTATCTTCGGAAGGTCCGCGATCTTTCTCAGGTCTTCGGGGAAGTCCTCGATCCTGGCTCCGTCCATGTCGCTCCCTATACCGACGTGGTCCTCACCGCAAAGATTGACTATGTAGTCCGCATGCTTGAACACGTCTTCCACCGTGGGTGTTTTATCCCCCGTCTTAAGGAATTGGTTATAGAGCACTATACCGATAACTCCCCCCCTCTCCGAGATGGCGAGGAGCTGGTCGTCTTTCAGGTTACGCGGGTGGTCGGTGAGCGACCTCGCGTTCGAGTGCGAGGCTATAGGTATGAGAGTCGTTAGCCCGACCGCTTCCCAGAAACCCTTTTCGTTTATGTGAGAGAGATCGAGCGTGATACGGAGCTCGTTCATTCTCTTAATCAGCTCCCT
Source organism: Candidatus Dadabacteria bacterium (assembly GCA_020027805.1). Classification (GTDB taxonomy): domain Bacteria; phylum Desulfobacterota_D; class UBA1144; order Nemesobacterales; family UBA2774; genus 2-12-FULL-53-21. The sequence goes on from JAHKKQ010000009.1 coordinate 11,761, forward strand.
CCCCTCGTCCGTGAGTCCTTCTTCGGTCTCGTTCCCCGAGGCGAATCGGTTCTTATCGTTCCATGTAAGCCCTATGAGCCTCACTCCCCGCTCATAGAACTCCCCGAGCTTGCCGGGGCCCTCTATCGGGTCAGCACCCTCCATGAGCGTAAGGAAGCCGATCCTACCGTCGGAGCCTGTACTCAGGAGGTCTTCGCGCGTCTTTATCTGAAAGACTTCGTCTTTATGTTCTCTGTAAATCCTGTCGTAGGTGTCGAACTGCCTGAGCGCCGATTCGAGTGTCTTTTCCGGCTTGTGTTTCGGGTGTACGAATACGGTGTTGAATACGAGGCCGATCCCGGCTTCCTTCATCCAGGGGAGCGTGAGCATGCAGGGTACGGCGGGGCTTACGAAGTCCCTGTCGTAGTAGTTTAAATGGAACGCGATGTCCTCGTGCGCATCGAGAATGAATAAATCCCTGAGCATTTTTTCCCGCGCTTTCCCTGCCCCTGTATCCGTATCCAATTTTCAACCGTCCCTGTTAAATTTATTTTCTTCGTGTCTTTGTGTTATTTCTTCTAGATATAAAACCCCATGCTCGCGTAACTCACAACCGATCCGGTGTCAGGCTCGAGCGCCTGCCCGTAATCGAGCAGCTTCCCATGCTCCGCATCGATCGCCGCGAGCGTCGCGTATATCGGGGAAAGCCCGCAGACCTTCCGCCAGTCCTTCTCCTCCTCGACCGACCTGTAAAACCCCTCGGCGTCCATCTTCTCGCCGAAGGAGAGGCTCAGCAAGTCCCTCTCCTTAATCTTACCGAGCGTGAGGTCGTTTACGGGTTCTTTATCCCCGAACTTAAGCCCTACGTGGGCCATATCCGCCCCCGCGATAATAAAAATATTATCGCCCATGTCCCTTACGATCCCTGCCACCGCTTCGAGGAAACCCGAGATCTTGTCATCCTCCGCCGGGGACCTGCCTTCCCTGACCAGTCTGTAAAATGAGTTGCAGAGTACAGGCACGATCCTGAATTTCTTTTTTCCGTTCATAATGTGCTGGAGGAATGCGACCTGGAACTCTATCGAATGCTCGGTGCGGTGCGAGATCTCGCCTTCATACAAATCCCATCCGCACTCGGTTTCAAGCTTCTCGATTATATTTCTGTCCGTTTCGGCTTCTCCGAGAGGGGTACTGAAGTTCTTTCTGGTCAGGATAAACGGGTTTTCCACTTCAGCATAATGAGAGGTGCCGAAGATGAGGAACGTATCCGCTTCGTTTTCCCGGAGCAATTCCCTGTATGCGAGGGCGTACGATACACCGCCCCTCCCGTAGTCGATATGAGGGGAAATCAGCCCCCGTAACTTTCCGGGGGTTTCTTCATAGGGCCGGGTCTCTTCCGCCTTGCCGAAAAAGGCCTTAAACCACCTGTCGAGCTCCTTCGGATCGCCGGGATAAGAGAGGCCGGCGTGGCTCGGTTCCCTCGTCCCCGATTCGCGGAAACCGGATTCAAGCCGGTTCTTATAGTCCCTGAAATTTTCGCTTTCGAGAAAGAGGGCCTCGTCGAGCTGCTTTATTAAATCCTCTATTTCGTCCGATAGCACAAGCTCCCCGAACCTCTCCATGCAGAGCGACTGAATATCGCGGACAGTCTTTGTCCCGTCGAAGAGGCTCAATATCCTGAGAGTATCTATCGGGACTGCGAGGATCTTATCCGACAGGTTCTGCGGGTCCCTCAGGCATATGATCCTCTCCCCTTCGACCTCCGCGGGGACGGCCTCGACGTATCTCAGTCTCGGATATTCAAGAGTTTTATCGGTCATGGGTTTTTTGGTCTCCCCCACCCGCCCCCGCCGGGTGTCCTGATTTCGAGAACGTCTCCTTTCCTTACCGTGAACGTGGACTTGGGAGGTATAACGGATGATTTCCCCTTTCTCAAGAGGGTGTTCCTGCCTCTCATTCCCTGCCCTCCGCCTTTAATGCCGTAAGGCGCCGATTTCCTGCGCTCGGTTATGAGAGAAACGGTCGCGTCCGTCAAGAACCTGTACTTCCTGACGATGCCGTCTCCCCCCCTGAACCTTCCGCCGCCTCCGCTGTTTTTACGTATGGAATACGCATCTATCATGACGGGAAGCTCCCTCTCGAGCGCCTCTATCGGGGTATTGAGTGTATTGGTCATATGGGTTTGAACCGCGCTCACGCCGTCCTTCCCGTACCTCCCGCCCATGCCGCCCGCGATGGTTTCGTAGTAGGCGAAGTTCCTGCCGTTCCCGGGGTTCACCCCTCCGAACGTGGTATTGCTCATCGTGCCCGCGCTCGCGGCCGGGACCTTTTCGGGGACCGCTTTGGAGAGCGCCCCGAATACTATATCGACGACGCGCTGCGAGGTCTCGACATTCCCCCCGACCACAGCCGCCGGGAATTCGGCATTGAGTATGGAGCCCTTCTCGGCCTTTATGTCTATTACCCTCAGGGGTCCCGAGTTGAGCGGCATTCCTTCGGGCGCCAGGCACTGAAATACATAAATAGTAGCAGCGGTGGTCACGCTGAAGGGCGTGTTTAAACAACCTTTCACCCTCCCGGACGACCCCCGGAAATCCACAACCGCTTTATCCCCCTTTACCGTTATCGACACCCTGAGGGGTATATTTCTCGTGCCAGCCCCGTCGTCGTCGAGGACGTCTTCGAACGTGTAAACCCCGTCGGGTATATTCCTTATAACCCCTCTCATTAGTTTTTCACTATACCGGAGGAGCTCGTCGCCCGCCTCTTTAACCTTTTTTAGCGAGTACTTCGCGGTCACCTCTTTTAACCTTTTTATGCCGAGCTCGAGTGAGCCCAGCTGCGCCCTCAGGTCTCCTTCCCTCTCTTCCGGGTCGCGCGTAGCGGACAGTATGCCTTCAAAGAGAGACCTGTTGAGCTTCCCTTTCTTATATAGTCTCGACGGGGGGATCAATATCCCTTCTTCGTGTATCGATGTGGATAGCGGCATCGAGCCGGGCGTAAGGCCCCCCATGTCCGCGTGGTGGGCGCGGGAGGCGACGAAGAACTCGAGCCCGCCGTCCGCGAATACCGGGGCTATGCAGGTGACGTCAGGGAGGTGTGTCCCCCCCCTGAAAGGGTCGTTAAGTATGAAGACGTCGCCCTCCGATATTCCCGGCTCTCCGATTATCGCTTTCACGGCGAAGCTCATGGAACCCAGGTGTACGGGAATGTGTGCCGCCTGTGCGATCATTTCGCCGGAGGCTTTGAATATTGCGCAGGACAGGTCTCTCCGCTCCTTTATATTGGGCGAGAACCCCGCGCGTATGAGGACGACCCCCATTTCCTCGGCGATCGAGCTGAGCGCGTTCTGAAATATTTCGAGTTCGAATGGGCTAAGGGGCATCGGGTAAGCTCAACACTGCGTTTCCCGGCAGTGATTGCGGGTCTATAGCCGAAGAGCCGACTATTATTCCGGCTCGGGCGCGGAAGGCGTCAGGGTTTCCAGGTTCGAGTATCTGCAGAGCCCGGAGTCGTAGTACCTGACTTGGGTGTTTTCCTTGAGATCGGCCTTCGGGCTTCCCGGAATGATGTGACTGCCGTTCTTGCAGTCCTCGACCACCTTTAAAAACGGTACCAGGGCCTGGTCCCCAGGCCCATAGTTACCCTTAATATTCTTGTCGACTTTCACTGTTGCAGTACATTTCGATACCATCTCGGGCATAAAACCGGTGGAACCTTCGTCAGCGGGTCTGCATTCTTCGGAATCGTAAGGCTTGCTGCATTCGATTTTAATGACCGTACCTTGGACGGCGTAATCCGAGCTATCGAGGAGCTCATCTTCCGAGCAAGGGGGCGGGATAGCGTAGGCGCTTACCGCTCCAATCGTGAATAGAGTAAAAATGAGTGGTATTATTAATTTGTTTTTCACCCTGATTATACTAATGTATTGTGCATTTATTCATTGTCAAACGAAATCTTCAATGCGGAGAAATTAAGTACGCGAGGGGATAATAAATAGAATGAAAATTGTGGTCACCGGCGCTGCCGGGTTTATAGGCTCACACCTTGCCGAGAGGCTCTTGAAAGAAGGATATGCGGTCGTGGGGGTAGACTCGTTTCTCGATTACTATCCCCGCAGGATTAAAGAGCACAACGTCAAGGGTCTCAACGGGAAAAAGGGGTTCGAGTTCGTCGAAGGAGACATACTCGACCTGAATCTCGATAAGCTCTTAGGCGGCATAGACGCGGTGTTCCACCAGGCTGCGATAGCGGGTGTGAGGTCGAGCTGGGGCGCCGGGTTCGACGAATACGTCAGGAACAACATACTCGGGACGCAGCTCCTCCTCGAGGCCTGCAGGGACAGGCAGCTTAAAAAGTTCGTATACGCATCCTCCTCGTCCGTCTACGGCGATTCCGACGAGCTCCCGATAAAGGAGACCTCCCCGGTGAGGCCCGTCTCTCCTTACGGCGTTACGAAGCTTTCAGGCGAGCAGCTCGCCTATCTCTATTTCAAGGGCTACGGCGTCCCGGTCGTGTCCCTCAGATATTTCACCGTATACGGACCGAGGCAGCGCCCGGACATGGCTTTCCACAAGTTCCTGAAGGCGGTCGTCACAGGCGGGGAGATTGAGGTCTATGGCACGGGGGAGCAGACGAGGGACTTCACTTTCATCGGTGACGCCGTCAGTGCCAACCTCGCCGCATTCTCAAGCGGCGTCGGCGGGGAGTCTTACAACATAGGCGGCGGCAGCAGGATAAAGCTCATCGAATGCATAAGGATAATCGAGGAAATATCCGGGAAGAAGGCCAATATCAGGTTCGGGGACTCGCAGAGGGGGGACGCCCGGCACACGTACGCCGACGTCACGAAGGCTAAAAGGGATTTCCAGTATTTACCATTGGTCGGTATCCGGGAAGGCCTCACAGAACACTACAACTGGCTAAAGAAGAATTTAGAGCTGTACCTCTGAGTCAGCCGATCGCTTCTTTAAGGGTTTCCCCCATCTCGGCGGGGCTTGGGCATACCCTGACTCCCGCTCTTTCGAGTGCCGCTACCTTGTCCTTCGCGCTTCCCGAGCTTCCCGATATGATTGCCCCCGCGTGGCCCATCCTCTTCCCTTTAGGAGCAGTCGCCCCGGCTATAAACGCGACTACGGGTTTAGACATGTGGCTCTTTATGAATTCGGCCGCTTCCTCTTCCGCGCTCCCGCCGATCTCGCCTATCATCACTACCGCGTCCGTATCCTTGTCCTTTTCAAAAAGCTTGAGCATGTCGATGAACGTCGAGCCGATTATCGGGTCCCCCCCGATGCCTACGCATGTGGACTGTCCTATACCGAGGTTGGATAACTGCCATACGGCTTCATAGGTCAGCGTACCGCTCCTGGAAATGATTCCGATCCTTCCGGGCGTATGTATGTATCCCGGCATGATTCCGACTTTCGCTTCGCCGGGCGTCATCACCCCCGGACAGTTCGGCCCCACTAGACGCGCCTTTTTGCCCTTCATGTACTCCTTTACCTTTATCATGTCCTGGGTCGGGACGCCTTCCGTGATGCATATTACGAGCTCGATCCCCGCGTCTATCGCCTCCACCATGGAATCCATCGCGAACGGGGCGGGTACGAATATTAAAGTCGTATTGGCCCCCGTCTTCTTGACTGCGGCCGCCACGGTGTCGAATACCGGGAACCCCTCGACCTCGGTGCCGCCTTTCCCCGGCGTGACCCCTCCCACGACCTTCGTGCCGTATTCCCGGCACTGGGTCGCGTGGAATAAGCCCGCGCTCCCGGTAATTCCCTGAACTATAACCTTTGTATTTTTATTGACCAAGATACTCATGCTTCAGTACTCCTTTTCGGCAACTCTGTATTCAAAGCCGTGACGGCGGAGAGGAATCATAACACAGTGTTTTACCGCATGCAAACCCCTGAGCCCGTCATCTGATCCGGGTCTTATCGCTGATTTTATCGGGGATTTTTTCGAACCCCGTCTCGGATTATATGGTCTTTACTCATATTACCGCAGGCGTCCGAATGGGTTATTCGATATTCTGAAGCTGTTCCCTGATTTTTTCTAGCTCGGACCTGAGCTCTATGGTGAAATGGGAGATTTCGGCGTCCTTGGCCTTCGCCGCTACGGTGCCTGCCTCGCGGTTCATCTCCTGGAGCAGGAAATCGAGTTCCTTTCCGATCGATCCCTTGTTCCTGAGGGTCTCCCTGAATTTTCCTATGTGCGCTTTTAGCCTGACTAATTCTTCGGTAATATCGCTTCTTTCGGTGAGGAACGCCGCTTCCTGATAGAGCCTGGCTTCGTCTATCTGGTTGTCTTCGAGGATCTTGGATATCCTCTCCTTTAGCTTGGCCGAGGCTGTCGCCATGAAATCCTTTCGCTTTACGGCGATAGTACGCGTCAGGTTCTCTATTTTGTCGAGCCTCTCCCTGAAGTCCTTCTCGAGTTTCTTTCCCTCGCTTTTTCTGGCCTCATCCAGCTTTTGAATCGCCTTCGACAGGATTTTCTCGATGTCCATGACATCGCTTCCGGTGAGCGGGTCCGCGGTTTTCGTCGTGAAGATATCCTTAATCGCCAGGAAGTGCTCGATCCGCAAATCTTCTTTGATACCGAACTCCTTTTTCAGGGACTCGATGCTCTTCTTTAACTGCTTGGCGACTTCGACATTCAAAACGGGGGGGGCCGCTTTTGTTCCTTCGATTGCGAGTGTGATCCTTAATTTCCCCCGCAGTATCAGTTTCTTCACGGCTTCAGCGAGCTCGGGCTCGATCGATGAAACTGATTCCGGAAGCAGGAATTTCAGGTCGAGGAACCTGTGGTTCTCCGACCTTGCCTCCACTATCACCCTGCCGTGCCTCGTTTCGCCTTCGCTCTTTCCGAATCCGGTCATGCTTTTCATCTTTTCGTCACCTCTTTCAGCTGGCCTGCGTACTCATGCCTCAGCTTCCTGAACAGTGCCATCATCTCGTCGCCCCCGTAATCGGGGTAGGTCCATTCGAGCTTTCTGAAATCGTCTTTTATGTACAGCAGCGTAAGGTCGGCATACACGCCCCTTCCGAGGTAGGGGCGGTGGGAATAACCTTTTCCTGTGGCGAGGATTATATGCTCCTGTGCAATGTACCCCGGGTCGATGTTTATCGTCCTCTTATTTTCATATGAAAATACCTTTTCCAGTTTATTTGTAAATATCTTCATTTCTACGATCTCTTCCCTCTGTATAAGCTCTCTGAAGACGACGATGACCCTCCTCAGGGCGGGCCCCATTTCCGCTTCGTAGTATCTGGTGCGGTCGAAGGGCATATCGCCGCTCATTATCTCTATTTCTCCGATCCCCTCCCCGAGGCTCCTCAAGCATTCATCGATCGGGGAGGACGGCCCGTAGATAACCCCGGTAAAGAGTTTCACCGGCGCGGGTTCCATTAGTTGGCTCATATGATGTAGAGTCCGAAGGATATTCGAATCACGCCGCAGTTTCAAGATTATTTGAGGCTTATTACACCCAATGGTAAAATCCGTTGACAGGGCGCAGGGAGCTCTACCGCTGCCTTATTATGATCGGCGTGCGCCCTTTTCTGTTCTCTGGATTAACAAAAGCCAATATTACCGGACAGCCGGCTCTATATGACGATAAGGAAAACGATAATACTGCTGACTCTGCTCGTCGTAGCCTCGGTCACGTTGAGCCTGGGTTTCCCGAGGAATTTACGTAAAGAGATGGGGTTCTTAAACGATTACGGGGATAAATTGGTCTACGCGGTCAGGGGCTCCTGGTATCCGTATTCAAAAATTCCTTATACCGGCGTCCCTAGCGAATATCCTCAGGTCGCGACCTATTTCTTTGCTCTCCCTTACGTCATATTGGGCTTCCCGGGTCCTCTCGATACGCGCCTTATCGCGGAGATCGAGCGCTTCGTCGGGAGCTATCCCCCGGTAAACCCCAACTTGCCTTCGTCTCCGCATCTCGGGAACAAGCTCTTCATGCGCTACGCATTCGTCTTTTCGCTGCTCATGGTCCCGTTCCTCTTCTTTTCCATGCTGATCGTCTACAGATTGAGGCCCGACCGGAAGTACCTCGCGTTCCTCATGCTCCTTCCCGGAGGGCTTTATTTTACTCATAACAGGTTCGATATTATTCCTGCGTTCCTCGGACTCCTGGCTATATATCTGCTTTCGAGAAACAGGGACAAGATTTCGGCGTTCGTAATAGCGCTCGGATTTCTAACGAAGTGGTACCTCGCGCTGCTCCTCCCCGTCTTTCTCTCCTACTACTACACCCGGAGAAAAAAGATAAACTGGCCGATGGTCCTCGTGTTCGTGATGACCTGTCTCGCCCTGTTAATGCCTACTATCTTATTCGGAGGACTTAAAGGGCTGCTCGCTCCCTATGTCACGCAGCTCTCCCGCGGCTTTGACCAGCCGTCCTTGTTCTTCCTTGCATATCTTTTTTTCGAACGGGGTTTCGGTCTGGATATTAATAATATCTATTTCGCGGGGGCGTCGCTTCTGCTCCAGTTCTCCATGATACCGCTATGCGTGACGAGCAGGGTCGACACTGTGGACAAGGTGATCAGATGGACCCTGTTGTCCGTTCTGGTCTTCATCATATTCGCCAGGATAACTTCGCCGCAGTGGATCTTATGGGTCAGTCCGCTCCTGATATTGACCGCTTCCGGGAGGATGTTCGTCGCGGGAATTATCCTCCTCGACCTGCTGACCTATCTCCAGTTCCCCGTCCTCTTTCATCTCCGCGAATACGGCGGCCCGTACTACGATCTCTTCCTCCTGGTATTTTCAGTCAAGCTCGCCTTGCAGTTATTGTTCGCGGTATCCATATTCCGGGGCTTGATAGGCGACAATTTGGTCTTTATCCGCCTGAGCGGCCGGAAGCAGAGCGGGGCCTGAAGCGGGGGGCGACATTATCCGGAAGTGTAGAATTTCTTGATATATCCTCTCCGACTACTTATTCTAATTGCTTGATGCCGGGGGTATTTTAGAGAAACGTATGAGAAAATCATATTACGCCGTAATTGCCGCGTTAATGTTGACCGCAATATTTTCCTGCGTGGGGAAACCCGAGCCTGAAATTCCCGAAAGGAAGATTTTAGACCCTTCCCCGACGAAAGTGGTCGAAGAATTGCTCAAGGCCTGGCAGAAGGAGGATTTCAAAAGGGCCTTCAAATATGTCTATGCGCCTTATTCCGATGAAGATGGCTACGTAATTCAGATGAAGAACTATTTCAAGGACAATCAGATATCCATTATCGATTTTCACGTACTGGGGACCCAGATATACGACAGGACGTCTATAGTCATTGTGGAGCTTAAAACAAAACTTAAATCTCTGAAGACCGGTCTTATCACGGAGATGACTCAAAGAAGCCAGTACGATCTGGGAATTTTTGAGGACGAATGGAAAGTTACCGCGGGGATTTGTTTCGAGAACTGTATCGAGATGGAGAAGGAACTAAAGGGGGACGAGTAGCAGATGATAAGGGTATCCGTGACGGGCGCCGCGGGGAGGATGGGGCAGAGGATAATTTATTACCTCTCCGGGGACCAGGGTATAAAGATAGTCGGAGCCAGGGAGGCCGAGAGGCACCACTCGCTCGGTATAGACGCCGGGATCATCGCGGGCGTGGGGGAGATCGGCGTCCCCATAACGAGCGATATCGCCGAATCCTCTTTCGGAGCCGATGTGATAGTCGATTTCTCGTCCCCTAAATCGACCCTCATCAACGCCTCGTACGCCTCGGGCGAAGGCAAGTCCATGGTGATAGGGACGACTGGCTTTACGGAAAAAGAGGAGAGCGAGCTGAGGCATCTTTGCCGGGGCTTTCCCTGTGTCGTTTCAGCCAATATGAGCATCGGCGTAAACGTGTTGATAGAAGCGACCAGGATCCTCGCGCGCACGCTGGGGGACGAATACGACGTCGAGATCCTCGAGGCCCACCACAAGCATAAAATCGACTCCCCGAGCGGCACGGCGTTAATGATCGGGCAGGCGGCCTCGGAGGGCCTGGGAAGGGATTTCCGGGAAGTCGCCAGGTTCGAGCGGCACGGGAGGGTAGGCGAGCGGAAACAGCATGAAATCGGCATACAGTCCTTGAGGGGCGGCGACGTGGTCGGGGAGCACACCGTCATGTTCCTGGGCGAGGGCGAGAGGATCGAGCTCACCCACAGGGCATTCAGCAGGGACAATTTCGCAAAGGGGGTCCTCCGCGCCGTTAAGTGGATCTACGGTAAGCCGCCCGGGGTCTATACAATGAAGGACGTACTTGACCTTTGACCGGACATTGCGCCCTTTCTTGTTAACCCCCGTGAAGTGATCCGAAGTCAGCCCCGATATGTTCAGATTCGAAATCCTAAAACATGATACAGGAACAGGCGCCAGGCTGGGGAGAATCCATACCGCCCACGGTACTGTCGATACGCCCGCGTTCATGCCCGTGGCGACGCAGGCCTCGGTCAAGGCGCTCAGCCCCGAAGAGGTCGAGTCGCTCGGCTTCGAGATGGTCATTGTGAATGCCTACCATATGTACCTCCGCCCCGGCGTTGGGACAATAGAAAAATTGGGGGGTCTTCATAGGTTCATGTCGTGGCCCCACCCGATTACGACCGACAGCGGCGGGTTCCAGGTCCTGAGCCTCTCCAAAACGAGAAAGGTCAAGGAGGAGGGGATAGTGTTCCAGTCCCATCTCGACGGCAGCAGTCACGCGCTAACGCCTGGGAAATGCATCGAGATACAGGAGTCTCTCGGGGTCGATATAATGATGTGCCTCGACGAATGCCCTCCCTACCCCTCGACGCCCGAATACATGAAAAAATCGGTCGGTCTGACTACCCGCTGGGCGAAACTCTGCAAAGAGGCGAAAAAAAGGCATGATAACGCCCTTTTCGGAATAGTTCAGGGAGGCGTCTACCCGGACCTGAGGCGTGAATCCGCGGAGGGCCTCACCGGGATCGGGTTCGACGGATATTCCCTCGGCGGGCTCGGGATCGGAGAGGAATCCGCCAGAACCTGCGAGATCACGGAATCCACGCTAGAGCACCTTCCCCCTGAAAAACCGCGTTATCTCATGGGCATAGGGAAGCCCGAGGACATAGCAGAGGCGGTTTCAGCAGGGGTAGATCTCTTCGATTGCGTCATACCCACGAGGAACGCGCGGAACGGCACTCTCTTTACAAGTCACGGAAAACTGGTTATAAAAAATGCCCGGTACGCGGAGGATGAGGGTCCGATTGACGAAAATTGCGGGTGTTACACATGCGGGAATTTCTCGAGAGCTTATCTGAGACACCTCTATATGTCGAAGGAAATACTGGTGCTGCGTCTTCTCACTCTTCATAACCTCAGCTACTACGGCAAATTAATGACCGATATCAGAGAAAGCATTGCCCGCGGAGATTTCTCGGTATTATTAAATAGGGTAAAATCCCCTGGAGGTAAAGATTAGTGTATAAAAATGTAATAGCGATAATATCCATAGCCTTAATGGCGATGGGCGGGTGCATGGCTCCCGGAGCAGAAGGCGGGGCGGGCGGTTCCCCTCTCGCTTTCCTGCCGTTCGTACTGATATTCGTCCTGTTTTATTTCCTCATTCTGAGGCCCCAGCAGAAGCAGAGCAGGAAGAAGGAAGAAATGCTCAAGAGCCTGAAGCGCGGGGACAACGTCATCACCGCCGGCGGTATCTACGGCAGGATCATGAACATCTCGGAAGACGACATAGTGACGCTCGAGATATCGAAGGGCGTAAGCGTCCGTATCGCACGCTCCGGCGTCACCGGCCTCGAGGGCCAGGCGAAGGAAGAGCCCAAGGATAAGGAGGATAAATCCAAGAAATGAGAGCTTCCAGAGGATGGATTATCACGATTATCGTCTTTAGCGTGCTGTCCGCGCTTCTCCTTATTCCCACGATCGCGGGCGACTCTCTTCCGGGCTGGTGGGGAAAAATATTCCCGGACAGGGGCATCAGGCTCGGCCTCGACCTGAGGGGCGGTATTTTCCTGTTGATAGGCGTCGATACGGAAAAGGCCGTCGATCACGAGCTTAACGGCATTAAGGATTTTATGGCCCAGGAACTGAAGGGCGAAAAAATACTCATAAAAGGTTCTGAAATAAAGGGCGATAATCTGACGCTGCAATTCTTCAGCAAGGAGGACCTCGGCAAGGGGGCGAAGATCGCGGAAGAGAACTTCAGCGACAGGGCCGATATAGACGAATCCGACCTGTCCCTCGACTTCGTTCTCAGCGGTTCCTACCTGGACGACATCCAGGTCAGGGCTATCGATCAGGTGAAGCAAGTCATAGAGAACCGTGTTCAGGAGCTGGGGCTGGTCGAGCCCTCGATACAGAAAGCCGGATCCGACAGGATTCTGATTCAGGTCCCCGGCGCGTCCGAGAAGGACAGGCAGAGGATAATCGACATAATCAAGCGCTCGGCGGTCCTGGAGTTCAAGATCGTCAGGGATACGGGTGTCGACCAGGACGTCCTGCTCGCTAAATACGGCGTTAAATCGCCCGACGAGCTCAAGGCCCAGGCCTTGACGCTCATCCCCGGGGATACGGGTACGGAGAACGAGAAATTCTTCATCGCTACGGCAGATTCGCCGGTGACGGGCGAGTCCTTGACCGATGCACGGTTAATCTTCGATGAATTCGGCAGACCCGCGGTGGGTTTTAATTTCAACGGAGAGGGCGCGAGTAAGTTCGGCGAGCTCACTGAACAGAATATCGGGCAAAGACTCGCCATAGTGCTCGACGGCACGATTAAATCTGCGCCCACTATCCAGGAAAGGATTGCGGCACAGGGAAGGATCACGGGAAGCTTTACTGCCGAAGAAGCAAAGGACCTCGCGCTCGTGCTCCGTTCAGGCGCCCTTCCGGTGCCTGTTACCGTGGAGCAGGAACGGACTGTGGGCCCGTCGCTCGGCAGGGATTCCATTGAAAGCGGCATGATGTCGATGGCAATCGGGGGCGTGCTGGTCATAATATTCATGGTTTTCTTTTACAGACTGCAGGGTGTGGTATCCGACCTTGCGCTGGCCTTAAACATGCTCTTTATCCTGGGGTTTCTTTCCGCATTCGGTATAACGCTGACTCTTCCCGGTATAGCGGGGCTCGTCCTCACTATGGGTATGGCGGTCGACGGCAACATTATTATTCTCGAGAGGATAAAGGAAGAGCTGAGGACGGGGAAATCACCGATCGCCGCAATAGACGCCGGTTACGCCAGGTCCCTGCGGACGGTTCTTGATGCGAATATCACAACGCTCATTACGGCTCTCATTCTGTTCTGGTTCGGCACCGGGCCGATAAAGGGTTTCGCTGCGACGGTTTCGATCGGTATTATATCGACTGTATTCAGCAACGTAGTCGTGGCTCGCGTTATCACCAATTTGATTTATCAGGACAGGAAAGCCCCTGCCTTAAGCATCTAAAGGAATATTCGGGAGGAGATAGCGACTTGGATTTAATTAAACCTGGCACTCATATCGATTTCGTGGGGAAAATGAGGAAGGCCGTCATTCTGTCGGCCGTCCTGATTCTAATTTCTATAGGTTCGCTCATATACCATAAAGGCCCTAACTGGGGGGTGGAGTTCACCGGGGGCTCTGAAATTCAGATTAAGCTTACAAAGGACGTGGGTCCGGAGCAGATAAAAAGCACGCTCGATAAAGCGGGTTACCCGCCTGAAGAGGTCCAGAGGATAGGCCTTCAGTCGGATAACGAATATTTGATAAGGTTTTCGGCTGACCTTGTCAAATTCGAGCAGATACAGTCCTTCCAGCAGACACTCGAGGGTATCATGAGCAGCAATCCGGAATTCAAAGGCGGCTCGATCCTGAGGGTGGATTATATAGGGCCCAAGGTCGGCGCGGAATTGATCGAAAAGGCAATTATTGCGATCCTGCTCGGGTGTGTGGGGATACTGATCTACGTTATGCTCAGGTTCGAATTCGCGTTCGCGCTGGGCGCGGTCCTCGCGCTAGTACATGACACTATAATAACCCTCGGAGCTGTATCCCTTACGGACAAGGAATTCACACTTACCATCATAGCGGCCCTCCTGACGATAATCGGATATTCGGTAAACGATACGATTATCATTTTCGACAGGATAAGGGAAAATATGAAAAAGGGCGGAAGAGCGACTTTCGAAGAGATAGTCAACGATTCAGTCAACCAGACCCTGTCGAGGACGATCTTGACGAGTTCGACGGTGTTCATAGTCCTCCTATGCCTGTTTTTCCTCGGAGGCACCGTAATACACGATTTCGCTTTCGCCTTGCTGGTCGGAGTCCTCGTCGGGACTTTTTCTTCTGTTTTCGTGGCGAGCGCGATCGTAATTTACTGGAGAAAAAAGAGGGGACTCACGGTTTAGCCGGGGCCGGTATTCTTGTCGAGCTCCTCGTAGAGCTCCTCTCGGCTGGGCACTGTCCCCTTCCCGACTATTTTCCCGTTCACGATTACGGCAGGCACCGGATACCAGAGCAATAACGTTCTCAGGGAAGAAATAAAAGGCCCGCGACGTTTTAATATGTCTTTAAT
>JAHKKQ010000074.1 GCA_020027805.1 Candidatus Dadabacteria bacterium
ACTTCATTGACCGCGGGACCGCCGGTGTAAAGGTCCATATAGTCTGAAGCGTAAGAAAGGGCCGAAAAACCGAGCGATAACCCTAATGCGGGGACTGCGATTAACTTCTTCATTGCACTTACCTCCGTTTGGTTTATTTGCAGTGATATAAGTGCAACAGGCGTGCCAAAGGTTTATTATCCGGATATTGTCCGTGATTAAAGCGGGTTATGAATCGATTGATATTATCCGTCCGGCAGCGGATTTTCGCTTCCGCGATTTCCCGCTATGAAATAGCGGGATCTCATGATATGTATCAGGATTTGATTATTTGGAGGATATGTCTATGCCGAAAGACTTTATTTTCGAATTGAGCGTAGACGCAGGTATGCCGAGAATTGCGGCGGCGCCATTCTTACCCGCGACTTTCCAATCCGCCTTTTCAAGGGCGCGCATAATATTTTTTCTTTCCAGCTCTCTTAATTCCTTGTCGGAAAGCACCTGAGTTCCATCGTCCACCGGACCCGGGTCGAGGCCGGCTGCTATATTATTACGGGAGGCGGGCAGCGCCCTTTCGAGATCCAATCTCCCGTCAGTCGAGGTTATGACCGCACGCTCTATCACATTTTGAAGCTCTCTGATATTTCCCGGCCAGGGATACGATTTGAGACGCGCGAGGTCCGATTCGGAGAGCGGGCTCAGGGCGATCCCGTTTCTCTTCGCATATTTGTCCATGAATGCGCTTGCGAGTTTTCCTATATCCCCGGCGCGTTCCCTGAGCGGGGGGAGCTCGATTTGAAATACGTTGAGCCTGTAGTAGAGGTCTTCCCTGAACCGCCCCTCGTCAATCTCTTTTAACAGGTCCCGGTTCGTCGCGGCTATCACCCGGACATTTACTTTAACGGTCCTGGAGCTGCCGACAGGCTCGAACTCGCCTTCCTGAAGCACTCGCAGGAGCTTGGATTGCAGGTCTATGGAAAGCTCTCCTATTTCGTCGAGGAAGATCGTCCCTCCGTCGGCGACCGAGAACCGTCCCTCTCTCTTGTTCGTAGCTCCGGTGAAAGCGCCGCGCTCGTGTCCGAAGAGTTCGCTTTCGATCAGGTTCGCGGGTATTGCCGGGCAGTTCACTTTAACGAAGGGCTTCTCCGAGCGCCGGCTGGAGGAGTGGATAGACCTGGCGATAAGCTCCTTCCCCGTGCCTGTTTCGCCGAGGATCAAAACAGTCGCTTCTGTGCCGGCGACCCTCTTCACGTCTTGGAGGACCCTCCTGAGAGGCTCGCTGTCACCGATTATGCCCTCTGATTCCGTGAGGGATTTCAATTCCTCTTTCAAATATTCCGATTCCAGCGTCAGAGACCTGATCTTCTTATCCGCAAGGAGCCTATCGTTCACGTTCCGCAAAATCAGCGTGTAGAAGCGTGCGTTTCCAATCTCGAAACCGGATAGTGTAGCTTCGGCGGGGAACTCTTCCCCCTTTTCGTTTAAGGCCCGGAGACCCTCGGGTATCCAGATGAATTTTTCCCCCTCGGGTTTCGCGTCCAGGAACTCGGAGAGCCGGACGAGTTTCACGCTGCTTTCCTTGTTGAGCAGAAGGCCGAACAACCTGCCCAGTACCCTGCTGCTCTCGTATCCGAACAACCGGGATGCCGCGGGATTAATCCTCGTGACTTTAAAGTCCTTATCGAACTCGACTATTGCGTCCATAGCGCTGTCGAAAAGCCTTCTCAGCTTTTCTTCTCTCTCGAGAATTTCTTTTTCAGCACGCAGCCGCTGCATTTCGGCGGTCCCGCGATTCGCGAATATCCTGAATACATTGAAAACCTGCATGTCTTCAGGAATCGGATCCCTGTCGATCACCGATATATGTCCTAATATCTTCCCGTCCACGTCCACGAACGGATAACCTAAGTAACTGACTATTCCTTCAGAGGGAAAATCCTTCAGGTCCGGGTTGCCTTTATATTTGCTGAAGAGCTTTTCACGTACGTGCACGAGACGCTTCTCGCGTACTACAACCTCACACGCAGTACCCGCGACCGAGTAGTCGAAATCCTTCAGACGCTGACCGCCAATTACACAGGCAATGGACCTGAGCCGCCCTTCTTCCTCGAGGTACTCGGTAACCCAGGCCCCGTGCGTGTTCAGCACTTTGGAGAGGTTTTCGACCAGAGAACCGAAAAAGCCCCTGCCGGTTTCAGTCGAAGTACCCTCGAGAATGGCCCTGATAGCCTCGTTCTCCTGAACGCCCCGGAAAGGGACCCTGTTCTTATCCATGAATAATAGATTAAAGATATTACAGCCTGAATTCAATGACGATAGCAGATTGCCAGCGCCGTGAACCTGTCAGAGACCCTTTATCTCTTTCCTCATGAGCTCGATTGTCTCCGAGTAGCCGGACGATTGGAAGATACCGGAGCCCGAGACGATAACGTCAGCGCCTGCTTCGGCTATTACCCTTATATTGTCGAGCTTTATACCGCCGTCGACCTCTATGAGGGGCTTGTGCTCGGAGCGGTCTATCAACTCGCGGAGCCTCATCACCTTGGGTACCATGGACTGGATGAACTTCTGACCCGGGAACCCGGGCTCTACGGTCATAATGAGTATCATGTCGGCGTATTCAAGAACCTCTTCGAGGACGTATAGCGGCGTGGTGGGACTGATAGCGATACCGGCGCTCACGCCCCGGGACTTTATCCTGGATATAGTGCTGTAAAGGAGACCGCATGTCTCGTATTGTACCGTGATGCCGTGAACTGCGTCCCCACCCGCGTCTATGAACCTCTCCGCGAACTCGTCCGGGTTCTCTATCTGGAGGTGAATGTCCATAGGCAGCGTATCGGCTTTCCTGAGCGCCTCAACTATCGGCAGACCGATGCTGATGTTGGGGACGAAGTGCCCGTCCATGACGTCGACGTGTATCCAGTCGGCCCCTGCCTCCTTTATGGCCCTTACCTCCTCCCCGAGCCTTGTGAAATCAGCCGATAATATGGACGGCGCAATTAATTTCTTCATTTTTTCCATTCCTTACGGTGAAGTATAGTTTAATCACGGATACAGCGAACGGATTATACCATGCCCGGGTGCGTCTGAGAAAAGGGGGACATTAGTCCCGCTTTACATACGAGTCCGCATCCCGTCTATCCGGGCGGTTTCTTGACAGACCCCCTAAAACTATTTAACATATCCGCTCTTATTGACCAATTTCCACTCATAACAAGGACATTTTCATGCCGCAAAGGAATTTTATTTTTACCTCGGAATCCGTAACCGAGGGACACCCGGACAAGATGGCCGACCAGATATCGGACGCAGTGCTCGACGCCATGATCGGCGGCGACCCTCACAGCAGGGTGGCCTGCGAGACGCTCCTTACGACGGGGCTGGTAGTAGTAGCGGGGGAAATCACGGCAAATACTATAGTCGATCTCTCTAACATAGTCAGAAAAACGATCACCGAAATAGGCTACACGGACAGCGCCATGGGTTTCGACGCGAACACCTGCGGCCTCATAATCGCCGTCGACAAACAGTCGCCCGACATAGCGATGGGCGTCAATTCGAGCGCCGAGAGGGAACAGGGAGCGGGAGACCAGGGCCTCATGTTCGGTTACGCGACCGCCGAAACACCCGAGCTTATGCCCTCCCCCATTATCTTCGCCCACAAACTCGCCAAGAGGCTGACCGACGCCAGGAAGGACGGCATACTCCCCTTCCTCAGGCCGGACGGGAAGACGCAGGTTACCGTGAGGTATGAGAACGGCGTCCCGGTCGGGATCGACGCTATCGTGGTCTCCTCTCAGCATTCCGCAGAAGCCGGGAACAAGACTATTCACGAAGGTATCCTCGAGGAAGTAATCAAGCACTGCATAAACGAAGAATTGATATCGGACAGGACGAAGATATACATAAACCCGACGGGGAGGTTCGTTACGGGCGGCCCCATGGGGGATTCGGGTCTCACCGGAAGAAAGATAATCATCGATACATACGGAGGCTGGGCGAGGCACGGAGGGGGGGCGTTTTCGGGGAAAGACCCTTCCAAGGTCGACAGGAGCGCCGCTTACATGGCGCGGTACGTGGCCAAGAACGTGGTCGCGTCGGGTCTCGCAAAGGAATGCGAGGTCCAGCTCGCATATGCGATAGGTATAGCCGAGCCCGTATCAATAATGGTCGAGACATTCGGCTCCGGAGTGGTCCCCGAGGAACAGATATCGGACGCCATACGAGAGGTATTCGACTTATGCCCTTCGGGAATTATAAGCGCACTCGATCTCCTAAAACCCATATATCGGGAAACAGCCGCTTACGGTCATTTCGGCAGGTTCGGCTCGGGGTTTACGTGGGAAAAGACCGACAAGGTGAACGACCTGCTGAAAGCAGTATCCTGACACACTCCCCAGGGACCCACAATCAAAATTAGACGGAGGCAGCAATGAAGTATGACGTAAAAGACCTTAAACTGGCCGGGCACGGGAAGCTCAGGGTAGAATGGGCCGCCGAGGAAATGCCCGTTCTCGCCTTAATCAGCGAGAGGTTCAAAAAGGAAAAGCCTTTAAAGGGCGTGACCATAGCGGCGTGCCTGCATGTGACCACCGAAACGGCGAACCTCGCGATCACGCTCAAGGAGGGCGGCGCAAACGTAGTGCTGTGCGCCTCGAACCCCCTCAGCACACAGGACGATGCCGCGGCTTACCTCGTGAAAGACCACAATATATCCGTCTTCGCTATAAAGGGCGAAAACACGAAAACGTATTACAGCCATATTAACAGCACCCTCGATCTCTCTCCGAATATCACGATGGACGACGGGGCCGACCTGGTATCGATCCTCCATAAAACCAGGACCGAAAAGCTCCGGGGCGTCATCGGGGGCACTGAGGAGACGACGACCGGGGTCATACGCCTTCGGAGCATGGCCGAGAACGGCGTGCTCAAATACCCGATAATCGCGGTAAACGACGCGAACACGAAACACCTCTTCGACAACCGCTACGGCACCGGGCAGAGCACGCTCGACGGTATAATAAGGGCCACGAACAGGCTCATTTCGGGGACCGTATTCGTTATCTGCGGATACGGGTGGTGCGGAAAGGGGCTGGCGATGAGGGCGAGGGGAATGGGAGCGAACGTGGTAGTGACGGAGATCGACGAGCTCGCGGCCCTCGAGGCAGTGATGGACGGCTTCAGGGTTATGCCGATAGCCGACGCGGCCAGGATAGGAGACTTCTTCTGCACGGTGACGGGCAACATCGGCGTCATAAGAAGAGAGCACTTCAAGACTATGAAGGACGGCGCGATAGTCTGCAATTCGGGGCACTTTAACGTAGAGCTCGACTTGAAGGGCCTCGAACTTATCTCGTCCAAAAAGCGCATTATCAGGGATTACGTCGAGGAATTCACGTTGAAAAACGGAAAGAGGATCAATGTCCTCGGTGAAGGGAGGCTAATCAACCTAGCCGCCGCCGAAGGTCATCCCTCGAGCGTCATGGACATGAGCTTCGCCAACCAGGCCCTATGCGCCGAGTACGTCGTGAAGAACGCGAAGAAGCTCGAAAAGAGGGTATACGACGTCCCGCCCCAGGTAGACCAGTCCGTTGCGCGCACGAAGCTTAAGGCAAGGGGCGTTAAGATAGACAAGCTAACCCCCGAGCAGAGAAAATATCTGAGCTCGTGGGAAATGGGCACGTGATGTTGTAGAATGTTGAGTAATGGACGTCCTCCTGGATTCCTTTCTCTCCTACCTCGCGGTTGAAAAAGGGCTATCCGAAAATACACTCGAATCCTACGGCCGGGACCTGAGAAAGTTTATCCTGTTCATGGAAGAAACGGGCACGGTCCCGGCAGGGGAAATAAAATACAGCCACATACTCGATTACCTCGCGCAGTTCAAAGATAAGGGCTATAACTCCACCACCATAGTAAGAAGCATCGTATCGATCAGGCAGTTCTTCAGGTACCTCCTCATGGAGAAGGTCATAGAGGAAGACCCCGCCGCCCGCATAACCACGCCGAAAATGAAAAAGGGGCTTCCCGGCGTAATCACTCTCGACGAAGTAGAGGGGCTGCTCTCCGCCCCGGACGAATCCACCCCCGAGGGGCTCAGGGACGCGGCCATGCTGGAAACGCTCTACGCCACGGGAATAAGGGTGTCGGAGCTCATCGGGCTCAAGCTCAACGACGTGAACTACGAGCTCGGCTTCGTCGTTGTTTACGGAAAGGGCTCCAAGGAGAGGATAGTCCCCATGGGGGACAAGGCGCGCCGGAAACTCCTCGAATACCTCGGGACGTCGAGACCGTCGATGCTCAAGTCGAGGGAGTCCAAAGCGCTCTTCGTCACGAGACTGGGGAAGGGAATGACGCGCCAGGGGTACTGGAAGATAATAAAGCATCAAGCCCTTAAAGCGGGCATAGCCAAAAAGATAAGCCCTCACACGCTCAGGCACTCTTTCGCGACGCACCTGCTCGAGCGCGGGGCCGATCTCCGGACCATACAGATCATGCTCGGCCATTCGGACATATCCACGACACAGATATACACGCACGTCGAGAGCGAGAGACTGAAGGTGATTCACAAAAAATATCACCCGAGATCGTAAAGTACCCGGACTTCGAGTATATTACTAAGAAAAACGGAGATTTATAACACCTATATGAACTTTGATTTCCTTAAAAACATAGACTTCCTTTTGATCCAGGTCCCCGTGATACTGCTTTCTCTCACGGTTCACGAATATTTCCACGGATGGACGGCGAACAAGCTCGGTGACCCCACGGCAAAGCTCCAGGGCAGGCTCACCTTGAACCCTATAGCGCACCTGGATATACTGGGGACAATACTCATGTTCCTGGTCGGATTCGGCTGGGCCAAGCCCGTCCCTGTAAACGCGCGCAACTTCAAAGACCCCAAAAAGGACACGATACTGGTCGCCATAGCGGGACCGCTCTCGAACCTCGCCATGGCAATAGGTGCGGGGCTCCTCCTCAGATACATTATCCCGCAGATGATGACGGGACAGATAAAACCCGAAGGCATATATTCGATCGTCACGATAATACTCATACTCACAGTCATTTACGGTATCGCTCTCGCCGTATTCAACATGATACCCATCCCCCCTCTCGACGGCTCGAGGGTGCTTTACGGGCTCCTGCCCGATAAGTACGCCTACGCCTACAGCAGGTTCGAGCCTTACGGAGTTCTGGTACTGTTCGCGCTCTTCATATTCGGAGGGGGCATCTTCCGCTATCTACTTTATCCGGTCTCCTACCTGACGGTCGCGTTTTCGGGATACAATTACGCAAATCTTTGGGATATAATAGGGACGCTGCTTAAATGAACGAAAATACGCACGAAGCCGAAGCCCTGCAGCCCCATGAGCCGTGCCTCGTCAAGACACATCTTTTCGAGGGTCCGCTCGACCTGCTCCTCCACCTCATAAAGAAGAACGAAGTCGATATATACGACATCCCGATAGCGGTGATAACCGAGCAGTACATCGAGTACCTGGAGCTCATGAAGGAGCTCGACCTGCAGGTAGTGGGTGAGTACCTAGTCATCGCGGCCGAGCTGAGCCTTATAAAATCCAGGATGCTCCTTCCCAAGCCCGTCATAGAGGAAGAAGAGACAGACCCCAGGGCGGAGCTCGTGAGGAGGCTCATAGATTACCAGCGCTACAGAGACGCGGCCAACGAGCTCATCGGAAGGGAAATCCTCGGGAGGGACGTATTCAAGAGGGAATTCGATATGTCCGTGTACGAGACTGAGGAAGAGATCGAGCTCGTGCCCGTAGACCTGTGGTCGCTCATCGAAACGTTCCGCGATTTTTACAGGAAGAGGAGCCACCTCTGGGCGGATCAGATAGTATTTGAGGTCGAGAGCGTAACGATTGAGGATAAGATCGCGGAGGTCCTCGGGAGGCTCAGGGTGAAGGCCGTTATCAGATTCGAAGAGTTCCTCGAAGAATGCGCCTCGAAATTCGACCTCGTCGTAACCTTCCTCGCGCTGCTCGAACTCGCGAGGATGGAGAATATCCTGGTGGTACAGGAAGCGCACGGCTCGCCAATTCTAATTTCATATTCAGGAGAACCGAATATTGGAACCTACTGATATAAAAAAAGCAATCGAATGCATAATCTTCGTATCCGACCAGCCCGTCTCGGTCGATAAGCTGCAGCAGGTGTTCACGGAGCTTGAAAAAGGGGACATAAGAAAATATCTGAAAGAACTCATCCAAGAATGGGGCGCGCTCGGGAGGGGAATCCTGCTCGAAGAGGTGGCCGGGGGTTACCAGTTCAGGACTGACCCCGCTTTCAGTGACTATATCACGAATTTCAACAAGCGTGTCAAGAAGTTCAGGTTGAGCCGTGCGGCCCTCGAGGTGCTGGCGATAATCGCCTATAAGCAGCCCGTAACGAGGGTAGAGGTCGAGAGCATAAGGGGAGTCGATTCCTCGGGTGTCATCAATGCGCTCCTCGAACGGAGGATACTCGAGATCAAGGGGAGGAAGGAGGTAATAGGGAAGCCCTTCCTCTACGGCACGACGGGGGAGTTCCTCGAAGTATTCGGCCTTAAGAACCTGTCAGACCTCCCTACCCTGAAGGAGATAGACGAAATAAGCAGGAACCTGGATACCGGCATATTGAGCCTCCCTGAAGAGCTATCGTAGCCGTCCAATATTACAACGAATGACCGGAGGCGGGGAATAAATGAGCTCGGAGAATATCTTCGAAGAGATTCGAAAGCATTTCGGGGAAGCCGGATTCAACCTCACAGTAAAAATCAGATCCGGAGATTACGACGGGGCGGCGGGCGGAAAAGAGACGGGTGATTTCGTCGGGGGGGCGAAGTCTATAATACTCACGGGCTTCGCAGGCCGGACGTTCTGGGATGTATTCAACCTCTTTCTTGCCGATAATCCTCATTTCAAAGAAAATCACGAAGACCTCATTGACGACTATACGAGATTGATATTCGGCAAGTTAAATTCGAAAACCGAAGCTTTTAGCGGGAAAGGATATAAAATAATCTTCCCGTTCGGAAAAGATGCGCTCGAGATTGATTTCGTGAAGCTCGGGATACTCGGGGGCATCGGGGTGCCGAGCATTCTCGGCATTCTGCTCCACCCGGCATACGGTACGTGGATCTCCCTAAGGGGCGCGATCATCACAGACGTTGAATTTGAGGACTATGACAGTCCGCTCGTTAATTTCGATCCGTGCCCTTCCTGTACGAAGCCATGTATTACTGCGTGTCCGGCGAATACGGTATCGGAAAAGGGGTGGGACTGG
>JAHKKQ010000224.1 GCA_020027805.1 Candidatus Dadabacteria bacterium
TCAGGAGCTCAAGCGCGTTTGAGTAGTCGAGGTGACACCTCGCCTCCGGGTACTCCTCCATCAAAATTTTGAGTATAGAGAGGGCTCTTTTCTTCTTCTCAGTCCGGCTCTCTCCTCCCTTTACGGCGCTCTTCTTTCTTTTCACTTTTTCAACCATCACTGGAATAAAAAAAGGGGACATGCCGCGGGCACGTCCCCTTTCGTTTTTATTTTCAATTGATCGGTTCCCGTTCCGGGGAGGCTCAGTCCTTCCGTGCGGGCTCGAGACCTTCCTTTCCTACGAAGAAATCCGCGTTCTTGGGGGTGTATTCGCTCCATTTTTCCGGAAGCTCGTCTTCGTGGAAGATCGCATCCACCGGACAAGGGTCGACGCACGCGCCGCAGTCTATGCATTCTTCAGGGTGTATGAAAAGCTGGTCTTCGCCCTCGTATATGCAGTCTACAGGGCACGCTTCTACACAGGCCTTGTCCTTGACTCCGATGCAGGGCTCCGCAATGATGTACGCCATTCTAAATACCTCCGGATATTTGTAATGTTTAATATACTTAATGCGTCTTTGAGGCGCAAGGCAATGTCCGGTATCCGATTGCTTTTAAAACCCGGATCCGCTTAATAAAAAGCGTTTGGGCGTTATTATTTCTTATCCTGTCCCGCGTCGCCGGTATTTCCGGCCCCGTCGTCCGTCTTCTCGCCCTGGCTCCCTGCGGCGTCTCCGGGCTTGGTAACGGCTTCGTTCCCCGCCGGGGCCTCGGGTGATACAGCCTTATCGGCGGGCGTCTCAGCGCCGGCAGGGGCTTCCTCCGCGGGCACGGTCTCTTCGACCGCCGCCTCGGGCACGTCCGTAACGACCGATTTACCCCCGCCGCTCGCGGCGAAGTAGCCGAGTGAAAGGGACGTAAGCATGAACATAATCGCGAGCCCCCTCGTCACCTTCACGAGAAACGGGACCGCGCCGCTCGAGCCGAAAATGGACTCGCTCGTCCCTCCGCCGAATATCGACCCCAGGTCGCCGCTCTTTCCAGGCTGGAGCAGTACGACTATGATGAGCAGTATGCTCACTATGATATGGATTATCTTTACCGAAAATATTATAAGCTCCACTATTTCGCTCCTGCTGCTTCGATTATGCTTGCCATCGACTCCGCCCTGAGGCTCGCGCCCCCGACGAGCGCGCCGTCAATATCCGGCTCGGCAAGCAGGTCTCTTATATTTTCCTCGTTAACGCTCCCCCCGTAAACGATCCTGATACGGGCGGCCGAATCACCCAATATATTACCCGCTATTTCGCGGATTGCAGACTGCACGAATTCAGCCTCCGCCGGGGTCGCGTGATGTCCCGTGCCTATCGCCCATATGGGCTCGTACGCGATAACCAGGTCTTCGGGGTCGTCTATATCGACCCCCGTGAGCGCCTTTACAACCTGGGCGTCCACGGTTTTAATCGCACGCCCCTCCGCCCTCTCCTCCAGGGTCTCGCCGACGCATACTATCACCTTGAGACCGGCCCCGAGCGAAGCGCCTATCTTCATCCTGACCATCTCGTCGGTCTCGAGGAGTATTTGCCTCCTTTCGGAGTGCCCGATAATGACCCACGAGCAGCCGGCATCCGCAAGCATACCGGGCGAAATCTCGCCTGTAAACGCCCCACTCTCCTCCCAAAAGACGTTTTGAGCCGCGAGCATTATACCCGTCTCCCGGAGCACATCCCCGACCGCGCCTAACGCGGTATAGGGCGGCGCGAGTATTATATCGATATTCTCCGCCAGTCCCCCGGCCCTATCGACGACTCCGCGCGCGAGCTCCCCCGCCTCCCCCATCATCATATTCATCTTCCAATTGCCCGCTATGAGCCTTTTTCTCATCTTACCCGCCTCTCGAGCGCCGTGATCGCGGGCAGCGTCTTATCCCTTATAAATTCGACCGACGCGTCCCCGCCCCGGGACATAAAGCACTTACCGGCTTCGAACCCCGCGCCCTCCAGCGCTTCGAGGGTGCTTTCCCCCACGACCGCGCTCCAGGCGTCCGACTCCGCGAGCGCCTTTGCCAGAGCCGCCGTGCCCTCGCCGAACCCGGCCCGCTCGCACATTCCAAGGGGCCCGTTCCAGAGGACCGTCCGCGCCCTGGATATATGTTTTGCGAATTGACTGCTTGTTTCGGGTCCTATATCGACCGCCATGGAATCGTTCGGGATACGGCCGCCGGAAATTATATAGGAAGAGGGCTTATTGTTCAAATCCCCTCTCACCCCTACGAAATCCTCGGGAATGACGAGCCTTATGCTCCTCGACATCGAGGAGGATATGAGCTTTTTGGCGCTGTATATGGTCCCCTCGTCGATCTCGGAGCGTCCGATATCCTTGCCGAGCGCCCGGAGAAATGTGTGGGCGACGGCTCCCCCGATTAAAATAGTATCCACCCTGTCCATGAGGCTCTCGATGAGCTCGATTTTCCCCGGGGTGCAGCTCCCGCCTATAACCGCCGCGAAAGGGCGCTCCGGGTTCTCAAAGCGGCCGAGGTTCTCCATCTCTTCCTTGAACCTGAGACCCACGCACACTCTATCGAAGTAATCGGCGACCGAGAGAAGAGAGGCCCTCCTCTGATGAGAGACGGAGAATGCCTCGTTCACGTAAATCTCGGCTACTTCCGAGAGCTTCCTCGCGAAGTCCTCGTTATTCGCGAGCTCGCCCTTGTGGAACTCCAGGTTCTCGAGGAGCATGACGGAGCACGGCAGCATGTCGCTCGATATCTTCCTGACGGCGTCGCCGATCGAGTTCTCCGGGAAATATATCTCGCAGTCGAGGAGCTCCGAGAGCTTCCTGCCGAGCGGCTCGAGGGAGTACTTGCGGCTCATCTTGCCCCCCGCCCCGCTGATGTGAGAAGCCAATACGACCCTGGCTTTCTGACTGATGGCGTATCTTATCGTAGGGAGCGCGAGTGAGAGCTTCCCCGCGTC
>JAHKKQ010000075.1 GCA_020027805.1 Candidatus Dadabacteria bacterium
GTAGGCTTGGGGATATACATATACGACCTGGGCGAGGGTAGGGTGCTCATAGTCAAAGACCAATACCTCTGGGGGTTCGTCAATAAAAGCCCGGGCGACTTCAGAGAAAGGAATCTGCTCGGGATGAATAAAGACGCCGTCACGCGGATTACGGTTAAAGTCGGAGATTTCTCAACCGGGCTCGCCAGGAAAGACGGCAAGTGGTTCGTCGAAGGCGGTGAGGATAACCGGATTGCCGATCAGAAGAGGGTACGGGAGCTCCTTGATTCGTTTTCCGGGCTCAAAGCCGATGGGTTCGAAAACGACGCACCGGAAAGCTTGGAGAAGTACGGTTTACACGAGCCTACCGCCGAAATTGTGTTTTACAGTAATAAAGAGGAAGAGGGCGTCCTATTCGGGAAAAGAAAAGACGAAGGGAACTACTTCGTAAAAATCATGAATGGGGAACCGGTATATTCCGTGTCAAAGAATTATTTCAAGATTCTGCCGAAGAATAACGAAGACCTCACGCGCAGGTGACCCGTTTCATTCAATCCGATAACCCCGGGCCGGGACCGGAATAATTATTCGTTCATTGCATGCATGGCGCATCATTTGTCCTTCTCTTTAACGTCGAGCTTGAGGCCGAGCTCGAGGAGCTGGCTCTGCTCGACGCCGGACGGGGCCCCGGTAAGAGGGCATATACCTTTCTGGGTTTTAGGGAACGCGATGACGTCCCTTATAGAACTAGCTCCGGTTATGAGCATGACTATCCTGTCGAGTCCGAGTGCGATCCCCCCGTGGGGCGGGGCCCCGAATTCGAGCGCTTCGAGGAGGAACCCGAATTTCTCCCTGGCCTGCTCCGCAGTGAGGCCTATCGTATGGAAGAGTTTCTCCTGTATGTCCTTCTGGAAGATTCTAATGCTGCCGCCGCCGATCTCCACGCCGTTCAGCACGACGTCGTATGCCCTCGACCTTACCTTGCCCTTCTCCGTATCGAGCAGGTGGAGGTCTTCCTCCTTCGGCGACGTGAACGGGTGGTGCATGGCGACGTAGCGTTTCTCTGTGTGGTCGAAATCGAGGAGCGGAAAATCCTCTACCCAGAGGAAATCGAACCTCCCGTGGTCTATCATACGGAGCCTTTCGCCGAGCTCGAGCCTCAGGTGGGAAAGCACCATGTTCACTATATAGGCCGTATCTGCTGCGAAGAACACGATGTCGCCGTCTCCGAGCCCTAGTCTCTTCTGTAAATCCTCTTTTTCCTTGTCGCTCATGAATTTGATGATCGGGGACTGCCATTCGTCGCCCGAGACGCGGATCCATGCGAGGCCCTTTGCCCCGAGTGATTTTGCGGTCTCCCCGAGGTCGTCTATTTCCTTCCTCGAAAGCTCGCCGGCTTTCCCGGGGAGCTTGAGGGCCTTTACGATCCCGCCCTTCATAATAGCCCCGCTGAATACCTGGAACCCTGAGTCTCTGAATATTTCAGTCAGCTCGTCGAGCTCGAGCCCGAACCTCGTATCCGGCTTGTCGGACCCGTATCTGAGCATCGCCTCTTCGTGCTTCATCCTTTTAAATGGCACGGGTATATCGGTTCCTTTAGCTTCCTTGAATATCGCTTTGAGTATGCCTTCGACTACCGACATGATGTCGTTCTCGTCCGCGTACGACATTTCGAGGTCTATCTGCGTGAATTCGGGCTGACGGTCGGCGCGCAGGTCTTCGTCCCGGAAACAGCGCACTATCTGGTAGTACCTGTCGAGCCCCGATATCATGAGGGTCTGCTTCAGGAGCTGTGGAGACTGCGGCAGGGCGTAGAATTCCCCCGGGTTGAGCCTGCTCGGGACCAGGAAGTCCCTGGCTCCTTCGGGCGTCGACCTCGTAAGATAAGGCGTTTCCACCTCGATGAACCCCTCCCGGTTGAGGTAACTCCTCGTGGCAGAGACTGCCTTGTGCCGCGTTACGATATTATCCTTCATCTGGGGGCGTCTCAGGTCGAGGTATCTGTGTTTTAGTCTCAGCAGCTCATCGACCCTTACGTCGTTTTCTATGAGGAAAGGCAGCGGCTTCGAAGTGTTCAGTATCCTGAGCCCGTCCGCTACAACTTCGATCTCGCCCGTCGGCAGGTTCGGATTGACCGTTTCGGGGGAGCGGCTCGTTATCCTTCCCGTGACGGCGATCACCCATTCGTCCCTGAGCGCCGATGCCTTTTCGTGTATTTCCCTGTTTGTCTGCGGATTGAGTACGATCTGTATTATTCCTTCCCGGTCTCTCAAATCGATGAATATGACCCCGCCGTGATCCCTGTTCGATTGGACCCAGCCCATGAGCACGACACTGCGGCCAATATCTCCGGCCCTCGGGGTCCCGCAATAGTCGGTTCTCTTCCAGTCACCCATATGTTCAAGCATGAAAAATACTCCTCTTAAGACTAATCTACCTTAAAACCCTCAAATCTTAACCTTTGCGAAGAATTTGGCAAGACTGACGACCCGGATCCGCCCGTTCTAAAGTGCCGAATATCCTATGGCTGGCATGGAAGTGCAATAGTGTTTACAATTGTCGGATGCTGTCTATGGCGTTCAGGAACGTACATCTAGTCCCGGGAGGGCGCAAGTCAGGGCGTTACGCGGCTTGAACCCGGCTCCCTTAAGATGAATTATCGAGTGTATCACAACAGAGCGTCAGCCTTTCTCAGAAACAATTATCTTTTGATATTGATATTTTTGCTGGGGCTCGGTCTCAGAATCTACAATCTCGGCGCTGAAAGCGTATGGTTCGATGAGGCGGTTTCGGTTGCGGCATCTAAGCTCGGATTTCTCGAGCAAATAAGATGGAGCTTGGCTTCGAGTGACAACAACCCGCCTCTATACTACGCATTTCTCCGCGCCTGGGTTCTCATGTTCGGCGACTCGGAATTCGCCGTCAGGCTCCCCTCTGCCATATTCGGGTCGTTGAGCATTCTGCTTATATATATAGTCGTCGCTCTGCTCTTCAATAAAAAGGCCGCACTGCTTTCGGCGCTGATACTGGCTGTTTCCGTATTTCATATCCAGTTCTCTCAGGAAGGAAGGGCGTACAGTCTTTCGGTCCTTCTCACTCTCCTTTCTTATTATTTCTTTTTAAAGAGCGTCGCTGAGAGAAAGCGCATCAATTCAGCGGGCTATGTCATATCGAGCGTGCTCTTGATATACGCTCACTACTACGGCCTGTTCATCATCCTTTCTCAAAACATCTTCTGCGCGTGGCAATACATAACGCACAGAAAGACGGGAGCGCCTGACCCCAGAAAATGGATTGCGCTCCAGTTGATTCTGGGATTTTTATCTATTCCGGGACTATATATCTTATACCGTCATTCGATCGGGATTCAGAACAATTTTTGGCTCTCCCCTCCCACGTTAAAGGTCCTATACGACTGTTTCGAATTATACTCGGGATCGGTATATCTCCTCATATTGCTCGCCGCGCTGTCGTTACCGGCGGTGATTAATGCCGGAGGCACGAGCGTCCCCCGGTATTTTGGAGGCGTCTTCAAACCCCCGGCCCCGAGCCCCGGGGAAGGCGGTACGTCTTATGCAAGCAGCGTCTTTCTCCTCTTACTGTGGCTCTGCGTTCCGGTGGCCGTGCCGTTCCTGATATCGCTCGTTTCGACGCCGATTTTTTTCTACAGATACACGATCGCCGGGTCTCTCGCATTCTATGTACTCGCTTCATTCGGTGCTGTTGGAACCGGCGATAAGAGATTCATTCTCCTCGTTGCGGGATTAGTTCTGATTTTTTCTTCCGTCAATATTTTCGGATATTATGAACGGGTGGATAAGCCCGCGTGGCGGGCCGGCATTAATTATATAGAATCCAACGCCGGGGCCGGGGATGTTATAGTCTTACACCCCTGGTACGAGACGGAAGCCGCCGGTTACTATGCCGAACGGGACGATTTGACGATCATATCTCTCTCGGACGGGTTTTATTCCGCACCCGATACGGGGGATAAGGAATTCTGGCTCGTATTATGCGACCGCTGGCTCGACGATGTGGGAAATACAAAGGGGACGGTCGAAAGAAGAATCGGAGAGAGTTACGATGTCCTGGATACGAAAGTACTCCCATACCTTTACATATATCGTCTCAAGCAGAAAAAGAATTAATAAACAGGCGTAAAAATCCATGTAATTCAGAGGGGTGATTGTTTTAATGGCAAACGAAATAAAGTTCAGATCGGGTTTCATATCGGTGATCGGCAGGCCCAACGTGGGAAAGTCGACACTGATCAACGCGGTTACGGGTATGAAGATAGCCGCCGTCTCCGACAAGCCCAATACGACGAGGAACCGGATTCTTGGCATTAAGACGCTCCCCGGCGCGCAGCTCGTATTCATCGATACCCCCGGAATACATAAAGCCAGGGGGAAGCTCGGGAAGGCCATGGTTCATACGGCAATGTCTGCGATCGATGAGGCAGACGTGATAATCATGATGATCGAAGTCAAAGACCCTTTCGGGAAAGGAGACCGCTTCATTATCGAGAACCTCCCAAAGCCAGCAATATTGGTCATCAACAAGATAGATACGGTAAAAAAAGGAGACATACTCGGCATTATCGATGGATCGAGGAGATTCGAAGGAAAGTTCCTCGAAGTCATACCCATATCGGCAAGGAATGCCGACGGGATCGGCGACCTCCTGGACACGGTCGTCAAATACATGCCGGAAGGGCCCCAATACTTCCCGGAAGACATGGTCACGGACCAGCCGGAAAGATTTCTGGCCGCCGAGTTTATCCGGGAGAAGATATTCCAGCTGACTAAAGAGGAAATCCCTTATAAGACCGCCGTGGTGATAGAAGAATTTAAAGATGTTCCCGAGAAGGAGCTTGTCAGGATAGCGGCGCTCATATATGTCGAGAGGGTAAACCATAAGGGGATTATCATAGGGAAGAAGGGGGAGATGCTGAAAACGATAGGCACTCAGGCGCGCGAAGATATAGAAAGAGTACTCGGCACAAAAGTGTTTCTCGAGCTCTGGGTGAAGGTAAGTGAAAGGTGGACGGAAAGGGAAAATCTGATCAAAGATTATGGCTACGGGACATGACATATGAAGAAAGAGTCTGTTCTCGTATTCCTTAAAGACAATTATTTGATAATACTGATTTTTATCGTTGGCGTCATACCGAGGTTCTATGACCTCGGAGGGGAGAGCGTGTGGTATGACGAAGCGGTCTCGATCGCGGTCTCCAAGCTCGGATTTGCGGACATCATCAAGTGGGTTTTCGATAATACGGCTGAGACTAATCCGCCGTTTTATTATATGGTTCTCAGTTTCTGGGTTCCCGTTTTCGGTGATTCCGAATTTATCGCGAGGGTGCCCTCGGCCGTGTTAGGCTCGTTATCCGTTTTCGCCGTATACGCCGTCGGCAAGCTCCTCTATAATAAAAAGACAGGGCTCATCGCTGCGCTTATAGTCGCTACGTCTGTTTTTCATATCAGATACGCGCAGGAAGCAAGGGGCTATACGCTCATGGTCTGCCTGATGCTGGTTTCTTACTACTGTCTTCTCCAGCTCACGATTAAAAATAGAACGATGTACGCCGTTGCTTATGTAGCTTCGACCGCTCTCCTCGTCTATACGCATTATTACGGAGTTATGATTATTCTGGCCCAGAATATCTTCTGTTTTACGCTTCTTATCCGGAATAAGAAAATCGGGGTGCTCGGTATCGGCGGGTGGATAAAACTTCAGGTGATAACCGCGTTATTTCTCATACCCTGTTTCGTGTTCCTTGCGGTAATTACGCTCAAGATACAGAAGGGGTTCTGGGTTCCCGAGCCGTCCTCCGAAGTCATATGGCAATATTTCACAATATATGCAGGCTCGATCTATCTTTTGATTTTATTCCTGGCATTTTCGTTTTATTCGGTAATCGGCCTTAGAAAAGTCAAAGCCTCCAAGCGAGCTAAGAAGTCCCTGGGATCCGCGAGTGAACAACCAGGCGCTCTCGGGATATCGCAAGGCTCTAGGCTCTATATGCTCCTCCTCTGGATGCTCGTGCCCGTCGTGGTCCCGTTCCTGATCTCGCTCGTTTCTTCTCCGATACTTGTGTTCCGCTATACTATCGGGGCTTCTCTCGCCTTTTATCTGTTAGCGTCGAACGGGATCGGGAATATGAATAACAGGCGGCTGATCCTGGCTGCAGCGGGACTTATAGTACTTTTTTCTTATTTCAATATCAGCGCCTATTATAAAACCGTCGGCAAGCATCAGTGGAGAGAAGTGATGAGCCATATAGAATCTAATGCGCTAACGGGCGATATAATAGTAGTTTCGCCGATCTACGAGAGGATAACCGCTGCGTACTATAACAGAAGGAAGGATATAAAAATAGTTCCGCTTGTGAAGACATTTCCTTCATTCGAAGGTTTGGGCGACGGAAACATCTGGTTTGTCTTTCACGCTCATCCTGAAAGCAAGAAGAATACGAGGGAAGGGCTCGGCCAAAAGTATACTATCAACGAAATGAGTTATTACAAGCTCGACTTGTTTCAGCTGAAGGAAAAATAGTAACCCTTGATTAAGGGCCATAATCAATTCCTTTATTTGGAGTGTTTCCTATCGCCCTTTAAAAATAGGCTTCCTCTTCTCGGCGAACGATCTCTGCCCCTCCTTATAGTCCTCGCTTTCCTGTACGGTCAGGGTCATCTTTTTTAACAGGTCTTCGTCAGCCCCGCTGATCACCTGGTTTCTCTGCCAGATGTTCACCATCTCCTTGAGCGCTTTCAGGGAGAGGGGGGCATTTTCGGCTACCTCTCCGACTATTTCATTCGTGAATTTTTCGAGTTCGGAGCCGGGAACCGTAAAGTTGATAAGCCCGATTCTTTCCGCCCTCTCCGCGCCGATCGGCCTTCCCGTAAGGAAGAGTTCTTTCGTGTATCCAGGTCCGATGAGGTTCAGGAACCTCCGGACGCCCCTGTACGAGTATATAACCCCGAGCTTTGCGGGCGGCATTCCGAAAAGGGAGTCCTTCGCCGCGATTCTGATATCGCACGTGGCGGCAATCTCGAGCCCGGCCCCAAAGGCGTGTCCGTTCATCATGGCGATCACGGGGTAAGGGAAATTCTCTATTGATTTGATGGCCTTAGGTAGGGGGTTGTCCCCGGAATGGTTCCTCACCATGTCATCCTTGCCGATCGAGCCGATGTCGTAGCCCGAAGAAAATGCCTTATCCCCGGCTCCCCTGATGACTACACACCTGGTTCTGCCTTCATCCCTTAACCTCTCTAGCGCCGACTCCAGTCCCAGGAGCATTCCCGGCGTCAGGAGGTTCCTTTTGTCGGGCCTGTTAAATACAACCCTAGAGACAGATCCTTCCTCCTCCACTATCAGCTCATTTTGATCGGGCATTCGGGCCTCCGGAGTAGGTATCAAAGA
Source organism: Candidatus Dadabacteria bacterium (assembly GCA_020027805.1). Taxonomy (GTDB): domain Bacteria; phylum Desulfobacterota_D; class UBA1144; order Nemesobacterales; family UBA2774; genus 2-12-FULL-53-21. The sequence goes on from JAHKKQ010000075.1 coordinate 7,405, forward strand.
TTAACATTTTAGTATCGGCACCGCGGATGCTTTGTCAAATTCCGGCCCCCGGAGCGAGTGCGGGCTGGAGCAATTTGAAAATATTAGTTATTATTAGTAACTTATTAATAACGGGGAGTGATAATATGCCACTATTCGAGTATGACTGTGACAAGTGTATTGAAAAATATAACAGGGATATAGACGCTCTTGTCGCCAAGCTGAATAAAACCAGCGCGGCGAAGATTAAAAAGGAGAATCCCGGTTTTTTGTATATAGAGGTTACGGAAGGCGATGGGAACAAACCGCTCTTTGCGCTCGGCGAAAGGGGCACCGGCAGGAGCGCGAGAAGGTTTCGCTATAAGCTGGATAATAACAAAAATCTGTACCTGGAGCTGAAGAATTTTAGGTTTAGCTCGCTCGTGTACGAAAAGGAAGAGGAAAAAGACCTGACCTGTCCGCTTTGCGGGACGAAAGACGTCCGCAGGGTGTTTTCGACCTTCAAGGCGATATTCGAAGACAAGAGCAAGAGGGCGCCCCGTCGCGGAGATGAGCTCAGGTGGCATCTCGAATATAAAGAGCAGAAAGACGAGGAAATGAGGAACGACTGGGTTGGGCAGGAGCATTTGAATCAGTATTTCAACAGATAATAAAAACTTAGAGAGGGAATTAGATGCCGCTTTTCGAGTATGAATGCATTCCGTGCAGAAAGAACGTGGAAGACTCCTTAAATGCGATTCAGAAAGGGGTTACTAAGAAATTGGTATCGGAACTGGTGAAGAAGCACGACAACATAAACCATATCGGCGTGCTGGATATCGAAGCGGAAGAGGTCCTGGCCGAGCACGGGAAGCGCGACAGGGACGCCGTGGATTTAAACTATTATCTCCATGACGGAACTACGCTGGTTCTATTTAATCTGAAGAAGAATTTCCGGTTCTCGGAGCTCATATACGAGCCTGAGGACGAGAAAAAGCTCAAGTGCCCGCTCTGCGGGACGAAGAAGGTAGAGAAAGTTGTATCGAGCTTCGCTTTTACAAGCGATCTCTCGACGGATATGCCGAAACCTGACCTCGGCAATCTCCCCCCGTCCGTAAGGAACAGGACGTTTCTGGGCGAGTATATAGAGGAAAAAGACAGGCCGAAGAAAAATCGTTGACGCTCAGTGAGTTATAAAGAGTGGAGGACGGTCGTATGGCCGACATGGCTATGCGTCGGAAGGCATCAATCTGTGTTGCTCTACATTTTATAGGCTCAATCGGTGATTTTCTCTATGCCTGGATATCGAAATGTGGGTATATCTATGTCTTTGAGCCCGGCGGACAGAAAATCAGGCGGTGAAAAATTGCCGATTGTATCTTGAATCGCGGTTATAATTATTGTAAGAATATTAATCCACGCATCAAAACTCAAAATATGGTTTTTAGGATCGGAGGGTCCTATGAATTTTCTGAAACTGCAAATTTCGCCTGATGTTTTATCCCGTAAGTCCCGCGGTCTGTTTTATTTGTTGCTGCTCGTATCCTGTATTGCCATTCTCGGATGCGACGACAACGGCAGCATCTTTTCGGATGATCTTATTGACGGTGATCCCCCCGGCAGCGTGTCGGGTCCGACTGTGGTTTTCTCCGAGAACGCCCCGCTAGCAGCGGTGCTCAGACTGACTAGCGACGAGCCGACCGAGGTAACCGTCGATGTCACGAGTAACTCCGCCGAGACTAATTCAGTCACCACGGGCACCCGCGACTTTTCCGTGCCCGCCAGTGGTTTCGCGATCGAGCATGCGATAACTCTTCTCGGATTTCGTCCCGACGAGTCCTATGACATCCGGGTCACGTTAACGGACAAAGCGGGCAACGACACAAT
>JAHKKQ010000225.1 GCA_020027805.1 Candidatus Dadabacteria bacterium
CGCCCGCGCATTCGAATTCCAGAGAGAATTAAGCAAAAAAGTTATAAGAGAGAGGCAGTTCGGAGAGCTGAATACGGTTGCGGGGGCCGATCTTTCCATTCTCAAGAGCGAGAAAAAGCTCATTTGCGGGATAATCATGTTTTCATACCCCGGCCTTAACGAGATCGAGCGGGTTTATACCGTGAGCGACGAAAAATTCCCCTATATACCGGGCTTGCTCGCTTTCAGGGAGGGGCCCGCTATTATCGAGACGTTCAAAAGACTGAGACGGAGGCCCGACCTCCTGATTATTGACGGCCAGGGGATAGCTCACCCCAGGGGCTTCGGCATCGCCTGCCACGTAGGCGTATTACTGGACACCCCCGCCATGGGGATCGCAAAAAAGAGGCTTTACGGCAATTACGACGAGCCGGGAGAGAGAAGGGGCTCCCGGAGTCCTTTGCTGTCGAAGGAGGGGGATGTGATAGGCTCGGTCCTGAGGACGCGGGATAATACGAAGCCCGTTTTCGTGTCTCCGGGCCATAAGATTGACACGGAGTCGGCGAGGGAGATCGCCCTTGTGTGCGCGAGGGGGTACAGGATACCCGAACCGACCAGACGGGCCGATATATACGTTGCCGAGCTCAAGAAAAGGAGATCGTGACAGTGCCTGAAAGGTTCTCTTGGGTGGTAGAGGGTGTGATTGCGGGCATGGAAAGGCCGGGGCAGTTCAGCAGCTTTGAGGACGACCTCGAGTTCCTGAGGGGGGAGGGCATCAGCGCGATAGTGAACCTCGAAGAAAAAAAGTATGCCAGGGAATATGAAGGCTTTATTGTGAAGCACATACCCATCGACGACTTCCAGGCCCCCGGGTTCGGGGATTTCAGGGAATTCGTGGATTTCGTCAATGGCCAGCTCGCCGAGAACAGGCGTATTGCAGTTCATTGCTACGCCGGGATGGGAAGGACCAATTTAATGCTCGCCTGTTTTCTTATGCATCATATGAGGATCGACCCCGGTACGGCCCTCGACGTCGTAAAGATGAAAAGGCCCTTTCACGTAGTCACCTGGGAGCAGGAAGAGGCGCTAAGGGATTATTTCTTCATGATAAGGGACAGTTTGGAGATTCCCGGGTTAAGAAAATAAGCGCTGCCGCCGGGTGTGATTTTTCTGGTATATCCGCCCCTTATCTGGTAGATTATAGACGCCGGGGTGCTGAAACGGCTTCGGAGCGGGAGTTGTCATGGGTTACTCGAAAGAACTGCTCGAACAGTTGAATTACGGCGAAGGGGAGACCCTTTACGGGGATACGCCGCTTGCGATACTGAAGGCTTTCCTCCAGTCGGGGGTGAGCTACCTCGGGGGTTATCCGGGCTCTCCGACGGCCGGGCTCATCGATGTCATCTCCGACGCATACGAACCGGTACTCAAAAAAAAGGGGATATACTTCGACTGCTCCGGCAACGAGGCGTCTGCCGCGTCGCTGCTGTCAGCGTCGATCAGCTATCCGATACGAGGCTGCGTGAACTGGAAGATAGTGGGCACGAACGTCGCTTCGGACGCCCTTTCACACATATCGTCCTCGGGCGTTACGGGCGGGGCGCTGATAATAGTCGGAGAGGATTACGGCTGCGACAGCACGTGCGTGGCCGAAAGGGCGCTGCCGTTCGCGCTTAAGTCAACGATGGCAGTGATCGATCCGAGGGGAGACCTCGAGCACGTGGCCAAGATGGTCGAGGCCGGTTTCGAGCTTTCGGAATACTCGAACATGCCGGTCATGTATCTGCTGTCTACCAGGGTAGCCCACATAATGAACAAGATGACCTGCCGGGACAACAAGGAGCCCAAGATCAGCATGATCAACAGGCTCGCCGACCTCATAACCGATCTCGAAAAAATCCCTCTCCCTCCTTTCACGTTCGACCACGAAAAGAAGAAATACCACGAGAGGCTGCCGGCCGCGAAAAGGTTCATACTCGAGAGGAAGCTGAACGAGTTCTTCGAAGGCGCCGAAAGCAGTATGGGGATTATCACTCACGGAATGATATACAACTCCCTGATGAGGTGCCTCTATAATCTGGGGGAGGCGAGCCTTTACGGCGAGTGCAGGGTACCGATACTCAACCTGAACGTCACTAACCCGCTCGTGCCCGAGGAAATAATACTCTTCCTCCGGGACAAGAAAGCCGTGCTCATCGTCGAAGAAGGCATGCCCAATCTCATGGAAGAACAGATAAGGGCTATCGCACAGAGGGCGAAGCTCGGCCTCGATATATTCGGAAAGGATATTCTCCCTCAGGCCGGGGAATATACGCCCGATCATATCGCAAAGGGTGTCGGGCAATTCCTGCTTAAGAATACCCTGTCCGATTACGAGAAAGAGAGGATAAAAGAGAGAAGCGAATTCACGGAGAAACACAAGGACAGGGCCGCGAACTTTTTAAAGCAGCCCGTCACGAAAAGGAACCCTGTTTTCTGTACGGGTTGTCCTGAAAGGCCGATTTTCACCGCGATCAAAATACTTGAAGAGGACTACGGCAGGTCGTATTACGCGTCCGACATAGGATGTTATTCGATGAGCGGCCTCCCGCCGTTCGACCTCAGCAACTCGATCACCGGCATGGGCATAGGTCTCGCGTCCGCGGGCGCGCTGTCGAGAATGGCGAACAAGAGGGTCATATCGTTCATGGGAGACGGCACGTTCTGGCACAGCGGCCTCACGTCGAGCGTCGCGAACGCCGTGTATAACAACCAGAACGCCATATTGATCATTCTCGAGAATTTCTGGACATCCATGACCGGGCACCACGAGAACCCCGCATCGGGCAAGAACATGAGGCAGGAAGGGGTCGGTATGGACATTGAGAAAGCGCTGAGAGGAGCAGGAGTCAGGTGGATTAAAACGGTCGATCCTTACGACCTCAGGGAGTCCATGGAAGTGCTGGGTGAAG
>JAHKKQ010000076.1 GCA_020027805.1 Candidatus Dadabacteria bacterium
GCAAAGTGGAATCGAGCGTTGTAATTGACTGAACCGCCCGGGAGAAGGCTTTGGAAGCTGTCAGCTTATCTCCAGAACCACGAACTCCCTTACGCCGCCCGGGGCTTGGACCTGAACGTCATCATCCACCTGTTTCCCTATGAGCGCCCTTCCTATAGGCGAGCTAATCGAGATGAGACCGTCATCGGGATCGGACTCATCGGGGCCTACGAGCTGATACGTCACCGTTTCCCCCGTCTCGACGTTTTCGAGCTTGACCCTGACACCGAACGTTACCCTGTCCTTATTTTTGAGCTCGGCGGGGTCGATAATCTCCGCCCTGCTGATTTTGCTGTCGAGCTCCTGTATCCTCCCCTCGACGAACGACTGCCTTTGTTTCGCCGTTTCATACTCTGCGTTCTCCGAAAGATCCCCGAGGGACCTCGCGTATGCGATAAGCTTTATCACTTCATATCTTTCGACGGTCTTCAGCCTGCGGAGCTCTTCCTGAAGCTTTTTATATCCATTGGGAGTCATCGGCACTCTTTCTACGGTCATATTAAAATCCTCCTGGAGCTGTTAGGGGAGCGGGAAAGGAAATCGTCTCGATCGGATTAAATCATATTTGGATAACATAAGCATGGTATTCAATTATACAACACTTAATAATAGTCCTGAATAGCCTTAACGTCGAGACCCTTCCTGATAAGCGCCTCTATCGCGCCTACGGCGGCCCTGGCCGCCGAAATAGTCGTAAAATAGGGGACCCTGTGGACGAGCGCCGTCCGCCTGATAGAGTAGGACTGTTCCACCTCTTTCTGTCCGAAAGTCGTGTTCACGACGAGCTGGACCTCCCCGTTCTTAATATGATCGACCACGTGCGGGCGGCCTTCCATCACCTTCTTCACGACGGCGCATTTGACGCCCATGCTCCGGAGATACGCGGCCGTACCGGCCGTAGCCATAATATTAAAGCCGAGACCTTCGAGGTCCTTTACAAACTCCGAGAGCTTGGGCTTATCCTCGTCCTTAACGCTTATGAACGCCGTCCCGGCGAGAGGGAGGTCGCTTCCCGCTGCAATCTGCGCCTTCGCGAACGCCATGCTGATATCGTTATCGATGCCCATCACTTCTCCCGTGGATTTCATCTCGGGGCCGAGGATCGTGTCCACGCCCTGAAACTTGATGAACGGGAAAACGGACTCCTTGACGCAGTAGTGCCCGGGTACGATCTCCTTCGTAAATCCGAGCTGCCTGAGCGTTTTCCCTATCATGACCTTGGTCCCGAGCTTGGCAAGCGGGACGCCTATGGCTTTACTCACGAACGGGACGGTCCTGCTCGCGCGGGGGTTCACTTCGAGTATGTAAACGATATTGTCCTTTACGGCGAACTGAATATTGACGAGTCCTATGACCTTTAACGCGAGGGCGAGCTCTTTTGTCTGACGCTTTATCTCCTTTATCACACGGGCTTCGATCGAGAAAGGGGGAAGGACCATGGCGCTGTCCCCGGAGTGGACCCCGGCCTCTTCTATGTGCTCGAGCACCCCTCCGATGACGACGGTCCTGCCGTCGGACAGGGCATCGACGTCGACTTCCTTGGCATCTTTTAAAAACTTGTCTATGAGAACGGGCCGGTTGGGGGAGACCTTTACCGCCTCCCTTATGTAGCGCCTGAGCGAATCCTCGGCGTATACGATCTCCATGGCGCGGCCTCCCAGGACGTAGGATGGCCTGACGATGATCGGATAGCCTATATCATTCGCGATTCTGATGGCCTCCTCCTGGCTCCTCGCTATACCGCTCTCGGGCTGCCTGAGCCCGAGTTCCTCGACGAGGTCCCTGAACCTCTCCCTGTCCTCCGCGAGGTCGATGCTGTCGGGCGACGTGCCGATAATTTTCACACCCCTCTCCTCGAGCGGTATAGCGAGCTTGAGGGGGGTCTGGCCGCCGAGATGCACAATCACACCTTCCGGTTTTTCCCTCGCGATTATGGAGAGGGTATCCTCGAGGGTGAGAGGCTCGAAATAGAGCCTGTCCGAGGTATCGTAATCCGTGCTCACGGTCTCGGGATTGCAATTCACCATTATGGCTTCGTAACCCTCCTCCCTCAAGGAGAATGAGGCATGTACGCAGCAGTAATCGAATTCGATGCCCTGCCCGATCCTGTTAGGGCCGCCGCCCAGAATCAAGACTTTGGGCCTATCCGCCGGCGGGGCCTCGTCTTCCGTCTCGTAGGTCGAATAGAGGTAAGGCGTGTACGCCTCGAACTCCGCGGCGCACGTGTCGACCATCTTGTATACGGCGGCGATATTATTCCTGAGCCTTGATTTCCGCACGTCGTCCTGTGACTTGCCCGTAAGCTCGGCGATCCTTATATCGGAGAACCCATACTCCTTAGCCTTTCTCAGGAGGGTCCCGTTCATCTTCCGCGCGGAGGACTTGAGCCTCTCTTCCATTTGAACTATTTGCTCTATATTCCGGAGGAACCACCTGTCTATATATGTGAGGCCGAAAATTTCCTCGATGCCCATCCCGCACCTGAAAGCGTCGGCGATATACCAGAGCCTGTCCGCGTTCGGGGTCCTCAATTTATCGCTTACGAGCCCGATATCAGCGGACCTGGGCTCGAATCCCGAGGAATCAATCTCGAGCGACCTGATAGCCTTCTGGAGCGATTCCTTGAATGTCCTTCCTATCGCCATGACCTCGCCCACGGACTTCATCTGCGTCGTGAGAGAGGAGTCGGTCTGGGGGAATTTCTCGAACGTAAACCTGGGTATCTTGACCACGACGTAGTCTATGGACGGCTCGAATGAAGCCGGCGTGTATCGCGTGATGTCGTTCGATATCTCGTCGAGCGTGTAACCGACCGCGAGCTTGGCCGCGATCTTCGCTATGGGGAAGCCCGTCGCCTTCGACGCGAGCGCAGAGCTCCTGGAAACCCTAGGGTTCATCTCTATAACCACCATGCGCCCGTCGTCCGGGTTGAGCCCGAACTGAATATTGGAGCCCCCGGTGTCGACTCCTATCTCCCTGATTATCGCGATCGACGCATCACGCATCCTCTGGTATTCCTTATCCGTGAGCGTCTGGGCGGGCGCGACCGTTATGCTGTCCCCGGTATGTACGCCCATCGGGTCGAAGTTCTCGATCGAGCATATTATCACCACGTTATCCATAACGTCGCGCATGACTTCGAGCTCGTATTCCTTCCATCCGAGGACCGATTCCTCTATCAAAATCTCGCTCACGGGGCTCAAGTCGAGTCCCGACTTGGCGAACTCCTCGAATTCCTCTATGTTGTAGGCGACGCTTCCGCCGGAGCCCCCGAGGGTGAAGGACGGGCGGATTATCACGGGGAATCCGAGATCTTCAATAACATTCCAGGCCTCCGGCATTGAATGAGCGACGCCGCTCCTGGGGACTTCGAGCCCTATTTTCAGCATGGCCTGCTTGAAGAGCTCCCTGTTCTCGGCCTTTTTAATCGCCGGCAGCCTGGCCCCGATCAGCTCCACACCGTACTTGTCGAGCACGCCCGTCTCGGCGAGATCGACGGCGATATTGAGAGCCGTCTGTCCGCCCAACGTCGGGAGCATGGCGTCGGGCCTCTCCTTTTCGATTATCTTTTCAACTATCGCCGGCACGAGGGGCTCAAGGTAAGTCCTGTCGGCGAACGTGGGGTCGGTCATTATAGTGGCCGGATTCGAGTTCACGAGCACGATCCTGAAGCCCTCTTCCTTGAGCGCTTTACAAGCCTGGGTGCCGGAATAGTCGAACTCGCAGGCCTGACCTATGACTATCGGACCCGACCCTACCAGCAGTATGGTTTTTATGTCTTTCCGTTTAGGCATATTATCAAATAGGAATAAGAGTCAATATATGATTAAACCAGAAAATCGGGGGGGTACGTGTAACGCCTGAGCCCCCGACTGTGAAGCACTTGATTTATACCTGCGAATTCAGAATCTAGCAAATAGGACAGCGCTGAGATTATAAGATAATTGCCAATAACGACCGGGGGCCGGGCCCCGGGTTCATCGGGAAAACAAATGAAGTTTAATGTGTTACAGGAAGCGGGCGCTGAGAAGAATGCACCGGACCGTTCTAGGGAACCGTTCCATGCTCGATCTTCCTTTGCTCGTCCCTCTTCCTGAGCTCGGTCATTACGTGGAACATGCGCTGGACGGCGGTGTAAGAAGAAAAGACGAGCATTAATATCAGCGCGAGCTTGAGCAGATAATCGTCAGGTCCGAAGCCGAACGCCTCGGCAACCATGTTGCCCAGAAAATTAAAGACCGACAGCACCCCCAGGTAAACGACCCTCTCTGTCCTCTGCATGACGCCGACTTCGCATTTCACGCCGAGACCTTCCGCCCTCGCGCGGGTATAGCTAACCATAGTGGTCGAAACGAGTATGAGGAAAACTACATATGAAAAAATGGTGTCCCGGAAGAGACTGAGCAGGCCGAGATAGATAAAGGCTTCGGAGAACCTGTCGAGACAGGAATCGAAGAAAGCCCCGTGCTCGCTGCTGAGACCCTGTGCCCTCGCGACCCGCCCGTCGAATATATCGAACGTCGATCCGGCCAGCACCAGTACCCCGCCCGCGAATATCCACCCGTAGTGGTAGAAGAGACCGGTGATTATCGCGACTACGAGAGTGGAGACGGTAAGGACGTTGGGATGGACCCTGATCTTGAGCAGATAGTCCTCGATAGGCAGCATGAGGAGGAGCCACCATGTCTTAATGCCGCTTCCGACCAGCATTGTAGACTCCGGCCTTTTTTTGTTTTTAGACCTTTCCGTTATCTCTTCAGGATGGGTCATAATACTCCGTTCCAAAAATAAAATGATACAGCTATTACGGGAATAACAATATCCGTTTTGGCTTTTTCAAGCAAGAAGGACCGATGTCCGAAAGGAAAGTCCCCTAGAAAGCATTTAAAAACCCGGAATCAGTCGTCCTCGGCGACGTAAACGGTCTTTATATTTCGCTCCTTTCTTTTTAAGCTTTCTCCGAACGAGGCCGCTTCCTTCCTCGTTCCGAACCGGCCTACCCTGACCCTGTACCACGTGCCCTTTCCCGGAACCTCAGCCTCGGCCACGAAAGCCTGATAACCCTTTCGCGTAAGCCTGTCAGCCAATTCCCGGGCATCCCCCTTTTCCCTGTAGGATGCCACCTGTACAGTGAACTTCCCGCCGGGCAGAGACCCGGCAGGACGCCGCACACCCGGATCATTTACGGCATCCGAGCCTCCGTCTTCAGACGAGCCGCCGGTGAATGAGGCCAGGAGCTGACCTTCGAGCACTGCCGCTGTCGAGCCTCCCGGCAGGACGCCGGGGACGTTTTCATCACCATTTACGGGAACGGGGAGGGTTGGAGATTCTTGTTCCGAGATTTTTTCCGACCCTATTTCGATCGTAGTTTCTTCCAGATATTCGCCCGTCCTCTCAGGCGGGGCGCTTTCCTGCTCCACGACCGGGGCATTCGATTCGGATGGAGCGGGAGCTGCGTTTATCGAGCCCTCGAGAGAGATCCGGGATTCCATCTGGCTTGCCAGTATTATCCTGATCTCTTCGTCGCTCCGGCCCGGGACCGAGGCTAAAGCCTGCGGCTCCGCCGGGCGTTCCGCAGGGGGTAGATTCTCCTCAGCCTTAATGCTCCTGAATTCGAGAGACTGGGTGGCGGGAGGGAGTTCCCTTTCCGTAATTCCCGTCTCGGATGACCGTTCTGAATCTGCCGGGCCGGTCGGGGTATCCTTACCGGGAGCGCTTCCGACACGGACCGCGTCCCCCTCGCCTATCTTCAAGACCTGAAGGCATGTGAAAGGTCTTCTTACCTCCAGATTCCGCTCGACGAGCACAACCTCAACAGATCCTATTACATCAGAGGGACTCTCAAAAACGAGTTTCCTCGGGGACTCGGCGATTACGTTCGCCTTTTTACTCCCTATCTTGAAATCAGTCGTCGCGAAATCCCCGTCAAACGGGCCTTTTATCTCAACGACTCTCCCGGCCTGGCCGACGAGCGGGCACTGGTAATCATAGGGTGTCGGCATCTCCCGATTCCCGTGCCCGGAAGAGGACAGGCTTATCGGCACAGAAGCGCTGTCGATTGTTTTCATCGAGGTATCTCTCAGAGTGAACTTCATCTCAGTCCCGGCCGCGTTCCTCGGCACGGTAATTTTTATAGATTTTTGACCGGCGGGGACCTTGAAAAAGCTCGTTTCGATAATGTAGCCGCTCAGTATCCCGAGGTTGCCGTTCATAACCTCACGAGTGACCCCTCCGGGGAAGAGCGCTATCGAGGCCGAAACGGTGTCGCCGGCGGCTGTGTCGTCCGGAAGGAATACCTTTACTAGCCCCGCCTTCGATTTTAATTCGACTATGTGCAGGCCCTTCACCGCATCTTGAGCGAATGACGGAGCGGTATGGACGAGGACAAGATAGACGAGCAGAGGAGCTAAAAGGTTTATGAACCGGCCTGCTGTGTGTCCTGTCATCGCGACCTTTATTCCCGGTAGGGACTTGTTCATAGCGGTGTTAGTTATTAACAGTAATAAAAACCAATTTCACGATCGGCTCCGATTTTTTGAGTGATTCACCGTAGGCTTTGGCTGCTTCGATATTGCCGAAGGTCCCTACCCTGACCCTGTACCAATTCTTATTATCAGGAGAGGCCATGGATTTTATAAACACGGGGTATCCCTTCGACTGGAGTGCGCTCGCGAGACTGTTCGCCTGCTTCTGATCCTGAAAAGACCCTATCTGGACCGTATATACGCCGTCCGGATCGACCTCGGGTAAAGTCGATTTAGCGGTCTCCGCCTCATTCTTTTTCCCGGCCGTTTTTTTATCCAGCTCGCGTTCTATTTCACGGGTGATCTCGGCCAACCGTTCGTCGGGCTTCGCGGGAGCTGCTGTATCGGTCTTTTCGGGGGCTGCCGCCTCTTTTATCTCTTTCACGGCGTCCGCTTCTTTCTCGATGTTCTTCTTTTCAACTTCTTTCTCTTCATCTTCGGCGGCTGGGACGGCAGGGTGCGGGCTCTCTATCCCCGCTTCCTCAACGACCGGAGAAGGGCTCTCGGATATTTGCTCAGCCTCTGTCTCGGGAGCTTCCTCGACCGGGGCTACAGACGGCTCGGGCGGCGCTTCGTCGAACCTTTTAGTTATCTTGAGCTCCTGCTGGCTGAGCCTTTTGCCGACGAACACGCCGAGGCCGAAAACGACCACAAACAGCACCGTAAACGCAATGAGGAACGAAAATACCCTGCCGCCTCCCGAAGAACTATCCCTACTCATATGTCACATCCTCTCCGGCGCTGATATCCCCAGCAGCTTCAGTCCGTTGCTGAGGACCGTCTGCACGCACCTCACGAGATAAAGCCTTGCACCGCTCAACGCGAGGTCGTCGACGACGATCCTGGATTTATTATAGTAAGTATGGAAGTCGGAGGCTACCTCCAGGAGGTAGTAAGCGATCTTGTGCGGAGCAAGCGACTCGGCGGAATCCTCCACAATATCCGGATAGAGCAGCAGCTTTTTGACGAGGTCCACCTCCTCGGGCTGAGAAAGCAGGTGAAGCGGGGAATCGGATTCCGGAACGCCCTCTTCCCCGGCCTTTCTGAACAGGCTCTTGATACGCGCATAAGCGTATTGGATATAGTAGACGGGGTTCTCGCTCGATTCCTTCTTAGCCAGGTCGAGGTCGAAGTCAAGATGACTCTCGGAGCTCCGCATGAGGAGGAAGAAACGCATGACGTCGGCTCCGACTTCATTCACCACGTCGCGCATCGTGACATAGCTGCCTGACCTCTTCGACATCGAGACCTCTTCGCCTTTCCTCATGAGACGGACGAACTGGATGAGGACGACGCCCAACCTCGAATCGTCGAATCCGAGAGCCCTGAGCGCGGCTTTCAGCCTGGAAACATGGCCGTGATGGTCAGCCCCCCAGACGTTGATGAGACTTTCAAAACCCCTCTCAAGCTTGTCGGCATGGTACGCTATGTCCGAGAGGAAGTACGTGGGGCTTCCGTCGCTCTTCACCAGCACCCAGTCCTGCGTGTCCCCGTATCCGGTCCCGGCGAACCAGAGGGCGCCTTCCCTTTCCTCGAGCGCTCCTTTTTCAGCAAGACGCTTTTTGATTTCGCCGAGCTTCCCGCCGCTGCCCGACCCGTGGATATTTTCCGTCTCGCTGTACCACACATCGAAATGTATGCCTATCTCCCCGAGGTCCTTCCCTATGAAACCGAGCAGCTTCTCCCGCGCGAATTCTCTCGAGAAGGCCAGGGCTTCGTCTCTCTCTCCACGGAGCAGGGAATCGCCTTTGAGCCCCCTGATTTCAGACGCTATTTCCCTTACATATTCGCCCTTGTACCCGTCTTCGGGTATTTCCGCTGCCTCTCCGAAGAGCCCCCTGTACCTCGCGAATACGGATTCCCCGAGAAGCTCCATCTGTCTTCCCGCATCGTTTATATAGAACTCCCTTGTGACCTTGTAGCCCGACGCCGAGAGGACGTTCGCTACCGTATCACCCACGACCGCGTTCCTCGCGTGTCCCATGTGGAGGTAACCGGTGGGGTTTGCGCTGACGAATTCGACCAGGACGCTGAGACCATTGCCGACGTTGGAAGTCCCGAACTCCTCACCGAGCCTCGTTATCTCAGCGAGCTTGCTTACAATAGCTTCTTCCTTTACGAAGAAATTGATGAAGCCGGCCCCTGCGATCTCGACCTTTCTGAAGAGGGCGTCTCTCTCGCCGGGGAGGTTTTCGATAATGAGCTCCGCTACCTGCCGCGGGTTCTTACCCATTTTTTTGGCGAGGATCATGGCCGTATTTATCGAAAAATCGCCGAATTCTTTCCGTTTCGGGATGCTGACCTCGACCTCAACAGGGAGGCCGGTCATGTTGATTTTCTTTCCTATGCTCTCGACCGACTGTAAAACTACTCTCTCTATATCTTCTTTCATATCGTTATGAGGAAATTACACCATATATCGCGGGGAGTTACAAGAAAACCCCATATGCCTGAACACGTGCCCGGGCAAAAGACCGAGGCAATTAGAACTGAGGGAGCAGCTCGGCCGGGGACAGATGGGAGACATCGTTCAGCAGCCTTACCTCTACATTCCCGTTCACGGAAACAATCAAATTCTTCGAGGCGGCCCGGAGATTGAAATTACGG
>JAHKKQ010000077.1 GCA_020027805.1 Candidatus Dadabacteria bacterium
AACATAAGATTTTTAGCAAATTCTGTAGTCGGATGATTTTTGCTTCTTTGTATCCAGACAAAGAAGAAAATAATATTGTCTTTGTCGTTCCATAAAACAAACACTGTGTGTCTTTTCATGAACCACACTACGTGTGTCTTTTCATCAAGGAAAAGAAGAACACACACAATGTGTGTTTTATGATCTTTCCATCCCTCTCCTACTCAAACCGGCAATGAAGCCAAACCCGCCTGTCCTGAGCGCACACGAAGTGTGCAGTCGAAGGGTCGAAGGATGTCATGGTGAAGCAACAAGACTCAATTCACAAGCGGGGGACGAGATAAAAACCGGAGACCGACTGAGCAAACGCTCTGTCAGCTGTTCTCTTCCATGAGGTCGATAAATTCCCTGAACAGGTAAGATGAATCATGGGGGCCGGGCGAGGCCTCCGGATGGTACTGAACCGAAAACACGGGGTGCTCCCTGTGCCTGAGCCCTTCCACGGTATTGTCGTTCAAATTTATGTGCGTTATCTCCACGTCCCCGCCGAGGCTCTGGGCGTCCACCGCGAATCCGTGGTTCTGCGATGTGATTTCGACCTTGCCGGTTCCCAGGTTCTTGACCGGCTGGTTCGCCCCGCGGTGTCCGAACTTAAGCTTGTATGTCGACCCCCCGAGGGCGAGACCCAGGATTTGGTGTCCCAGGCAAATGCCGAATATCGGTTTTTTCCCTATGAGTGTCCTCACGCTCTCGACCGCGTAAGCCACAGCCGCCGGGTCGCCGGGGCCGTTCGAGAGGAAAATTCCGTCGGGCTTCATCGAGAGTATTTCGTGAGGCGGGGTTCTCGAAGGGGCTATCGATACCTCGCAGCCGTGATCGACGAGCTTCCTCAGTATGTTTTGTTTTAGGCCGTAGTCGTAAGCGACGACCCTGAAGCGTTTTTTCTCTCCGGTCGATTTCTCGGAGTCGGGTCTCCAGGCCCCGGTCCCTTCACTCCATTTATACGGGTTATCGCAGCTCACTTCGGTTACGAGGTCTATGCCCACTATCCCCGGTGAAGCGCGCAACTTCTTGAGAAGCTTTTCAGGGTCGGATTCCGTCGTCGATATTACGGCCTTCTGGGCCCCCTTCGAGCGTATGAGCCTGGTCAGGGACCTCGTGTCGACCCCTTCTATGCCCACGACCCCGTTATCCGAGAGGTACTTCCCAAGGCTGCCGCGGGAGCGCCAGTTCGAGGGCTCTTTCCAATATTCTTTAACGATGAAGCCCCTTAAGAAGGGCTTTCTCGATTCCGCGTCCTCGGGGTTGACCCCGTAATTCCCTATTTCAGGATAGGTCATGGCCACGATCTGACCGTTGTATGAGGGGTCGGTGAGTATTTCCTGGTATCCGGTCATTGAGGTGTTGAATACCACCTCCCCGTAAGCCTCACCCTCTCTGCCGAAGCTTGTACCCTCGAAAACAGTCCCGTCTTCGATTACCAGAGTCGCTTTTTTCATGAATTCGGTTGGAAAATACATACTAAAAATACCTGTGTCAAACTTTTGACAGTATATTTATATGTATATTGGGGTTATGCGCGGCGCTCATCGGGGTGATGGGTAGTGGATACCCTTCCGTTTAATCTAAATAAGAACGTATGAGATTCGGCAAAAACTCCGCTTGGAAGAGACAGCAGCTTCATGGATAATAGATATTATGGAAATGGCAAAGAGAATCTCGCATGATAGGGCGAGAAAGACCGGAGAAAAAATCCTCATCGTCGACGATGAGGATGCGATAAGGAGCCTCTTCGTCGAGGCCCTGGAAGAGCTCGGCTATAGGTGCGAAGTCGCCGGGAACGGTCTCGAGGCTCTCGAAAAGTTCTACAGGGTCAAGGACTTCGACGTTGTCCTCCTTGATATCCAGATGCCGAAGTTAAACGGCATAGAGACGCTTAAAAAGCTAAAAACGTACTCGCCCGACCTCTCGATAATCATGGTTTCCGCGTCGCGCGATATAGAAAACGTAAGGGCGGCTCTCAAGGAAGGCGCCTATGACTACATCTTCAAGCCATTCCACGTGACGGACGTTGATACTGTGATCAGGCGTGCGATCGAGCGGTCGAATCTCATAAAGGCGAATAAGGATTACCAGAAGAATCTCGAAAAGAAGGTCATTGAGCAGACGGAAGAGCTGGTGAGGGCGTATTCAGGCACTCTCGAAGCGATGATCCTGGCGCTCGACCTGAGGGAGCATGAAACGGGTTATCACTCCTACAGGGTTACCGAGTACGCGGTCAATCTCGGAAAGCATATGAATCTGAGCGACCAGGAGCTCTCGGTAATAGCGAAAGGGGCACTCCTCCACGATATCGGAAAGATCGGCGTGCCTGATCATATTCTCCTCAAGCCCGACAAGCTCACGGAAGAAGAATGGGAGCATATGAGGAAGCACGCGGAATTCGGGTATGAGCTCCTTAAAAGGATAGATTTCCTCGAGGCATCGGCGAGGATAGTCCATACGCACCACGAGAGGTATGACGGACAGGGTTACCCGTCCGGACTTTCCGGAGACGAGATACCGCTCGGCGCGCGAATATTCTCGGTTGTGGACGCGCTCGACGCGATGACCTCGCGCAGGACCTACAGGAAGGCGGTGCCTTTCGAGGACGCCGTGCAGAAGATAATCGAGGCTTCGGGCTCCCAGTTCGACCCCGAAGTGATCGAAGTGTTCGTAACAATCCCTATCGAGGAATGGAAGGGCATCAAAAAGCGCGTCGCCGCTTCGAGCTCCGAGTACCTGAAACAGCTTATGTTCGAGCTGAGTAAGTATAAGGTCTGAGTCTATACCATAAAACCTGTATCGAATCCCGTAAAATCCGGGGCTATTATTATTTTGCAAGCTCCGCCGTCAAAATCTCGTTCACGACCTTCGGGTTCGCCTTACCCTGGGTCGCCTTCATCACCTTGCCGACGAAAAACCCGATAAGCTTCTCGTCGCCCGCTTTATACCTCGATATTTCCGCCGGATGGTCTTTAAGGATTCCGGATATGATATTTTCGAGCTCGCCCCTGTCCGATATCTGCTTGATACCACTTCCCTCGACGATCTCCTTTGCCGTTTTCCCAGTCGAAACCATCTCCTGAAATACGTCCTTGGCGATCTTCCCGCTTATTGTTCCGTCATCGATCAGCAGGAGCAGCCCTGAGAGGCTGCGCGGGCTGACGGGCATCTCCCCGGATTCTCCCTCGTCCTTCATCTCCCTCATCACCTCGGTCATTATCCAGTTGCTTATGTTTTTGGGGTTGTCGTAATATTTTAGGCATTCCTCGAAGTAGTCCGCGATCACTTTCGACGCCGTAAGCACGGACGCGTCATACTCGGGGAGCTTATACACTTGCGTAAATCGCATAAGTCTCTGATCGGGCAATTCGGGGAGAGACGCGCGCAGCTCTTCTATCTTCTCCCTCTCTATCACTACGGGCAAGAGGTCGGGGTCGGGGAAATACCTGTAGTCGTGCGCTTCCTCTTTCGACCTCATCGAAAACGTAACGCCCTTGTCGGCGTCGTAGAGCCTCGTTTCCTGAACTACCTTGCCGCCGCCTTCGATGACTGAAACCTGCCTCTTGACCTCGTACTCTATGGCTTTCTGCACGAACTTGAACGAGTTTACGTTCTTAATCTCGACCTTCGTGCCGAGCGTTTTGCTCCCCCGCGGACGTACGGACACGTTGGCGTCGCACCTCAGGCTCCCTTCCTCCATGTTGCCGTCGCATACCCCTATATACATCAGTATCGAGCGGAGCTTCTTCAGATAAAGCACCGCTTCTTCGGCGCTCGCGATGTCGGGCTCGCTGACTATTTCGATGAGCGGGACCCCGGCGCGGTTGAGGTCGACGAAACTCGATCTGCCCATGTTTTCGTGGACGAGCTTCCCTGCGTCCTCTTCCATGTGTATCCTGGTTATCCTTATTTTCTTTACAGCGCCGTTTGCGCCGATGTCGAGCCATCCGCCGGTGGAAAAGGGTTCTTCGTACTGCGAAATCTGATAACCCTTCGGCAGGTCCGGATAGAAGTAGTTTTTCCGGGCGAACCGGGAGCGGCCGTGTATCTCGCAGTTGACGGCGAGCGCGGCCTTCACCGCGTATTCCAGCGCCTTCCCGTTCAGCACGGGAAGCACGCCCGGCATCCCGAGGCATATGGGGTTGACCTGCGAGTTGGGCGGAGCGCCGAACTCAGTCGGGGCCGGTGAGAATATTTTCGACCTGGTCTTGAGCTGCGCGTGCACCTCGAGCCCTATAACCGGTTCGTAATCCATTTCGTCTGGTCTCCTTTCAGATAAATTAATGGTGATTGATAAGATCGAATTGTCAAGGAATACTAAAGCCATGCCGGAGAGGAACGTCCTCATAATATCGCCCCACCCCGACGACATGGAGATAGGCATGGGCGGCACTGCGTCGAAGCTCATCGACAGCGGCGTCGATGTGGTTTCCCTCGTCGTAACCGACGGGAGGAGGAGCACCAGCGTTTACGGCCTCAGCGAGGACGAGGTAGCCCGGCTCCGGGAGTCCGAAGTCAGGGAGGCGGTCGGTATTCTCGGCGTCGAGTACCTCATACTCCTCGGGCTCGGGGACGTGAAAAGCCGGGAAAACAGGAATCAGTTTCAATCGGAGCTAAGAGGGGCACTGAAGCGGTTCAGGCCCGAAGAGATCTATATGCCTCATCCCGAAATCGACAAGCACCCGACACACAGGGCGGTGTCATCAATAGCGCTCGAAACCATAAAGGGGATGCCGGCTGATGAAATGCCTGTCCGGCCCGCGATCTGGTGCTATGAAGTCTGGACGCCTTTCGGGACCTACGACAGGATCGAAGACATATCGCTTCAAATGCACGTAAAAACAGCCGCTATAGACGCTCACAAGAGCCAGACCGATTACAAGGATTACACCGACGGGATGAGGGGACTCAACAGGTACAGGGCGGTCTTCAGCGAGACCGCCGGGATTACCGTGATGGAATACGCCGAGGTATTTATCCGGCTCGGTCTCTGATTCTATTTCATGCTTCATACACTCAGGGAATTCGAATAGCGTGTTGGAGAACCGCTCCACAGCAAGGCTGAGCCGCCTTCCCGTTAGGTGTATCCCTTCCTGCTACGTCTGATGGAACGGATCACCAGTACGGCGAGTGTAACAGCGGTGAGAGGGATGACGAACCAGATCATTCCGCGCGCTAAAGTCCTTTCGAAATAATGGTCGGTCGAGTCGAGCACGATATAAGCCATATAGGCGGCGTAATATAGAAGAAACAATTTTCCTTCCCAGCGGGCTATAACGTTCCCTGTAAAGAATATAGGCAGGCAGGCGATTGCGACCGCCGTCATTACCGGTATGTCGAATCTCAGCACGGCTTCCGGGACTGCGATCCCGCCGGGCGCCGCGATGCCGGATATTCCGAGCACCGCCAGTATATTGAATATGTTGCTCCCGACTATGTTCCCCACGGCTATATCCCGCTCCCCGCGTATGCTGGCTATTACGGAAGTCGCGACTTCCGGGAGAGACGTTCCGACTGCTACGATCGTCAACCCTATGATCAATTCGCTCAATCCGAGGTAAGTCGCTATCGTCACCGCCCCGTTCACGAGCCAGCGCGAGCCGAGGACGAGCAGCCCGAGACCCGCCGCTACGAGCACGATGTCGATGAGGAGCGTCTTTTTCCCGCTCACTTCGTATTCCCTGACGAACTCGTCTGAAGGCGCCGCCTTTTCTTTCCTGCTCTGCCATATGAGGAATGTGGTGTAAGCGATGATGCCTGCGGTGAACAGCACGCCGTCAGTTCGGCTGATTCTTCCGTCGAGCCCCAGAAGGAATACGAGGACCGAGCAGGCGATCATAATAGGTACGTCGAGCCTGATTATCTGGCGGGACACTGCGAGCGGTACTATGACTGCCGACAGGCCGAGTATGAAGAGAACGTTGAAGATGTTGCTTCCGATTACGTTGCCGAGGCTGATGTCCGCGTTATTGTTTACGCTTGCGATAACGCTCACGGCCAGCTCTGGCGAGCTCGTCCCGAACGCGACCACCGTCAGGCCGACTACCAGGGGGGAAATTCCGGCCGTGGAAGCGAGCCTCGACGCCCCTCTTACCAAGGCCTCGGCGCCGGCGATCAGAATAATAATTCCGATTGCGAAAAATATCAGCGTCATACCGGTATTCGTCCAGTCCTCAGGCTCCAGAGCAGCATGTCGAGCTCGTCCAGTCCAGTCCCGAGCTCGTCAGCCAGGGTTTTCATCCTGCCTTCAATCTCCTTATATTTCTTTTCCGTCGATGGGGGTTTGGAGGAATCTATTATACCTAAATCGTAGAGCGATTTAATCACGTTCTTATCGAGTATCGCATATCCCCCGAAGCCGATGTTTCTCAAGAAGTGGCTTGCCTGTGTATAGCCGAGCCCTTTGATGTCCCTGTTCAGGGCGAAGAAGTCCCTCCTCTCCCCGGGGTCGTCGAATGAATCGACGAGCTCCCGGAGCTTAAAGCCGTACTCCCTTTTCAGGTATTCACGCGTGTGGACGATGAAATATGCTTTTTCGGGGTACTTATGGACACCTTTCAGTCTGCTTTCGGTGTCCTCAGCCGTTCCGTCAAGAAGTACGTCCTTTATCGCTTCGATGGATTTCAGCCCGACCTTGGGTCCCACGGCGGACGTCAGTATGCAGTATGCGAGCTCCTCGAATATCTTTCTGTCGTCCGCGCTTGCGCGCATCTTCCTGAACTCGCCGAGCTGCGCCTCGATCATATCCTTCCTGCGGGCATATTCGGATTTTAACTCGTCTAGCGCGGCGCCTTTTACCATTGAACTAAGTCTAGCATGCATTTCCCCCGGGCAATGCGGGCCGGTCTTGAGGAGTTTAACGGACCTTCAATTCGACGAACAGCGACGTGACCCACACCGCCACCAGAAGAAACCCCGCCGAAATGAGGAACACGCCCAGTTTTTTCATGAACGTGACCTGATTGGTTTTATGCTGCAAATTCCCTTGCATCCCCGGCATCCCGGACATGCCGTCCATGGATGTTCTGCCCGATACGGCCGACATCATGCCGTGCTTGAGCCCGCTCCCGACGAGCCAGGAGTTTGCCGGGTACGCGGTTATCGCCCCCGCAATTGTCGCTGCGGATGATATGCCCCAGAACATCAGACCCTTCGGGTCGTCCCCGCCCGGTATCTTCATCCTCAGTATCGCCATCACCGGGATCATGCCGACCATTACGAAGTTCATCGATACGGTCTCGGCGAAGAACGTCTTTTTTACGGCTTCCAGGTAATTCCCCCCGGCCATGGATTTCATGAACAGCGCCTGAAATATAAAGAGCCCCACGACGAAAGCGGCCGCGTATTCGATCAACAAGTCTATGCCGTTCGGCAGCTGGAGATGGTACGTGACGATTGCGCCCAGTATGATCCCGGTCGCGTCCCCGGCGACGCAGTGCATGAGAGAGCCTGCCGACTGCTTCCAGTGAGCTGCGATAAACTCGTCGTGCGTCCCGGGCAAGGGTTCACGGCAGGAGAGCATGTATATGAAAAGCCCGAGGGGGCCCGTGTAGAGGACTATCAAAATCCAGGCGAGCTTCATCACCCACTGTGCGGGTGTGTTCGTTTCGAGGTCGTATATGAGGAATATGAGAGACGCTCCGGTGAGTAAATACCAGAGTAGAAGCGCGCCGCCCGTCATTGTTTCCTGTATTATCATGTGATTTTTTATATCGGCGAAATACCGGTCAAACAAGACATACCCAACGCCATTATCTCATCAATGCGGGCGGTTTGTCAACTTTACCGAGGATTGACACGGCCGGACGATGCGTGTGATAATCAGGGAAAAGATAAATCGAAATACGATGAGCGGATGAAATCGTTTTTTAACGTTATCCGGGCCATAGATGAGCCTCAAACATTATCTTTCGGTATTCCGCGTCAAAGCCGCGCTCAAAATCACGCTCGGGGGCGTGATATGCATAATAATATGCAACTATTTCCATCTCCCTTCGAGCTACCTCTCTCCGGTCATCCTTTTCATGATAATGACGGCGTACCACGGCAAGACGTTTGAAGTCGGCGTCCAATCGCTTGTCGGCTCCGTGTTGAGCGCGGTTTATTCGCTCCTGATCGTCCACTATTTCCTCGATTCGAAACCCGTTTATTTGATCCTCGCGGCGATATGGATCTTTTTCTGTATCACATTTATAGGCAGGTATGTTATCGCTTCCGTTCTTAGTGCGATTCTCACGGCGATGTCGATGTTCGTCGCGATTTTCGGCTCAGTCTCGCAAACCACCGTTACGGTCGAGAACTATCTTATTCAGCTATTTATAGCTGTTGCGGTTTCATGGCTCGTGGACGAGATTATATGGCCGCAGAGGAGCAGAGAAGCCTTTTTTCTTACGCTCTCGACCGCGTACAAGGATTATTCGGAGCGATTCGGAAGCTACGCACGCGCCGGGGGAAGGCCGGCGGGGGATCGAAAATTCGACTCAGCCTCGCTCGATATTTTTACCAATCTGGTCAATCTGGTGAGGCGTACGGAGCATGAAACGAGAGGGGAGGACTTTCCGGCGGAGCCCCTTTTGATGCTCGTCGCATACGCAAAAAGCGTTTATATCAAGCTCGACCTGATCGACGGATTCATGGGTGAGGACCATCCGTGTCTCGCGGACGAAGACGTTACCGGGGAGCTCCGGGCCCTCTACACGTCGCTTTCGGAGGGGTTCGGGGGCCTGGCTGGCGCAATAGATGAAAATCGCGCCGCGGCGGTTCTGGACAGCGGGCTCGACGGTAAAATCGCCGTGCTCAGGGAGCGCTACGAGAATATGCATCTGGAGGCGGGTAAAGACCAGGACTACTTCGAGGACCTCCTGGCATTCGGCTCGATCCTTCCGCTCCTCGAAGACACCGTGACCCTCCTCCGTAAGGCATATCGCATCTGGAGCATTATATGTAACCGCGAATACGACAAACTGGCGCAGGAGAGAATGACGAGGACCCCTGGAGTCGAAAGAGACCGGGCGGAAATGGTATTCTCTATTTCGGAAGAATCCGCCCATCGGTCCATAAAGA
>JAHKKQ010000010.1 GCA_020027805.1 Candidatus Dadabacteria bacterium
AAGATTTGAGCTTAAACACAAGATTTTTAGCAAATTATGTAATGTCTTTTCATAAACCACACTACGTGTGTGCTTCTTTTCATCAAGGAAAAGAAGGATAAAAAAATAGTCTTTCACCTTATGAATAATAAATACTATTACGTTTATATACTGACCAATAGAGTCATCTGCACGCCGGTGCATGTTAGTGCGCTCTTGCGACCCTTCCCTGTCTCCAGGACTACTGTTTTTTACTTTCCCCGCGTGACTGCATATATTAATTAACATCTTGAGGACTTCTCTCTATATTCTGCTTTTTATGACCGTGATTCTCGCCGGCGAAGCGGCCTTCGCGGTGGGGAAGGAAACGCTCGTCGATATAACGGGCGTCGCCGTCGTTGTGGACGAGGTGCCGCCGACGGCAAGGGAGGACGGGCTCAGTGAAGCCGGCATAAAGGCGCTCGTCGAGGACAGGCTCGCGAGGTCGAACATCGCGGTGCTCGAAGACCGCGAATGGTTCAGCGTATTCGGGGGCTCCTACATGCTCGTAAAGGTGATAGCGTCGAAGGCCGTGAGCGGGGACAGGTACGCGGTCTACATAGACATGGAGCTCTATCAGACGGTCGTTCTGATGGGGAAAAGGCTCGGGCAGAATATCAACACGGCCGCGGCCACGTGGTCTATAGGAAAGCTCCTGTCCTGCAGCTCCGCCGATATAAAGGACTGCGTCCTAGGCACGGTCTCCGAGCTCACGGGACTCTTTATCAAGGACTACGTAGAGGTGAACACGCTTAAGTGGAAGCAGGAACAGGAGAGGCTTCAGAAGAAGTGAGCACGCGGCGCCCGGAACGACGGGCTATGCGGCCGGTCATTTGTTTCGTGAAGCGAAGTCGAGCGCGCTTCCGATCTCCATCTCTTCCTCCGTGCTCGCGGCCATATTTCTCACCTTCACGACTCCCCGGTTAAGCTCGTCTTCGCCGATAATAAACGTAAGTCCGGCCCCCGACTTGTCGGCGCGCTTCAGCTGGCTCTTCAAGCTCTTCTGCCCGTAATCGGTCTCGGCCGAGACTCCCCTGCCCCTGAGCTCCGAGGTGAGCGAGAACGCCTTCTTCCGCGCCTCTTCGCCCATGTGGGCTATAAACACCCTTATTTCCTTTCCGAACCCCCCGGGGAAGGCCATTTGGTGGAGTAGTATGAGCCTCTCCATCCCCACCGCGAACCCGACGGCGGGCGTGTGCGGTCCTCCCAGCTCCTCGACGAGCCCGTCGTAGCGCCCTCCGGCGGCCACGGCGTTCTGCGATCCGAGCTCTTCGGTAGTTATCTCGAATACCGTTCTGGTGTAATAGTCGAGCCCCCTCACTATCCCTGGGTTCAGGACGTAGGGGACGCCCACCGAGTCGAGGCTCTCCCTCACATCGGCCAGGTGACGGCTGCAGTCCCCGCAGAGGCTGTCTATCATCCTGGGGGCGTGCGCCGCTATTTCGCTACACCCCTTTACCTTGCAGTCGAGTATCCGGAGCGGGTTCGTCCCGAGCCTCCTCCGGCAGTCCTCGCACAGGCGCTCCTTTTCAGGGGTGAAGAAGGCGATGAGCATCTCCTTGTACTGCGGGCGGCAGTTGCCGTCTCCGAGGGAGGAGAGCTCGAGCTTCAAGTATTTCGTTATCCCTATACCTTCCAAGAGCTTCCAGACCATGGCAATGAGCTCCGCGTCGGAAGGGGGCTCCTCCGGCCCCAGCAGCTCGGCCCCTATCTGGTAAAACCCCCTGAAGCGGCCTTTCTGGGGCCTTTCGTGCCTGAACATCATGCCCGTGTAGTAGAGCTTCGTGACCGGGGATTTGGCCCACATCGAGTTCTCGATGTACGCCCTCACCACCCCGGCCGTGCCTTCGGGGCGGAGCGTGAGCGACGAGCCGTCCCTGTCGGTGAAGGTGTACATCTCCTTCTCGACTATGTCGGTCGTCGTGCCGAGGCTCCGGGCGAATATCTCGGTGAATTCGAGGACCGGCATCCGGAGCTCGGAGAATCCGTGGAGCTCGAAGACGGACTTCGCTTTCTCCTCTATATGGTGCCACCTCTTGATTTCCTCGGGCAGGACGTCGTGGAACCCTCTTATAGATCTCGTTTCCATTCTGCTCCCTTTTGATTGACTGTATGTTCCCCGCGTCGTCCGGGACGGCCGGGCACTCGCGCCCCCGTCAGCCGCGGGTTTATTATATCCAACGCCCGGGGCTATTTCTAATAAGCCCGTGAAACCGGGGAAGCGGCCGGCCGGATTCGTCAACGCGCTAATATCATCATATAATAATGGCTGAAGCCGACTGACACGGTGCCGGGTCGAACATGCCGAACGCAACCCCCGAGAGGGTATTCTACATAGGAAGCCCCGAGATCTTCTCGAAGGGCGCGAGCGCCATACACATAATGAAGATGTGCCAGGCGATGGGGAGGCTAGGCATAACCGCGACTCTCCTCATCCCGGCTTACCGTACGCCCGGGGAGATGTTCCAGTACTACGGAGTGGAATCTAATTTCAGGATCGTCTCGTTCCCTTACTCCGGCAACACGACCGTGAGGAACATAATGCACGGCGTCCGCGCCTCCGTCTACGCGGGGAAACGCAGGAAGCAGTTCGACCTGGCCGTCACCAGGAACATCGTGTTCGCCTCGATCGCGACTAACATACTCGGCGTGCCGACTGTCTACGACGCGCACCATCCGCTCGTGACCGGCGCGCGCGTGCTCTTCAACTCTTTCAAGCGCTCGGAGCGGCTCGTCCGGTTCTCGACCAATTCGCGCGGGCTGGGCGAGATATACCTTAGCGAAGGCCTCCCCCCCGAAAAGCTCGTCGTCGCCCACAACGGGGTGGACCTCGAGGGATACAGGTCGCTTCCCGACAAGTCGCGCGCCCGGGCCGACCTCGGCCTGCCTCCGGATAAGAAGATAGTCTGCTACTCGGGCAACATATACGAGGGCAGGGGTATAGAGCACCTGATAGAGATCGCCCCCGGCATGAGCGGCGTGCTCTTCCTCATAGTGGGCGGGCTCGAGTCGGACGTCCGGCGCTGCCGCGGTCTCGCCCATGAAAAGAGAGCGGAGAACATCAGGTTTACGAGCTACGTCCACCACAATACCGTCCCCCTCTATCTCGCGGCTTCGGACGTCCTCGTCATGCCCTACACGTCGCGCATGACGATAAGGGGCGGGACCATGGCACGCGACTTCACTTCCCCGATAAAGCTCTTCGAGTACATGGCGTCCGGACGTCCTGTTGTAGCTACATCCATCCCGTCCGTCTCCGAGATACTCCGGGACGGGGTAAACGCACTCCTCGTCCCTCCCGACAGCCCGGAGGCGATCGCCGCCGGCATAAAAAGGGCGCTCAATGACCCCGCGCTCGCGAAGGCCCTGTCCGAGAGGGCCTCCTCCGACGTCAGGGACTATACGTGGGAGGCGAGGGCGAAAAAATTACTTGGAATAGATTAGCTATTCAGGTTGTATAATTTTTAGGGTATTTTATCACTTCAATTTTAATCGATTCTCATCAGGATTGATTCTGGCAGCGTGACAAAGGAGAGAAGGTGAGGGTGGCGCACAGGTATCTCTTTATATTTTTGTCTCTGATCGTCGGAGTCCAGGCGTCGGCCCGGGAGGACGTCCGCGTGGACGAGATGTTCGATTACGCATTCTCCGGGAACGCAGCCACGGGGCAGAAGCAGGACGACGAGAAGGACGGGGAATTCGTCACGGGCGAGGAGGGGAAGGAGCGTCTCGGCGTGAACGCGTTCCTCCGCGACTCCGCCATAATGTACTCGGGCCTCTGGGCGGCCAGGTTTTTCTACGTAAGGAACAAGAACAGCAGGATATTCGATACGTCGTTATCCAAATGGTGGGACAACGTAACCACCGTGCCCGTCTGGGACGACGGCGACTCGTTCTTTACCAACTGGGTGACGCACCCCACAATAGGCGCCGTGGAGTATCTGTTTTACAGGGCCATGGGGCACGGCTACCTCGTCTCGGCCCTGGGCGTGGTGCTGCAGAGCACGCTGTTCGAGTACACCGTCGAGGGCATGGTGGAGGCCCCCTCGCTCGTAGACCTCGTATCGACGCCACTGGTCGGCGTCCCGATGGGGTTTGCGCTCGAGAAATCCTCCGACTGGCTCGTCTCCACGAACTTCGTTCCGGCGAAGATACTCGGCCACATATTGAACCCCATGAGGAACTTCATATACGAGAGGCAGGTCGGAATATATAACCCGTTCTCGAAGACGTTCTTTTCCGTGACCGGGCCGATAGTGTTCACTCCCAATAAGGACATTGCGATAGACCTCGCGTACCCGTTCTTCATCGAGCAGCCGCTGCCGATGGGCAGGTTCCGGGCGGACCTCGAGGTCGTCAACCTGAAGAAGGACCTGGGCGGGGAGTTCGTATTCTATTCGCTCCGGGCGGACGTGCCTTCGAAAAACGGGCTCTGGGGCATTTACGTGAAGATTTCGCAGTCGGGCGTGAACGGGGTCTTCGTTAACGGCGAGGAGGTGAGGGACGGGTTCGAGTTCGCGAACGTGCTCGCGGGAGGGAAGTTTCTCCTCTGGAAGTCCCACAACTCCGCGGTCTCGGGCGGCTTCGAGCTCCTGCTCCCTACCTCCTACAAGGACAACATCGACAGGCTTACGACGATCACCCTTTTCAGAAGAAACTACCCGGTAAATCTCCAGGGGGCGTGGACGCTCAGGCCTTATGTAACGGCTGCGGCGTGGGGCGGCATATTCAACGTACAGGCGATGGTGTCGGCGCCGACCGTGCTCAACGCGGGCGATCTCGAGGGGAATAGCGCCGAGTTCAACGTGGATTACTCGGCCGCGGCCGGGGTCAACTTCCCCGTGATCGCGTCCCCCGTACTCTTCGCCGAATTCAACGGGTATTCGTTCCTCACCGCGGATACGTTCAAGAAGACGGACATGTTCGTGACCTCGGGAGTGAGGTTCGGGAGGAAATTCAGCCCCGGCTTCGCCGTGCAGTTCCCCGTTTACGGCGTGGACAAGGACGTCGACAGATACAGCTACATGTTCGACTTCCAGATAAGGTTCTGATTTTTCCCTCCTGCGATTTTATTACCCCTGTTATTTCGAGCGTATGCGAGAAATCTATTTTTTTTCTTTAATTCCCTCTCCCTTGTGTGGGAAACGATTCCTTCCAGCTCCTCCGCACCTGCAATACTCCCGTGAGTCCGCGGCGGGTCGCCGCCCGGACAAATTTAACGCTCCGCAATAATTCTTCTTTTATTTTCGGTCAATTATTGTTAAAATGTGTCAGGCACCCGAACGGGCTCGATAATCGTACTGGCCGGAAAGAGCTGTTCGGGGTTTCCGCTACTTACCTTCTGGGAGGATCGGGTTGAGGGCGACAATTGTATGTACCGCTTTGCTCATGCTTTTTCAGCTCGTCCCCGCCTCGGCCGAGGATAATTCCTACATGTTCGCGGCCGGGGAATCCGCCGCGCCCCACGAACCGGACGACGTAGTATTGCCCGTAGAGCCGCCGCCGGACGGGAAGCCCGCTCCGAACCCCAGCCTCAGGCCCCCCGGTTTCAAGACCTATATGGAAGACACGGCGATCTGGTACGGCGCGCAGTGGGCGGCAAGGCTCTGGTGGGTGAGGGACAAGAACCTGAAGATATTCGACGGCTCGTTCCACACCTTCTGGGACAACCTCACGAGCGAGCCCATATGGAACGACGGGGACGATTTCGTAGTCAACTGGGTGCTCCACCCGTTCTTCGGCATGCTCCACTACCAGTTCTACAGGGCGAGGGGGCACAGCGTGTGGGCGTCCGCCCTGGGCTCTGTCATACAGAGCACGCTCTTCGAATACGGGATCGAAGGCTGGGCCGTCAGGCCCTCGGGCATAGACCTCATAGTCACGCCCGCACTCGGCGTCCCTCTCGGGTGGACGATGGAGCAGCTCTCCGACTGGCTCATCGAGCAGGACTCGAAGGCCGCGCACGTGGCCGCCTACGTCGCCAACCCCACGAGGATCTTCGTCAGGGACACGCACTTCGGTCTGATTAACCCGGTGACGGGCTCGTTCCAGTACCAGGGACAGTTCACGATATCGACGACCAAGGGCAAGTCGCTCGAGCTCGCGTACCCGCACTTCTTCGAGGGCCCCCTGCCTCTCGGCCGTATAGGGATCGACTTCGAGATCATCAAGCTCAAGGAGAGGCTCGGCGGGGAGTTCATACTATATCCGATGAGGTTCGAGTTCCCGTCCGAGAGCAATTACTGGGGCGTGTACATGGACATACCTTACGGCGGAACGAACAACGTGAAGGACGGGGATACGGAGATAAGGGACGGGTTCGAGTTCGGCAACCTCATGGTCGGCGTGAAAACGCTCGCGGCGAAATCGAAAAACTTCGCGATATCCGCGGGACTCGAAGCATATTTCCCGACCTCATTCACCGACGACCAGAACAGGCTCCAGCAGATAATAAAATACAGGAGGGACTTCCAGATGTACCTCTACAAGGCCGCGACCGTTTCGCCGTACCTCACGGCGGGGGCGTGGGAGGGGCCCTTCAGCATACAGGGCGCCCTGGGTACGGACTTCATATTCAACGCGGATCACTTCGAAGGGCAGGACTTCGAGTTCAGGATCAATTACCACGCGGCCGCGGGGCTAGACGTCCCCATGGTCGGCTCGCCCATAGTTTACTGCGAGTTCGACGGCTACTCGATTACGACATATGACGGCGCGGGAGGGGGCACGGACCTCTTCCTCACCCCGGGCATTAGGTTCGGTAAAAAGTACAGCCCCGGCTTCTCGGCCCAGCTCCCCGTTTACGGGCCTACGAAGGACATCGCCGACGCCGATTTCGTGTTCGACTTCCAGCTCCGGTTCTGAGGGTCTCATTTTTTCACTTTAGTCCCGGGTGAATCGCGGCTGCCTGCTCACAACCTGAAAAATAACGCATCCGCTTGCAGCGTACGCCCGTCCCTGGGATCGGTGAAGCCCCTGTGTATTGACCAGAGTGTAAAGCCTTCGTCCTCGAGGCGCCGGATAATTTCGAGCCAGAGGCGCTGGCCGTCGTAGAGCGGCACCAGCGACAACTCGCAGAGCACGCCGCTCATACGCGGGAGTATCGAGCCTGCCCCGTCGAGCACCTGCCATTCGTAACCCTGGGCATCGATTTTCAGGAAAGGTTTATGAGCTTTTTCCAAATAGGGCGGCGCGGCCGTGTCCAGCCTGAACATGGGCGCCTTTTCGGCGCCGATATAAGCCGAGCCCGCCGATGCCGATACATGCGACTCCATCATCGGCAGTATGGAAGATGATACGGAGTTGCCGGCGATGTTAATCTCGACCTCGCCGTCGTACGCGCCGATCGCGCAGCGGGGATGCACTGTCCAGAGGGGGTCACGCCGAGCAGCTTTCTCCAGCCTCGCATGCGCGCTTGAAAGCGGCTCGAAACTGACCAGACGGCCTTTGTAGCCGAGCCAGAGAAGTTCCCGCGCGAACTGTCCCTCGTTCGCTCCGACATCCAGGATCAGATCGACCTCGAACCGGTCGATCCCTTTCAGCAGCAGGTTGCCAGCGTTCGATTCATGACCCAGCCTCTGGATGTCGTAGCCGGCTAAATTGACCGCCCGCCGAATGACTTTTTGTATGTAACTCACGAAAGGCTCCACATCTTCGGTTTCGATCGGGCGGCTAACCTGCTGATACATTCCCCAAATTTCACATCACCTCGAGCGTGCCCTTCATCCCCTTCTTCAGATGGGAGCCGAGCAGGCCCTTCTTGCCGCAGTAGAACGGGAACTTGCCTGTCTTGAGCGGGGTGAACGTCACCGTAACGTCCTCGCCCGAGGGTATATCGACGTCCACGTTGAGTCCCGACGCCGGGTCGTCGATGGTGAAATTATGGGGGACGAGGGACGTAACGCTCCTCAGTGTCAATTCGACGGGTTTCCCCCCCGCAACTTTTATGGTGTCGGGATCGAATGAATAGCTGTCGACGACGATCTCTACTTTCTGGACGTCCGCCTGAGGGGAGGGCGGGCTTTCCTGGGTTTGCCCGGCGTCTGCCCCTGACGAGGCGTAAGCCGAAAAGAGGATTAATAATGCGGGAAGGATTGAAGCTGTGAATTTCATCTGTAACCTCCTTTGCCCCGCGGCTCCCTGGTAAGGGGGGGTGCGGCCCTTGACGGAGCCGGGCTCACTCCGACTGGATGGAGACGTAGTTCTGCACGTCCTGGTCGTAGGCGGTTTTTTCGCCCTGGCATTTCGTCTGGTCGCCTGCGCTTGCGTTCATGCACTGGTCGAGTGCGCTCCTCGATTTCTCGACCGCCTGCCGCGCCTCGTTGAGCGACTGCTTCTTCTTGGATTCAGTCATCGGGTTGTCTATGGCGACGTCCTTCCCTGTCTTCAGTGTGCTGCAGCAGACCGCAGGGAGGATCGAGATGACGGTCAGCGATATGAGGAGAATGCGGCGGATCACTTTATTACCCCCGGGGATATTTGTTCGACACGAGCTGCGGTCGATTGCAACATTATAATCGATATTTGAGTGAACCGCTAATAAGGGGAACGGCGGATTATAGAACCAGCGGGGACACTCCGGGCGGAGAAATAAAATATTCCGGACAGGTGAATCTCTCACCCGCCCGGAATTCCATCATCGCCCTTTTAGGAGTTCGGATGCCGGATATGACTAACGTGTAACCTTATTAGGCGCTAAAGCGGTTGAAGTATTCACCGAAAAGCGAGAAAGCCTTTTCGATGTTTTCCTGCGCCATGGTGCGGGCGTCCTTCGCGAACTTCTCGGTCATGGTCTTCGCCGTCTGTATCTGCTCTTTGCGGAATGTGAGATAGCGGTCGAGATGCTCGGATACCTTCTTAGCGCTCCCGTCGTAAGGAAGGTCCTTTACGAACGGCAGGTCTTTCGGGAAATCCTTGTAGAACCCGCTGACGTTGGTCATGAATTCCTTTTCGAGGCCGAACATGTGTTCGGCCTGAGCGCCGAGCGCCTTAAGGTTCTGCTCGAAGAGCGAAAACGTAAACTCGAGGCCGTTCAAATAGTTCTCTTTTACGAGACCTGAAAACTCCTTTACCGGCTCTGTAAATTCCTTTACTTTTGAAGCTGACTTCTTTGTAGTTTCGGACATGGCGAAACCTCCTGATATGATTTTCTAAGAACAATATAAACAGGAAACGGGCGTTGTCAAGGGTTTTTATTCGCAATTGCACAATTTGATATTCGTTGTAGAACAGGGTGTTACATATATTAACGCAGTGTTAAGAGACGCATATGCTAATAAAATGGCAAGTCTCGCCGTAGCCACGGTCTGATTATTGTTAGCGGTTAAGACCGTCCCTCCACCCGGAAGCTCCGGGGGCATGCCCGACACCGGACGAGCGCAAAGAGACCGGCTCCGGGAGGTGCGGCTAACTTTTAGGTTAGAATGTTGTTTTAAGTGATAATGCCGCCCGGTCGCGGATAGTTCGGAATGAAATACCTAACGTTAAAATCGGTTCCCGATCTCCTCTGTTACGCGAGGCTCCTCCTGGTCCCGGTGGTGCTGGCGCTCGCCTTGTCGGCCCTGCCCTTCTATGCGGGGATCGCGCTCCTCGCGGCGGGTATCACGGACGTGCTCGACGGCATTATCGCGCGCAGGTGGAGCATCGCCACCGCTTACGGGAGCAGGCTCGATTCCATAGCGGACACGCTCATGGAAGTATCAGCCGCTCTGGCTGTCCTGATTTTGAAGCCCGGGATATTTACGGGCCACGCACTCGTACTCGGCGCGTGGATCGTGATCGAGGCGTCCTCCATCCTCCTCGGGTGGCTGAAGTTCAGGCGGCTTGCGAACCTCCACCTCTATCTGACGAAGGCTGCGGGCGTAGTAGCGTACGCGTTCGTGATATACACGCTCGCCATAGGTTACAACGAAACTTTCTTTTACGTTACGGTTACGCTCCTCATCGTTTCGTCCCTCGAATGCCTCATCCTCCAGCTATTCGCCCCGCGCGTGGACGAGCACATGAAGTCCATATACCACGCGTACCGGGGCGGGAGGCTCTTTTGATGCATTATATTCTGTCATCGAGAGACCGTCTTCTGGTCGTGGCGATCTTGCTTTTCGTTGTCATTCCCGCGGAAGCGGGAATCCATATCTTTAAATCAAAATAAGAAAAGACTGGATTCCCGATTAAAGATTTCGGGAATGACAGAAAAGAAAAGGGTGAGATTGCCGCGCGCTTCACGCCCTCCGGAACAGAAAAGACAAAAATGTTTTTCTTCTTTTCCTTTATGAAAAGACACGCATTGTGTGTTTTATGGAACGACAAAGAAAAGAGAAAGGCTGTTTTGTTATTCTTCTTTTCCTCGATGAAAAGAAGCATAATTCTGTAATGTCGTGAAAGAAAACTCCGCCCTTCGACCCTTCGACAAGCTTCCGTCTTCGCTATCCTCCTATGCTAAAGCTTCGGAGGATAAAAGGCTACGCCGGACAATCAGGGTGAACGGGTCTGGCTTCGTTGCTGGTTTGAGCGGAAGAGATTCGGAAGAATCGTAGAGTCACACTACGTGCGTGTTTCAATAACTCGAGAGCGTGCCCCCGTCCACGACGATAACCTCCCCGGTGATGTAGTCGGACGCCCTCGACGCGAGGAGCACGGTCGCCCCCTTCAAGTCGTCCTCTCCCCCGAACCTCCCCGCCGGAATCGACGCGAGGAGCTCCGCCCCTTTGTCCATGAATTCGGGGCTGATCACGGGCTCCGTCATGTTGGTCGGGAACCACCCGGGCGCGATCGCGTTTACGTTGATGTTGTGCTTTATCCACCTCACGGCGAGGTCTTTCGTGAGGGTGACTACGGCGCCCTTGGAGGCCACGTATGCCGGGGCGCTCACGAGGCTCGTCGTCTGGTAGCCCATGACGGAAGATATGTTGATTATCTTCCCCCGCCCGGCCTTTATCATCTCCTTTGCCGCCTCCCTCGAACAGAGGAACGTGCCGGTCAGGTTTACGCGGAGGACCTTTTCCCAGTCCTCGAGAGTGGTGTCCTCGGGGAGCCCGCCCATGGCGATGCCCGCGTTGTTGACGAGTATGTCGAGCTTCCCGAATTTCGCGGCAGTGTCCGCGACCATCTTTATTACGTCTGCTTCAATGGACACGTCGCATTTGAGCGGGAGCGTCTTCACCCCCGTGCTCTTCGATATCTCTTCGGCCGCCTTCACGCAGCCGCCCAAGTTCCTCGCGCATACGACGACGTCCGCCCCTGCCTCGGCGAGCGCGAGCGCCATCTGCTTCCCTATCCCCGTGTACCCTCCCGTGACTACGGCCGTCCTGCCCGAGAGATCGAAAAGCTCTTTTACGTTCATGCGGTGCCTCCTGTGATGCTCGCAATGACAGGCTTATATTTTTTAAGGTACCCCCTCACCCTACTATTTTGGCTAAGGCATCGACGTACCGGAATTAATTATCAATTCTGCCTTCGCTGTAAGAGCGACCAATTCCTCGTTCGCTCGGAATTGTTTCCCCTCGAAGGGGAGAGGGGAATGTAGTATATCGCAACTGGAAGCCGCTCCTACAGATGGGAGATCCGGAGCCTCCTCCTACTTCTTCGTACCCGGCTCTGTCATCGACCAGGGGTCCAATAACTGCTTCAGCTTCTCGGCCGGGAGCACCTTCTTCTCGAGCGCGACCTGCCTCACCGTTTTTCCGGTTTCGTAGGCCTCCTTCGCTATCTTCGCGGCGCTGTCGTATCCGATTACGGGGGCGAGGCTCGTGCACATGGCGAGGCTCTTCTCTATCATCTCCTCGCACCGCTTTTTATCGGCCTTAATCCCCTTCACGCACTTGTCGGTGAATACCTGGGAGACCTTGCCCAGGAGCTCTATAGACTGGAGCAGGTTGTGTCCCTTGACGGGCATCATGACGTTAAGCTCGAAGTTCCCGAACTGTCCGCCTATCGTTATGGTGAGGTCGTTCCCGATGACCTGAGCCGCGACCTGGCACACGGCTTCGGGAATTACCGGGTTCACCTTGCCCGGCATGATCGACGAGCCCGGCTGGACCGCGGGTATTATTATCTCCCCTATGCCGCAGCGGGGGCCGCTCCCGAGCCACCTTATGTCGTTCGCAATCTTCATCAGGCTCACAGCGAGGGTCTTGAGAGAGCCGCTCGCCTCGACCACGGCGTCCTTCGAGCCCTGGGCCTCGAAATGGTTCTCGGCCTCATAGAGCCTGGTGCCCGTCATCCTGCTGAGCCTCCCGGCGACGAGCCCGGCGAATTTCGGGTGCGTGTTTATGCCGGTGCCCACGGCAGTACCGCCGATTGCGAGCTCCGACAGCTCTTCCCTCGCGTGCTCCACCCTTTTGATCCCGTGCTTTATCATGCTCGCGTAGCCGCTGAACTCCTGTCCGAGCCTTATGGGCGTCGCGTCCTGGAGGTGCGTGCGCCCGATCTTCACTATCTTGTCGAACTCGCGCGCCTTCGCCGAGAGCGCCTTCTCGAGGTTCCTTAACGAGGGCAGGAGCAGGTCGTTTATCGCGAGTATTGCGGATACGTGTATGGCGGTCGGGTAGACGTCGTTACTCGACTGCCCCATGTTCACGTGGTCGTTCGGATGTATCCCCGACTTGTCCCCTTTCTTGCCGCCTATGATCTCGTTCGCGCGGTTGGCTATGACTTCGTTCGTGTTCATGTTCGTCGATGTGCCTGAACCCGTCTGGAATACGTCGAGCACGAAATGGTCGTCGAGCTTCCCGTCGATGACTTCCCTCGCCGCCCTTACTATAGCGGCCCCGGCCTTCTTGCCGAGAAGTCCCAACTGCATGTTGGACTCGGCCGCGGCTAATTTAATCATCCCCATGGCCTTTATCAGAAGGCTGTGCTTGCGTATTCCGCTGATGGGGAAATTCTCTATCGCCCTCGCGGTCTGGGCTCCGTAATATGCGTTCGAGGGGACTTCCATCTCCCCCATCGAATCGTATTCAGTTCTCGTAGATTTGCTGGCCATAAAACTCCTCCTTGGCTTCTGTGTTTAGGGAGAGATAATTATGCCATAACGGGGATATTTTTCTAATTGGCACACAAAGTGTGGGTTTATGAAAAGACAGAGAAAGCTAAATTTATTTCTTCTTTTCCTTGATGAAAAGAAGCAAAAATCATCCGACTACAGTATTAGCTAAAAATCTCACGTACTCGCTAAATCTTCCAATTCTGCCCCATCCCGTGGAAGATTTTTAACGCTCGTACAATCGATTTTCTTGACGCAAATTCTGTAATGTCGGAAATAATCACCCTTCGACAAGCTCAGGGTGAACGGGTTGGTTTCGGTTGATGGTTGAGCGGTGGAGTTGGAAGGAACCGTATATGCGCCACACATTACGTGCTGCGCTCACACATTAAAGAACAGCCTTATCTTCACGTCCTCGTGTTTCGCCGAGGTCTCGATCCTGTCGGGATAGACCCCGGTGAGGAAATCCTTTATGCCGTGGACGAACGCGTCCTCCTCCATGAAATGACTGTGCTTCGCTCCGACCGCGGGGAGCGCGAGCAGCGTCCCCTTGTATTCGATTATTATTTCGAGATAGACCTCGTCGTATTCGGCCTCTATTTTTATAGGTCCGTGCGGGAGGTTAGCCTCCGTCAGGTGCTCGATTATCTGCTCCGTAGACGAAACGGCGTGCTCGATTATCTCGTCGTCGAGCCTCCATTCCCTTTCGCGGGATTTCAGGTGCTCACGGAGGTGCTCGCACGACTGGAGCGACTTATCGTACATGAGCACGTCCTTTTTCTTAATGCCGAGTCTGAATATGAGGACGAGGACGACCGACGAGATGAGGGCGAGAGAAAGCGTCGTATCCGTCATGAGCTTAAGCCATTCGGGGAAACTATCGAAATAACCATGGAAAACCTTCCTGCCTATCCCGAGGAGGAGCGATACGCCTACGACGTAAGTCATTCTGGAGTCGAGGTTCCTCGTCGTCATTATCTCGATACCGCCCGAGATCATGAACGCTCCGCTCACGACGAGCGACGCGCCTACGACCGAAAGCGGCAGCATCAGGAAGAGGGCCGATATCTTCGGGAAGAATGCGAGCACGATGAGGAATATGCCGGTCGGGAAAGCCATGTAACGGCTCGTCGAGCCCGCGGCCTGCGACAGCCCGACTATTCCCGGCGTCGCGTTCATGCCCGGAGCGCCCATGAGGCCCCCCAGCATGCAGCCTATCCCGTCCGCCAGCATGCCCTTCTTTAT
The DNA here is from genome assembly GCA_020027805.1 of Candidatus Dadabacteria bacterium. Taxonomy (GTDB): domain Bacteria; phylum Desulfobacterota_D; class UBA1144; order Nemesobacterales; family UBA2774; genus 2-12-FULL-53-21. The sequence continues at coordinate 14,246 of JAHKKQ010000010.1, forward strand.
CGGTCCGTAATCGGGTCTCTTCCAGTCCAGATCGTTTATCTTCTCCGCCGTCGTTACTACACCTATCGTCCTCAGTGACGCGGCTATTCCCGCCGTAAGGAATGCGGGGATGAGCGAGGCGTTGAAGCTGTAGGATATATAGCTCGGATCGGGGAGCGCGAATATCGCCGAGTTCTTGAACAATTCGATCGAGCTTGGAGGCACGATGCCCAGGAATATGGCTATCACGAAACCCGCCGCTATTCCGAAAAGCGAGCAGAGGAGCCTTAGTATCCCTTTGAACCAGATACTGAACCCCATGATGATAGAGATGGCTATGACCCCTACTAGCAGGTTCTCCGTATACTGCGGCTTGCCGAACCCTTTGACGTCGAGCAGGTTGCCGAGTGCCACGAGGCCGAGCTCGATGCCGATAACGAGCACTATGAAGCCCGAGACCGCCGGAGGGAAAACGGGTTTCAGCCGCCTGATGAATATCGATACCAGGACCTCGACCGCCCCGGCGAATATGGTCATGGCGAATACCGCCGGGAGCCCGCCCGCCTTGACTGCAAGAACCGACGGGGCCAGGTATACCGCCGAATAGACCGGGGACGCGAAATATCCGGACCCTATCGGCCCCTTCCACAGGGACTGCAGGATCGTCGCTATGCCGATGGCTATCATCCCCATGCTTATGGCGTTCGCCGTCACTTTCTCGGGCACGTCGCCGTAGCTCGCGATGAGCACTATGTAGACGAGTGTGACCGCGATGTAGACCGTGAACTGGAACCCGAGCGGGATGAGCCTCGCGATCGGGGGCATTTCCGCGACTGAGTATATGAGGTCCTTCGGCTTAGTGGTCAGGTTCGGACCCTCACTCGAAAACGAGATAAACGAATCTACTTAAAGAAGAGCAGCATTTCAACAGGCGGTTGTGCCTTCGTGCGGCTCACTTTTCATCTCGACGCGGCTCTACGGGTCTTCCTGGAGATTCCCGATCCTCAAATCTGTAGGAGCGGCTTCCAGCCGCGATTAAACCCGATTATCGCACCAGGATGGTGCTCCTACAGGGGTAGGAGAATGACGGAGCAAATGGAGCGTGCGAGGCGGCAGGGCGAAACATTAAAACTTTCTCCCTTTTCCATCGTATAATTAATCGTATATCACATGTGATCTGAAACGGGTATCCGGTGTTTGGAACAAATACGAAAAGCGGGTTGTCGGACGAAGAAGCGATGCGGAAATTTCAAAACGGCGACGAGGGGAGCTTCGACCTCCTCTTGGGCCGGCACGGGGCCGGAGTGCTCAGGTTCGTTATCAGGATGACCGGGGCGGAGAAGGCGCAGGCCGAGGACCTGCTCCAGGAGATCTTCATGAAGGTGATAGAGCGGAGGAAGAAGTACGACCCGGGCCAGAAGTTCTCGACCTGGCTCTACAGCATAGCGCGGAACCACTGCATAGATTATCTGCGGACGGAGAGCTACAGGAGGCACAGCTCGCTCGACGCACCCATATCGGTTGAGGAGGAGGGCGGGGCGGTCGTAATCGACCTGGTCAGGAGCGGGGACAGGGACCAGGAGGAGAGGGCCTTCGACCTCGAGGTGAAGGAGCTTATCGACATTGGCGTGAGAGGGTTGAAAGAGGAGTTCAGGGAAGTATTTTTATTAAGAGAGATAGAAGGGCTTTCGTTTGAGGAGATAGCCGCGGTCACGGCGTCGCCGCTCGGCACGGTAAAGAGCCGCTTGAGATACGCGTACAAGGGGCTCCGGCAGGTGTTCGCGGAGTCCGGGTATTTCGAGGAAAGACAGAAAGCGAAAGGGGTGTGAAGGGATAATATGAACTGCGAGAGATGCAGCGAATCGTTAATAGAATACATGCACGGCGGTCTCGACCCCGAGGAAAGGCAGGCCGTGGCCGCGCACTTGGGCGGCTGCGAGGAGTGCGCCCGCGAATTCGAGGAGTACGCCGAGATAAGGAGGGCCGTGACTGAGGAACCCGTCCTGCCCGAGCCCTCGCGCGAGGTCATGGCCCGGCTGTCGAAGGCGGCAAGGGACGACGTCGCCCGCGAGAGGCGCCCCTTCTGGAAGAGGCTCCCTCTTTCCCCCATACTGATCCCCGCTCTAACGACCGCCGTAGCGCTCATGGTCTGGTTCTATTACGGACAGGGCGGCGGGGGGTACATGGATACGATGTCCCGCGACGTAATGGCGAGGAAGATGAAGGAGCAGGACAGCAGTATGGAGACGGCAGGGCAGGCCGCGCCCGAGATGAGGCGGGAATATCCCGTTGAGGCCGAATCTTCGCCCGCGATGAGCGAGAGAGGGGCGGCTGACGAGGTTATGCCGGCGGCTCCCGCGCCGCCTCAGGCGGACTTGTATTCCCTTTCCGACAAAGCGCCAGGCGCGTCCGCCGGAACTGAAGAAGATTCGGACGTTAAGGAAGAAGCGCTCTCCGAAACGGCGGCCAAAAAATCCGCGCCCGCGCTGCCCCTCCCCCAGGCTGAATCGCTATCGGCGGGCGACACAAAGGATTACGGCGGCATCCTGAGCCTCGCGCTCAGGCAGCAGACGGAGGGGGACTGCGACGCTTCGATAAGGACGAACGAGATACTGCTCCAGTCATATCCCGAGCCCCCCGCGGACATGCAGGCGCGGTCGTACCGCTCTCTCGCCGAGTGCTACGAGAAGCAGGGGAAGCTCGACCTGGCTGTCGCGAACTACACGCAGCTCCGGCAGATTGCACCCGAAGAGAGCTCGCTCGCCGATACCCGGATCCTCGAGATCAGGCAGAGGTCCGTGCATAAGCTCGGGAGCGTCGGCCCCACGCCCGGGCCCGCGGAATAACGCCGGTCTCGATTTTTGTTCCTGGAGAATCTCTGCCGTTCCGGCTTACCCCACTCGTAAGTCCCTGCGGCGTCATTTCGAACGCAGGTGAGAAATCTATATTCTGTTTGTTTTGCTTTAATAACGGATTTCTCCCTCCGGTCGAAATGACGATATAAAGAATTATCCGTGTCCCGTTCTAAATTAAAAAACTTCACATCCGTGTGGGCGGCTTTCAGCCGCCACATTCTTAAATACACACATTGTGTGTGTGAAACTTTCCGCCCTCCCGTTCGTACTAATCCTTAAATCCGCAGTAAGGAGAAAAGTTATGGGATTAAAGAAGCGAGTGGGACTTATCATGAGGTCCCAGTTGAACGACTGGGTGTCGAGGGCTGAGGACCCGGAGAAGATCCTGAACCAGGCCGTGGAGGAGATGGAGGAGGGTCTCGAAAGGGCGAGGGTGAAGATAGGCGCGCTCAGGTTCAGGATAGACGAGCAGGAGAAGCTCTTAAAGAGGCTCGGGGAGCAGGCGGAGTACTGGCGGGAGAGGGCGGAGGACTACGTGAAGAGAAATATGGACGAGAACGCGGTCGAGGCCGTAAGAAAAAAGAGGACGCTCGAAGAGAAAGAGAGGAAGCTCGCCCTTACGCAGTCAGGCGACAGGGCGAAGCTCACGGACTACGAAGGGCGCTATGCGGACCTCGAGAGGAGAGTGGAGACCGCGAAGACGAAGAGGACGCTCCTTCTTAAAGAGATCATCGTCATGAAGGGAGCGCCCGCGGGGAAGGAGGATATCACCGGAGGCGCCGGATCCCGCACCAATGAACCATTCGATATTTTCAGGAAGGTCGAGGAGCGGATCACTGAAGAGACCGTGCTCTTCGCCGCTGACGGTGAAAGGGAGAGGGATGAGCGTGAGCGCGAGGCCCGGCTCGTTCAGGAAGAGGTGGAAAGCATGAAAAAGAATCTCAGCAAGGGAGGCGGTAAGAAATGAACAGGCTGAACAGCAAGGTCGTAATCGGAATTTTTCTTCTCGTATTAGCCGCGCTCGCGGGAGGGAAATACATCTCGGCGTTCCCGACAATACCCAAACCGGTGGATAAAGACATGAATACGAAAACGGATTCGAATACGGATACCGTGACGTGGGACATCAAATTGAGCCACCCATACGTCGAGACGGGCTCACTCAGGGAGCTTATGCTCAATATGAAGATAAAGGGGAAGGACGCGCAATTGAAAGAGAGGACCCCTGTAAACCTCGTGCTCGTGATAGACAGGAGCGGGTCGATGGGCGACAAGGGGAAGATCGAATACGCGAGAGAGGCGGCGAAGCAGATAATCGCGGGACTCGGCAAGGAAGACAGGCTCGCGGTGGTCGCATATTCGACCGACGTCGAGCTTCTATACCCGATACAGTTACTCACGGATAAGGACAGGGCTTCTTCAGTCGTGAGCGCGCTCTATCCTACCGACTCGACCAATCTGTCGGGAGGGCTCGTCATGGGGATTGAGCAGCTCGATTCGGTCAAGCGGGACGGGTACGTGAACCGCCTCATCCTCCTCTCTGACGGCCTCGCCAACGCGGGGATTACCGACATCGGCGAGCTCGGCAGGGTCGCGAGCCGGGCGTCCGAGAAGGGCATACACATAACCACCATGGGGCTCGGCGTCGATTACGACGAGAACCTCATGATGAACCTCGCCGAGCACGGTGCGGGCAATTATTACTTCATAGAGTCCCCGGCGCAGCTTGCCGGAATCTTTCGGAAGGAGTTCGGTCAGATCGCGGCCACGGTCGCAAAGGACCCTGTGATCAGGATCGGGCTCGCGCCGGGCGTATCGATAGAGGAGGTTTACGGATACACGTTCACGAAAACCCCGGACGGCGTTACCGAGATAAAGCTCGGCGACTTCTTCGGCGGTCAGGAGAGGGACATACTCGTTAAATTGAAGGTGCCGGCCGGGACTGCAGGACAGAATGACCTCGGGAAAGCCGTGCTCGATTTTAAAGACCTGCTCGATAACGAGAAGCCCGCGGGCCTGATATCCCCGCTCTCTTACGAAGTGACCGGCGACAGGGACAAGGTCGCCCGGAACGAGAACAAGGACGTAACGGCGAGATGGGTTTCGGTCGATGCCTCGGGCGATTACTACCAGGCGACGACGGCTTACGAAGAGGGAGACAAGGATAGCGCAATTACCAGGCTCAAGAGGGCGTACGAGAACATCACCAGCCTCAACATGAGTCCCTACAAGAGCGCCAGGACAGTAGAGCAGGAGGCCGAGCTCAGGGACGCCCTCGATGTCATGTCGTCCCCGGCCGCCCCCGCGCCGGCATCGGGTGAGGGAAAGGCATTGATAAAGGAGCAGAAGGCGAGCGCGAGGGAGGCTCAGAAGTAGGTTTCCCAGATCGTCATTGCGAGTGAAGCGAAGCAATCTCGCTTTATTCATGAGATTGCCGCAGTCGCAAAATACTTAAGTTCTCTCGGGTTAATTCCCGGAGCAAATGGACATCTACGCATTGTAAGCACCAGTGACCGGTTCTTACGCTTGCTCGGAACCGTTCCTCGCAATGACAACTAGTTTTGGTAAAGAGACAAATATCAGTAAGGAGATTCAAATGAAAGCCTCAATAAAATCATTCATAGTGCCGGTGCTCCTCTCGGGCGGGTGGGGGGCGGTAACGCTGCTCCTGGGCTATGTCTTTCTGAATAACGTCCCGCTCGGGTACATGTTCTTCTATCCTATGCTCCTCACGGGGGTAGCAGTCGCTGCGAGCGCCGGTAGGCCGGGGGGCATGTCGTACGCGCGGGCTGGGATAACGGGGCTTGTATCGGGGTTCATATACCTCCTGGTCTCGCCCATGTTCCCTGTCTTCGCATCCATACTCGTGGGGGCGTGTCTCGGCGGAGGTCTCTCTCCCGGAGGGGGCAGGTTCGGGGGTCTTCTCAACGGGACCATCTCGACTCTCAAGGGTATGATAATCATTCCTCTGGTAATAACGTCGGGCGAGTTCCTTGGCGCCGCGATAATGATTTTTCTCGGCTCTCTGTTGCTGGCGGCGGTCTTCTGGGGCGCGTGGCTCGGTATGGGCGTGTGTCTTATCCGTTTTCCTTTGTTCGGAAAGAAACGCGGGGACGAAGATCACCGGCTGATATCCGGGCTCGAAGAGTTCAGATCGGAGTCGAGGGAGATAGCGAGGGACCTCGGGGAGTTTAATGAGAAGGCCGGTTGAGCGATCCCGACCGGGGCTGATTAAAAGCGGTCTGGAAACCGCATTTTGACCCAATCAACTACTCAATATCCCCCGCCGTTTTTATGGCGAAATTAATGTGTTACTAAAGGTATTCCATATATCCTCGAATTGCTGTAAAATAAGTAAAATAGAGGAGGATGACCGGAATGAGGCACTTCACCCTTATTACACTGCTAATCTTTTCAATGGCTCTGGTTTATGGGATTACCGGCTCGCCTTATTGTGAAGCGGCCGATACCCGCACTCAATCGGACGCAGTCAGTCCTGACCAGGTTGAGACAATGGACGGCGCGCTCGAAGTGAAGGAGGAAGACATCGAGCCCGAACCCCAGCGCCTGTACTGCGCCGCGCAGTGGACAATGCTCTATAAGGGGCAAAAGGCGGACATCGAGGTCACGACGCGGGGGCAGTACAACGAGATCGCGGTATTCAGCTGCCCTGACTGCAGCCTCGACGAGCATTACGTAAAACCGTTCCTCGAGACCGAGTACAGGGGCAAGACCGGGCTCACGAGGCTCCACGAATGCGGCTTCACGCAGGCTGTGTTCAAGGGGATGAGGGGGACGGAGGCGATAGTAGTCGACGTGCCGCGTGTATTCCCCGACCCGAACAGGCTCGTATGCATTGACGACTGGAGTAAGGACTACCAAAAGAATTATCCGACAATACAGATTTCATCGAGGGGCGAGCTTGACGAGGTAATCGTTTTCTCCTGCCTGAACTGCCCGTTTCAGAAGTCCTTCATCGCGCCCTTCCTGCTCACCGTATCCGACGGCAGGACGGCCATGGAGCGGATGAAGCAGTGCGGCTTCACCGAGATAGTGTTTACGAACCCCATGGGCACGAGGGAAGTCGTGAGGGAAGTGCGCTAGGCGGCGCTTGACAAAAAGCCGATTCAGAATAGCTTGCTCATGCGGCCGGCATACTAGGGCGCGATTCCTGAATCCGAGGAGCATAACCTGTGGGCGAGGTCGGAACGTTCCCCTTCGGCTGGGTGAGGGGAGAGGGCAGCGACAACTGGCAGATTATCTGGGACCCGAAGACGAAGACCGTATTCGCCGAGGGCGCTATATCTAAAAGGGTCCTCCGGTTGGGGGAGTCCTCCACGTGGGAAGACGCCAAGCGTTTCGCCGACACAGTGATGAGCGAGCCCGGGGGTTATTTTTCCGATCCTGCATGAACCCCTTCCGTCGAACTATGTCTCGATCAATTATCGAGCTATTCTCCGAACATAATCTCTGCTAAAATAGAGCCTAACCAGTTTTATGCACCTGTCATCGCGAGAGCTGCTCTGATGAATAAGAAGAGCAGGTCGACATTGGCTGAATACTGTGCACCTATATGCTAAGGCACATAGAAGATTAATACAGAATAAAAGTGGTCGTGACGATCTGTATTTTTTTCTTGAGATTGCCGCGGTCGCAAAGTAATTTGGTTTATGTGACTCAGGAACATTGATGAAGGGGCTTATTCGCACTTAGCCGAGGGCGTCCGATTTCTGCGCACGCTCGAAATCGTCCTCGCAATGACAGTTTAGGATTTGGTAAGGAGTAACCAAGAAATCGTGGATCTTACTGCGTGTGCACGGACGGACGAATGAAATACATGGAGCAGGAGCTCGTTGCCATACCCTCGGGAGGGGGAAAGATCGACGGGCTCTACTACCACAGCACGGTCAAGGACGACAGGGTGCCGGAGAAGGACGTCGGGATAATACACGTCCACGGGTTCCTGGGTAATTTCCTCGACGGGAGCCAGCGGTTCCTCCCCCCGATACTCGCAGAGGCCGGGTATTCCTCGCTCGCCATAAACACGCGCATGGCGAACTTCGGGCTTTTCTTCGGCTACGGGATCATCGACGACGTTATGCCTCAGATTGACAGCGCCGTCGATTACCTCGTCGGGCTCGGGTATAAGAACATCATAATTTCCGGTTACAGCCTCGGCACCTGCATGGTGCTCAGGTACGCCTACCTCAGGAACGACCCCGAGCGCCACCCGCATATAAAAGGCGTCATGTCGCTCGCCACTCCCTATTCCATGCCCGAATCGATCAGGAAGCGGTGGAACAGGTGGGGGAGCGAGCCCTCCTACGACGAGGTGTACGAGGAATCGAAAGAGATACTGAAGCCCGACCCCTATAACACTCAGCACGACAGGACGATCCTCATCTATAAAGGCCGCGGGAATACGTATCTTCCCTGGCACACGGAGATCTACACGTACAAGACCTGGTGGTTCCTGGCGGGACCCGAGGCCGACACGGCGAAGGCTTACCTCAAGATGGAGAAGATAAAACTGCCGCTCCTCCTGATCCAGGGATGGTACGACGAGGTCGTCAAGCCCGAAGAGACGCACAGCCTCGCGGATATCGCCTTACAGTCCGGGAACCCGGACGTCTCCGCCTTCTACGTGAACGCCGGGCACACGTTCGAGGGCAAAGAGGAAGAGCTCGGGGAGATCATCGTAAGGTGGCTCGACAAGAGATTCAGGTAACGAAGCGGACGGTCGGACATGGTCCCGAGACAGAGAAAGCTCTACAACTTTAACGCCCCGGACGGTTTCCTTATAAACGCCGTGCTTGTTTCGGGTGAATTCAAAAATACAAAAGAACTCTATAACTCGCCCATAGTGCTCATCGTACACGGGGTGCTCGGGCATTTCCTGGCGAGGGGGACGCCGAGGCTCCTGCCGAACGCGCTCGTCGAGCGGGGCATAAGCTCGCTCTCGATCAACACGAGGCTCGCGTTCACGGGGCAGATATTCGGGGGAGGCATTTTCGACGACTCCGTGCTCGACATAGACGCGGCCGTCGAAGCCCTCGCGGAGGAAGGCTTCAAAAAAATCCACGTCCTCGGCTGGAGCCTCGGGGCGAACATCGCCGTATATTACGCCGTCCGCGGCGCCCACAAGAACGTAAAGGGCATCATACTGGAAGGGTGCTCTTCGTCCCTCCCGCTCTCGCACAAGCGGCGGCTCGACAAGTGGGCCAGCATCCCGTCTTACGAGCACATATACGAGATCGCGAAGAAGGTGCTCAAGCCCGACCCGTCCGAGACTAAGAACGACAGGATATTCGTCGTGTACAGGGCGTGGGGGCCTTCGTTCGATCCGTCCGACTGCGAGATGTTCTCTTACAGGACGTGGTGGTACATGAGGAGCCCGGAGGCGCAGAACGCGAAGACGAACGAGATAATCGCGGGCGTTAAGGTCCCCGTGCTCTTCATACACGGGGAGCATGACGACGTCGTCGCTGCCGACGAGGTCAATGAACTACTTGGCATACTGAAGAAGGCGGGGAACAGGAAGGCCGAGCTCAGGTTCATTCCCGGAGCGAAGCACGACTGCATGGAGAACCCGTCCTTCACTGTAGATACGGTCGTCGAATGGATCAATAGATCGGCCAGCGGGCGGAAGAAGAAGGATTGAGCGGTGTCACCTCTTTTTTCTGTCATCGCGAGTAGCGACTTGTCCGGTGTAGCCTTTTATCCTCCGAAGCTTTTGCATAGGAGGAATGCGAAGCCGGAAGCTACGTGGCGATCTCATCTTTTTCGTCATCCTGAACCATGTCCCGGACCCGATCCGGGATCTATTCAGGATCTCATCTTTTTTATCACCATGCCCGTCCTTCGACAGGCTCGGGACGAACGGAGTGGCGAGTCGCCACGGACATACGAGATGTTGGCAGGGCCGAGGAGGTTGGGAAGGATCGTATATGAGCGCACATCGTGAGCAGGGATGCGACATTCTCATCGTAGGCGCGGGGATAACGGGGCTCGCCGTAGCGCGGGAGCTCGTCAGCCGCGGGGCGGGCGATATTCTCGTCATAGAGAAGGAGCAGGGGCTCGGGGCGCACGCGAGCGGGAGGAACAGCGGGGTGCTTCACGCGGGGATCTACTACTCCCCCGGCACGAACAGGGCAAGGTTCTGCGTCGAGGGGAACCGGCTCATGAAGGAGTATTGCCGGGAGAGGGGCCTCACGCTTAAAGAAACCGGCAAGGTAATCGTGCCGGACACAGATGAGAAAGAAGAAGCCCTCGACGAGCTCAGGCGGAGGGCCGATTCCTCGGGGGCGAGGTCATATCTCATCGGCACGAAAGAGCTCCTCGACATAGAGCCGCACGCAGCGCCCAGAGCCAAGGCCCTCTATTCCCCGGACACGGCGGTCGTCGACCCCGTTCAAATCCTCGGTGAAATGAAAAGGGAGCTGGAAGAAGGGGGAAGGGTGAGGTTTCTTTTCGGCACCTCTTTCGTTTCGCTCGCGGGTACGGGTACGGCTGTGACGAGCGCGGGGAATATAAAGTTCGCGAAGCTCGTCAATGCCGCAGGCACTTTCGCCGACAGGGTTGCCGGGGCCTTCGGCATAGGCCGGAACTACAGGGTGCTCCCGTTCAAGGGTACTTATAAAAAACTGAAAAAGGAGAAATCCTATCTCGTCAGGGGGAACATATACCCCGTCCCCGACCTGAGAAACCCGTTCCTGGGCGTGCACTTCACGAGGAGCGTCCGGGACGACGTGTACATAGGCCCGACGGCGATCCCCGTGCTCGGCAGGGAGGAATACGGGTTCATGGACGACCTCTCTCTTGAGTCGCTTTCGATACTATTCCGGGACGGAGTCCTCTTCTTCGCGAACGAAGCCTTCAGGGGCGCCGCCCTTACGGAGATAAGGAAGTATTCCGCGCGGAATCTCCTGAAAGAGGCGAGGGGGCTTCTTCCCGGGATCGGCATTGACGACATCGAGGACACGCCCAAGAGCGGCATACGCCCCCAGCTCGTCGACTGGGATACGAAAAAGCTCGTGACCGATTTCGTCGTGATAAAGGACGGCGACTCGATCCATATACTGAACGCCATATCCCCCGCATTCACCTGCTCCATGGCCTTCGCGGGGTATACGGTCGCTATGCTCCTGGGCCACACATAGCATGATTTCACGCTCTCGATCTCACTCCGCAGCAAATCATAAGTCGTCATGCTGAACTTGTTTCAGCATCTCGTCTTTTATTCTTTTCTCCCTCCTTTTGTAAAGGAGGGTGAGGGTGGATTTTGCCCTAACGCATTCCGGTCTATTAATACATTCTTCTATTTCTAACATAAACTTGATGCTTCTTAAAACCCATATAAAATTACTAGGGTTCGTGAGGGGATAGTTTAAAAATATCATCCTTCGACAAGCTCAGGACGAACGGGAATATATAGCTAAGGTGCCCCCTCACCTTAATCCTCTCCCACGCTGGGGAGAGGAAATTGTGTATTGGAGATCCAGAGGAGTTTGGTGCGCTCCGAGGTAGCTGATGCCCGAATTGAGAATATTACGCACGTACGTCGATGTGCCTGATTCGCATACGATCGGTTCATATATATCCCGCGGCGGCTATACGGCGCTCCCGAAGGCTCTCGGGATGAAGCCTGAGGAAATAATAGAAGAGGTAAAGAAGGCGGGTCTCAGGGGGAGGGGAGGCGCGGGGTTCCCGACCGGGGTGAAGTGGGGCTTCATACAGAGGGACTCGAAGAAACCGATATACCTCTGCTGCAACGCCGACGAAAGCGAGCCCGGGAGCTTCAAGGACAGGGAGATACTCGAGCGCGACCCTCACCAGATGCTGGAAGGGATTATAATCGGCTGCTACACGATAAATTCGCACAAGTCATACATATACATAAGGGGCGAGATGCCCTACGGCGCCAGTATTATAGAGGGTGCGATCGGGGAGGCCTACGAGAAAGGCTACCTCGGGAAGAACATCCTCGACTCGGGCTTCGATTTGGACGTCGTGCTCTTCAGGGGCGCGGGCGCGTACATATGCGGGGAGGAGACGGGGCTCCTCGAATCCATAGAAGGGAAGAACGGAGAGCCCAGGCCCAAGCCGCCGTTCCCTGCACAGATAGGGCTCTTCGGCTGCCCAACTATAGTAAACAACGTGGAAACGCTCGCGTGCGTCCCTCACATAATCAACCGCGGCTCCGAGTGGTTCTCTTCGATAGGCATACCCAAGAACACGGGCACAAAGATATACGGCCTCTGCGGCAATATTAACAAGCCGGGTCTCTACGAGCTCCCCCTCGGCATCACTCTCCGCGATCTCATCAACGTGTACGGCGAAGGTATACCGGGCGGAAGAACCGTGAAGGCGGTATCTCCCGGAGGCTCTTCCGCGGCCGTCCTCTCGGCGGACGAGCTCGATATAACTATGGACTTCGATTCCCTTGCCGCCGCCGGATCGATGCTCGGGACGGCTGGCGTTACAGTGATGGACGATACCACGTGCATGGTGAGGGTCGCCCAGAACCTGGCCCACTTCTACAGGGACGAGTCCTGCGGGCAGTGCGTCCAGTGCAGGGAAGGCACCTGGTGGCTAGAGAAGATGCTAACGAGCATAGAGGAAGGGAAGGGGAGGATGGAGCACATAGACACGCTCCTCGACGCGTGCTACCAGATGAGGGGGACGACTATCTGCGCGCTCGCCGACGGGTGCGCGATGCCCATCGAATCCATAGTCAAGAAATTCCGCCACGAGTTCGAGGACCACGTACGCCTGGGCGGGTGTCCCTTCGAGAGGAAGACATTAGGGGAGTGGGTGTGAGTCAAAGCGTGGTGCTGCGGGCGCATTACCGCGCCAGTGCGCGAGCCTTTGCTTCCGGAATATGGCTCTTCTTATAGAACTCTCCCAATCCGGTATTCGCCGGGGCAGCTTTTCTATTTAAACTGACAGCTCGTCGTCCTTCATGGATTTTCTAAACCCTTTTATCCCCTTGCCGAGGGACGCGCCTAGGTCGCCCAGCCTGCTTGGGCCGAATATAAGAAGCAGTATTACAAGGATTATTAAAAGCTCGGGCAGCCCGAAATGTCCAAACATGTTCTTATCTCTCCACATATAAAGTACAGATGTTCCGGGTCAATGTCAATTATGGTCCCTACGGGGCTCCATGCTTAATCCTACCCATTCATCCTTCGACCCTTCGACCCTTCGACAAGCTTCCGGCTTCGCTATCCTCCTATGCTAAAGCTTCGGAGGATAAAAGGCTACGCCGGACAAGCAGGGCGAACGGGGCGGCGAGTCGCCGGGGACATACGAAAATGCCGCATTTGCCGGTTTAGGCTGAGGAGGTGCGGAAGGATCGTATACGAGCACACAATGTGTGCCGCAGGTTCCGCGCCCCACCTCACAGCAAATATTCCTTGACACCCATACGCCTGAGTTCCATACTTAATAATAACAGGGAGAAAACATGAAAGATAACGGACGGGTCAAAGAAAACATTGATACGCTCAAGGATGAAGTGCTCAGGCTGAAGCAAGAATTCTCGAACGTTTCCGACAACATACTCGATATCAGCCGCAAGGCTTATAAGACGGGGAACAAGAGGCTCGGGCACGAGGCCAAGAGGCTCCACGCGGAGCTCGGCGAGGGGCTCGAGAGCGCGCGCAGGATCGGCGGCACCGGCATAGACGCCGTCGAGACCAGGATCACGCAGAAACCGCTGCTCAGCGTATTGATCGCTTTCCTCATAGGCGTGCTCGCCGGAAAGCTGATGGACCGCGATTAAAGCCGCAGTTTTCAAAATCGCTTAATTCCGGGGGATGTGCGAGAATGGATGCAGCACAGATAGCGAGTTCCCTATCTCTCGAGCTAAAGATACTCCTCTATGTCGTCATATCCATGCTCCTGGGCGCGGCTGTGGGCCTCGACCGTGAGCTCGCGGACAAGCCCGCGGGTATCCGCACGCACATGCTGGTCGCGGGATCGGCGACGCTCCTCGTATGTTTAGGCAAAATCATGGTTCCGTCCTTCGGCCTGAGCGACGCCGCTCTCGGCTCGGACCCCCTCAGGATAATAGGCGCTATAATCACGGGCGTGAGCTTCCTCGGGGCCGGTACGATAATTAGAAGTGGAGGAGAGGACAGGGTCAAGGGTCTTACGACCGCGGCCGCGCTGCTCTTCGTCGCATCGGTCGGGATATGCGTGGCCTTATCCAAGCTCCTATTAGCCATAGGCGTGACTGTCATCGCGCTCGCGACGCTGAGAGGCGTCGTCTATCTCGAGAAGAAGTTCGGATTCGGGAGGAAGGAATTTTGAGAATCCTGGAAAGACCCAGAGCCGGTTCCTTACGTTTTATAATGCCTCCGAAAACTGAAAAGCGGTTCGTCGTACCTTAAAACCCCGGTTGTGAGAAATCTTGAGATATGTTAGGGTTTGTGAAGTGTTTGTATGTCAAATTATGCAATGGGGGTAATGAGATATGCTTGGTTGGGCTGTCACATTTTTAGTCATAGCGATCGTTGCGGGCGTGCTCGGCTTCGGAGGAATAGCAGGGGCTGCTACGGGAATAGCGAAGATACTCTTCTTCGTTTTTCTCGTTATATTCATAGTGTCGCTTATTTTCGGCAGGAAGCCGCGTGTCTGAGAGGACCGGAGACGAGCCTGAGAATCAATCAGTCCCCGTTATTGCCCTTTTTATTCCCGACGAGAGACGACGGGTAATCGCCCGTTATCAGCCTCACGCCCCTCTTCCTCGTAAAGTAGTTCCACGCCCACTGGAACAGCACGAGTACCTTGCTGTCGAATTCGATGAGATAGCTGATGTGGACGAAAGCCCATATGAGCCACGCCGGAAAGCCGGATATCCTTATCCTGCCGAGGTCGGCCACGGCCGCGTTCCTCCCTATGACCGAGAGGCTCCCCTTATCTGCGTACCTGAAGGGCTTCGTTTCCTTTCCCGAGAGCCTGTCCCTGATAAGCTCCGCGACGTACCTGCCTTCCTGCATGGCGACAGCGGCGACTCCGGGGAGGGGCGGACCGCCCGGTGGCGAGAAGCTGGCGAGGTCTCCTATGACGAATATGTCCGGGCGGCCGGGGATTGAGAGATCGGGCCCGACGACGACCCTTCCGCCTCCGTCTAGCACGGCGCCCGCCCTGCTGGCGAGCACCCTGCCAAGCGGCGAGGCCTTTACCCCGGCCGTCCAGAGTATAGTCCTCGACTCTATCTCTTCGCGGATGCCGTCCCTGCTGAGGACCGCGGTATTCCCCGCTATGTCCGTAACCATCGTGTCGAGCCTTATGGTAACGCCCAACCTGCGGAGCGATTCCGCGGCCTTTTCCGAAAGGTCCTTCGGATATGACGGGAGCACCAGGCCCCGGCCCTCGACGAGAATTATTTCGGCCTTCCCGGTATCGATGTTCCTGAAGTCCTGCCTGAGCGTGGTGCGCGTGAGTTCCCCGATGGTGCCCGCCATTTCCACCCCTGTCGGGCCGGCCCCGATTATGAGGAACGTCATCCACTCTTTTTGTACCTCGGGGTCGGGCTCCCGCTCGGCGGCTTCGAACGAGAGGAGTATCTTCCTTCTTATCTCGAGGGCGTCTTCGACGGTCTTGAGACCCGGCGCGGACCTGGCCCATTCCTCGTGACCGAAATAGTGGTGGCTCGATCCCGTTGCGACTATCAGCGTATCATAGGTGACTATGCCGTCCCTGAGCACGACCGCCTTTTCGTCGGGCACTATGTCCGTCACCTCCGCCTGAAAAACGCGGGTGTTCTTATACCTGCTCAGCACCATGCGGAGAGGGGAGGCTATCTCCCCGGGCGAGAGCCAGCCCGCGGCGACCTGATACAGGAGCGGCTGGAAGAGATGGAAGTTCCTCTTGTCTATGAGCGTTACCCTGATTCCGGAACGGGAGAGCGTTTTTGAGGCATAGAGCCCTCCGAACCCTCCCCCGAGTATGACTACATGGTGATCTCGGCCGCTCTCGTTCGTCACGGGCATATATAACTAGTATCCCTGACGGCCGTGGAATTCAGAAATGGAAATCCACTACGTCCGGAATCTTCCTGATTTACGTCCGCGCCGGAATACCTCTGGATTAAATTCGGGAAAGTTCATACAATTATGACAGGCATATCCGCCGGACACGAGCCGGACGGGCCGCGGGGACAGTGTAAATCATCGAAATAGAATAAGGAACGGTAAAACCGGGGGATTCCCGGGGACTCTGTATGGGCGAAAGCTTTCTGATCGGATTAGCCGCGATAATAGTGCTCGGCATCGGGGCCTACTGGGTTTCCTGGCGTCTCAGGATACCCGCGATACTCCTCCTCCTGGCTTCGGGATTCTTAGCTGGTCCCGTTACCGGGCTGATAGACCCGGACAGGATATTCGGCGATATACTCCTGCCCGTGGTTTCGGTCTGTGTCGCCGTGATATTGTTCGAGGGCGGCATGAACCTCAAGTTCTCCGAGCTGAGGGAGATAAGGAGGGTGGTCGTAAGCCTCGTAACTATCGGGGTACTGGTCACGTGGGCGGTGACGGCTATAGCCGCTTATTTCCTCTTCGGTTTCGAGCACCAGATTGCGGTCCTCCTGGGGGCTATCCTCGTGGTGACGGGTCCCACGGTGATCATGCCGCTGCTGCGGAACATAAGGGCGTCGGGGAGGATGGACTCGATAATGAAGTGGGAGGGGATAGTGATCGACCCGATAGGGGCGATGCTTGCTGTCCTCGTGTTCCAGTCGGTAATTGCGGGCGGCGTCCTGGAGGCGTCGGAGCAGGTCGCTTTCAGCGTGCTCAAGACTGTAATCGTGGGAGGCGCGATCGGAGTAGCCGGGGCGCGGGCGCTCATAACGATATTGAGGAAATACTGGGTCCCCGACTATCTCCAGAACCCGGTCACGCTCATGATACTTATCGTCTCTTTCGCGCTCTCGGACTATATACAGCGGGAATCGGGATTCGTCACGGTCACTATAATGGGCATAGTTCTCGCAAACCAGAAGACAGTCAGCGTGAAGCGCATCATGGAATTCAAGGAGACGCTCAGGGTACTCTTCATTTCGAGCCTCTTTATTATTCTAGCTTCGAGGCTCACCTTTAAAGATCTGGATTTTATACTGACATACAAGAGCGCGCTCTTCCTCGGAGTGTTGATTTTTATCGCGAGGCCGCTTTGCGTATTCCTGTCCACGCGGGGGAGCGGCTTACAGCTGAAGGAGAAGCTGTTTCTTTCATGGATGGCGCCCCGCGGCATCGTGGCGGCCGCCGTAGCCTCGGTCTTCGGTCTGAAACTTGTGGGCAGCGGGTTCACGCAGGCGGATCACCTGGTCAGCATTACGTTCCTGGTAATCACGGCCACTGTGCTCGTTTACGGCCTGACCGCGCCCGCCCTCGCAAAGAAGCTCGGCATCGCCAGGCCCGACCCCCAGGGAATGCTCTTCGTGGGCGCGCACGACTGGGCGAGGGCTATAGCGAAATTCCTCCAGGATGACGGCTTCAAGGTGTCCCTGGTCGATTCCCACTGGGAGAACGTGTCCTCCGCGCGCAGGGACGGACTAAACGCCTATTACAAAAATATCGTTCTCGACAACGTAGCCGAGGACATAGACTGTGAAGGCATAGGCAAGCTCCTCGCGCTCACGTCGAACGACGAAGTGAACTCTCTCGCGGCGCTCAGCTTCGCCGAGACCTTCGGCAGGTCCGAGGTCTATCAGCTCCCGAAACAATCTGAACGGCTTGATCCGCATGAAGAGAATTACGTCTCGGATCTTTCGGGGAGGTTCTTGTTCAGCCCCGAAGCGACCTTCGAGAATATCACCAGGAAGTTCGGCTCCGGCGCGGTGATAAAAAAGACGTATATGACGGCCGAGTTCGACTTCAATGCGTTCAGCGGCCGTTACGGGGATAAAGCCATGCCGCTCTTCCTGATCAAGGAGAACGGGGACCTCCTCGCTTTCGCCAACGATAACCCGCCCGCTCCGCAGCCCGGCCACTGTCTCGTGGCGCTCGTCGCCGAAATCACGGAAGTAGTCAGCGTGAGCGAGCCGGCGTAGGATAGTGTCCGGTTCGCGGCTCGGGAGATTCTTTTTGAACGCATACCCGGAGAAGGAGCCTTAATCCGAAGGGCCACAAAATAATCCAGGAGGGATACATGGGAACAGTAACCATCGTGTTAAACGATTCGCCTTATGGGATTGAAAAGCTTTGGAACGCCTTGAGGTTAGCGCAGGCGCTTATGGTCTCCGGGGAGAAGATCAATTTATTTCTTATGGGGGACTCTGTCGTCGCTGCCAAAGCGGGGCAGGAAACGCCGAAAGGATATTACAATGCAGGGGAGATGGTAGCGGATATCGTATCAAAAGACGGCACGGTCAAAGTATGCGGGACGTGTATCAAGGCAAGGGGCATAAGAACCGAGGAATTGGTGAACGGGGTCCAGGTCGGAAGGATGCTGGAGCTAGCCAGTTGGATCAAAGAAAGCGAGAAGGCGTCGCTTCAGCAATTCCTTCCGCAATTCCTACAGCCGCTACACCGGCTCCCAGTATAGAAACCATAAACACAGGTAATAGTCATAGAACTGGCCCTCATATATATTATCTGCGGGACTCAGCCTTTTAAAAATTACATCATTCCCCCTCCCATCTTATCATCGTGGTTAGGGTCGTCCCTGTCCATATCGCCGCCGTCGTGAAAGCCGTCGTGGTCCATGTCACCGTCATGGAACCCGTCAAAATTCATATCGTCATCATGAAAGCCGTCATGATCCATATCGTCGTCATAATAACCGTCGTGGTTGTCATCTTCCACATTACCACACACATAATCAGGGTCATCAAAATCCATAATTCCGTCCTCGTCAAAATCTACTTCTTCGAGCGGGTTATTCATCGGCGATGTGAAACTATGGTCCGAATTAACTGTTACAATCCCCAAATCGACAGGCTCGTCACCATCGGATAAACAAAACTGGTCGTCGGATTCACCCATATGTTCCGGACCGCAGTCAAGAACCATAAAGTCGAGGAATTCGTCCATCATTTCCTGGCCGGTGTGAGCAGTGAAACTCATTGTATAGCACTCTTCCACCGGGAGCTCCATCATAAACTCTCCTGTCGCGGAATCCGTATTGGACTCGTGAACGGAACCGTCCCTTGCTATAGCTGTAACGATAAAAGTTCCGGCTTGGCCTGCAGCCAGCGCGCTTGTAGGTGCTATGGACTTAAATAGTGGGTTAGACATAAAGGTAGCAAATAACTTGTCTTTATGGATAGTCGGAGAAATATTCTTTACCGTACCTGTACTGACAGCACCTGTAACCACTCTGGTCCGGACTCCCGGATTATCTCCACCGTCCCCTACATCATTTCCGCCGCACCCGCCAATAAGGTAAAAACTCAAGAATACGATTATCAGTGGGACAAAAGAAAAAGATTTACTTTTCATGACTTCAAGATTCTTAAACATAATTCACCCCCATTTTATTTCAGCTGTTATAATAATGGGCTGCAATTGACATGCCACGAACAACTTATGTAAATCCGGGGAGTTGTAACTGTTCAGTTATTACACCGTTAATGATTAGTGTAGGGAATTAAGACATCTTACAAATTATTTTTTCCCGGAAGTTCGATGAAGGACGTTGATAAATTCGCTCGGTTTTATGAAAGTGACTTCGGGAAACGTATTCTGGAGAAAGAAGCGGAATATATTCAGAAAGAGCTTAAAGATTGTGATAAGATACTCGACGTCGGGTGCGGTATCGGTATTTTTGAGGAACGGCTGTCCGGTCTCGACATTACGGGCCTGGATATTTCGGAAGAGATGATAACGGAGGCCGGGAAAAGAAGCGATAAAAAGTTTGTCGTGGGTGACGCTGAAAATCTGGAATTCGATGACGCGTCTTTCGACGGTGTTTTATATGTGGCGGCGTTGGAATTCATAGCCGATTATAAAAAAGCGGTTCGGGAATCGTGGAGAGTGACCAAACCGGGCGGAAAGCTCCTCGCGCTCATGCTTAATCCGTCGTCACGGTATTTCCATGAGCAGTCGGAAGATAAGGATTCGTATTTCGGGAGAGTGCTGCACACGGATGTCGATGAGATCAGAGACTACATTGCGGAACTTTACGAGATTGTAAAGGAAGAATACTTTCTGGGAATTACGGGGAAAGGAGTCTTTGAAACCCGCGATAAAAATATGCGGGCTTGTACGCGGTCGTCGGGAAAAAGAATCGATAGAGATAATAAGGTAAGCATGATATGAACGCCGGGACGAAAGATCATTGGAACCACGTTTACGCCTCAAATGAGATAAACAGCCTGGGCTGGTATGAAGCGGCTTCAGAACCCTCCATACGCCTGATATCGAAATGCCTGATCGGAAAAGACGACCCCGTCCTGGACGTCGGCGCGGGCGCATCGACATTGATAGATTATCTTCTCGATCAGGGATACGGGAACGTCACCGCCGTCGATATA